>CAZYOE010000298.1:0-3647 GCA_964648725.1 uncultured Pseudobdellovibrionaceae bacterium | reverse complement strand
CGTCAGTCACTACGATCATGTTATTTTGCGAGACCGCAAATAAACTAGGAGCTACATACGTCTGCGTGCTGCCATCAAGCGAGCCCACGCCCACCAAGTCCATCGCGTAAGGAGGAACACCGCCAGAAATATCAAAAGTAAAACTTTCACCGGCCTTTAGCGTTAGCATAGAATCAGGTAAAGTTTGATCTTCGTAATGCAAAACAATCGTTAGTTTGCCCTCATAAACCCCGCCATTACCACCGACTCCTGATGGTAAATCCGTCAGTTTGCCCTCATAAACCCCGCCATTACCGCCAACTCCTGATGGTAAGAAAGGCGCTTGTTGCTGTTCCTCTGTCAAAACACCGCCATCGTAACTACAGTTTTGAAAACTCAAAAGTAACAGTAGAGTCACGAATGGGCTTAGCAAGAATATGAATTTTTTTCGACTTTTTCCCCGCATATTAAAACTCGCTTCAAAATAATATTTTCCGGCCTCAAGAAAAACAGGACTATTTTGCCGATAAGAACTGTAAATCGATTCCAATATTAATTAAGTGGTATTTATTTTTAGTCTAACATTCAGGTTCAAAAAACACATTTATTTTTATTAACCTGTACCTTTTTGATCCTGCATTTAAGCGAAACCTGGGTAATAATGTCATGCGAAGCTAAACAATTCCTATCAATAGGCCAGCTTTTCCTGATTCTCTTGAATGACTGTCGAAAAAGAATACAGCACCTTGCCGTCCTCTGCGTTGAGCAAGGCGACTCGGGAATCCTCCGGATGGTTCAATTCTATTGTTGCTTCCCAGATATAAATGCCTGGACTCGCTGGTCGCAAGTAAATCAAGGGCGCTTCTGAAACCGTAATCTTGGGGTTTCGATCTAAGTATTGGTTCTTCAGTAATTGTATAACTTCGGATTTCGAAAGCTGAGGCGAGTTACCCACATTCGATAGAGTGAATTGATTAAATTGAAGGATTGCTAAGGTACCCTTAGTCTTATCGGCGACAACCGTAAGTCCCTGATTATAGATTTCGTAGCCATTATACTCAAAGGGCACATGGTAAGTCGCTAAAGAATCTGTTTCGATTGGATCGGCAACGACATTGTCAACCCCAACACCTGAAGCCAACGAATTACCAATTATGGTGCCAAGATCCCGAACTGTTTGCTTTGCCAAAGAACCTTTAAGTTCCAAGCGGCCACCAAAGACCTGGATGCTCTCCGGTTCTTCGCCAGAAACCGTGATCTGCCAGTCGGAATTCGACTTTTTACTCCGCAAAACTTCCAAAAGGCTCGAAACGGATTTCGAACCACTAAGATTGGATTGAGTCTGATTGACCTTACTTGTGTCCGACGCTGGCAGCCTCTTAGAATTGTATGACACTTGAGGTTCATCGGGGACTTTCATCGCCTTGCCGTTTTGTTTGAAATCACCCATGAAGGCCAGGTCAATGATGGATGTTTTGAGAAAAAAAATAATAACAATGCTCAAGATTCCTACTGTAAGAATTATTTTTTTGCCTGCTTTGTTTCGCATCCGAAGTCCTCCGCCTAACTTAAAAACACTCACTCATTTTTTATAACGTGTGATTGATCAAACAAGATTCTAAGGAATAGGAACTCCTCGATTGCTAAAAATGCTTCGCATTTTTTCCTCATGACGGCCGAGCTTGCTTCCTGCTGTTGATGGAAACAGCGTTCGATCCAAGGCCACTAAATTTATGAACATTGTTTTATAAGTAGAAGTATTCGTAAACAATGGTAGATGATTTACAAATAGTTTCGCGAAGTCATTGCGGCTAAAGCCAGCTGTTTTATATATTTCCCAAAGAACGCTGGAATAAAAGCTTCCAGCAGAGTGCCTCTCACCAAAAAATGCGTTGTAAACCGCTTTTTTAGTCGGATGGTTTTCACCCAAAGTAGCCAAAATTGTATCTGTGGTACTGATACTATTGTTGATTAAATTTCGAATTCGTATCGAGTTGTTGTTTTGATTAATTTCTTTGGCAGAAGCCAAGACTTTGGTGAACAGTGTTTTGCCTTCGGCTAGCTGAAACGCCGTGATTGTGACTCCTCTGGATTGATTCGGGTCCCGAGACTTTACACCTTCTAAACTATTAAAAAATGTTTCCCCAGTTGTTGTGGACTTAGTATCTTGAAACTGGATCAAAGCATGAAGATCAGCTTGGCCTTCATCCATCCCACGTATGCAGCCAACATTGCGACAGCCTAGGTCAAACAGCATATAGTCAGTCCTTGAGGTAATTTCGGAGGTCACGTTGGTGACGCCGATCTCATCGACGCTTTTGCAGGTGCCTTTAGAATCCTTGCCATTCAGACAATGCAAATAAACGAATCTATGTTGAACGTTTTGGAAATCCGCCAGAGTGTGCAACTTGCGACCGGTTGCATGTTGAAAGTTCGCATGCCCAAGCTCATGCGCCACGATTTCACTGCTGAGCGCCATTTCCGATTTCAAGTTTTGTTTCAACTCTGGATTCCAAGTGGTTTTGTAACCCATTTTTACAACATCTTCTGAACTATTATAGGTGGCGTTATTTTCAACCGATTCATCATAAGCATTTAATAAAAGTTTCATGTCTCCGTTTTTAAAACGATTGGTATTGATAAAATAGCCTCCGCCCCAATTCTGCATTTTTTGCACTTGGTCTCTAAATACATAAAAGCTAGTTGCCTGAGCCAAAACATGGTCGGGGTCATTTCGGTAGAGTGTACGAAGACCTTCCGTACTTTTAACCGTCAACAGTGGCCCGGTTTGGGTGCGTGTGTATACTTTTGCCAGACGACTCTCAAAGATGTTTTCGGGGTGGGAATCTTTTCGAGTGACGACGATGGGAATTGTTTGGAGGTCGTCGAGATCCATACCAAAGACGAGACCATAACCCAACGGTGCCTTGTTAGCGAATACCGGATTTTTAAGAATGAGGCAAAAATCAGCTTGCGACGTGTTGCAGCTTATGCCCTTTTCCAGAGATAAAATGGCGAGCGAAGTTAAAGTATCTTTGATGAACGGATTAACTGCAGCGGCGGCCTGTTTGCTTGTTTGGGCGAAAATACCATTTGAAAAGGCACTTATTAAAAAAATGGCGATCGATTTGATAGACATATGCTCTCCCCTCCGGGTTGTTTTTGAAAACATATTTGGTGCCAGGCTATTTTTAAAGGCTCGGTTTCAGTTACATTCGGTACCGTTCGGTTTTCGCAATTCCACCGAGCCTTTTCATTTTTAAAAACTCATTGACTCCCCTGACATTTAAAAATTACTGACTCTGATTGACTTAGTCGATTTTTGGAATTTAGAGTCAGTCGCTTCGACCGTAATTATGTGATAGCCTTTAATCACATTTAACAAAACCCATCTATAAATAAGATTACTTGAGTTGGAAGCGGTTTGTTGAAGAATTCCATCGATAGATATTTTCATTGACACTATCGGTGCGCTTCCCGTTGCTGAGCTGTAAATCAATATGCTTGAAGACCCTGAGACGCTTTGCCCGTCAGTTAGTGAACTGATCGAAACGACCGGTAAACTCGAAGAAGTGGTCGTTACAGGTTTAGCGTAGGAAAATGATGTCGAAGCAGAAGTGGCCGCCATGGTTCTAGCATAGGCAACTGAGGACCAAGAAGAATTAGTC
>CAZYOE010000297.1:0-3684 GCA_964648725.1 uncultured Pseudobdellovibrionaceae bacterium | reverse complement strand
AAATAGTTGGTATTGGCACGTGACTACACCCCACTAATTGGTAGAGAGGCAAAATTGAGAGGCCATTCGGATAAACAAAATTTGTTACAAACTATAAAGGATTGACACTTCAGTCGACCTAAATTGCTTTTAAACTGCGATTTCCGCGGGCATGTTATTTGCTGAGAACCGAATGTCCACTTGATAAGTTTATCCGGAGCGTTTTATGATATTTAATCTCTTCGTCAGAAGACTTAACTATATAACAGTTATTATAGCAGATTCGTTTATGCAAGAGTCTGGCGAAACTAGTCTTGAAGGTAAGACGGTTTTGATTCTCGATGACGAATCGGCGTGCGGCAGTACACTCGCTGAGGCGGCAGAGCTACTTAAAACAATATATAAAGCGTCAAGAGTAATTGCGGCCTTCACTCACCTCACTGGTGATGCCGCAAAAGCTATTAAATCCCCTTATCTAGACAAAATCGTTGTTACCAACACTATTTCCGTTAAATCCTGGAATCCTCGTGTGAGTGTTGTTTCAATTGCAGACGAACTTTCGCGTCTCGTTGCTCCACTGGTTAAAAGTCGAATGAAATGCCAGACTGCCATAAACAAAGGTTCCAAATGACTCGCATCATTCTTTCCACGGCATTTTTGATGTCAGCCATTCCTAGCTTTGCGAATGTGCAAAGCTGTAAGACCAGTGTCGCAATGAAAGAAGAACCCGTTGTCAAAAAGCCAGCAGTTGATGTCTCAGGGCTCGATGACTTGATCGCGGAACTCACTGCTGAAAAAGTAGCGACAACAGTCAGCCCTGAAGTTTTCGCTGAAGTCCAAAAAACAAAACCCTTCGATAAAGATCCTCGCGCAATGAATCTTAATGAGATCTTGCATAGTTTGGGACTCGAGCCTTATTACACCCGTTTAGCTTCCGCCGAATTAGTGAGACAAACTCAAAATGATCACCATCTTCAGTTAGGAGAAGAGATTCAAGCACTTTTTGAAGCCATCACTACTGATGATCTTACCGAGCGACAGAAGCTCCACCTTGCGTCTTATAAAAAAGTGATTGATCAGATCATCAGTAATTCAAAAGTAGTTCGCCGCCACAAAATCATACTCGGCTATGACGAAAGTCCGCCGCCTCAATCCGTAGAGGATCTCTTTATTAGTCAACCGACAGCAACTGCTGCTCCCGTCAAAAAGCCCAGTTTTTTTGCCAAGCTCTTTGGTGGAGGCAGCAAAAAGAAAGAAGTGGGAAAGGCCGTAGTGATTCCCTATGAAAATCCAGTACAATACGCCCGCACTCTTTTGGAACGACCTTCTACCGAACGAATCGAAATCATACGCCAACAGGTGGATCAAATCGGTTTGCTGAGTCACTTGGAAATTTACCGAATCCTGATGGCGATCCCCTCCCAGCAACAAACCCAAGTTTATCAGATGCTAACACCTAATTTGATTGGTAGAATCGATTTTTATCCTTTCGAAGTCTTAAAAGATGCGGCCGATATTGATTCAGTGGCGACTTTGGATACTGTGCCGATCGTTCCAGAAATTATTCTGACGGACCTTCGCGAAACCGGTAAGAATCTGGATATTTTTGAGGTCTACAACTTTCTTCGAGTCCTTGATTTTAAATCATCGGATATCAGCACGGCGATGATCGCACGCAAATTGACTTTTGAACAATTATCAAAGTTTGCCCAAGCGCAAGGACACACTGTTCCTTTTGATGATATGCTCGCCTTCATCCGAATTTTTGTACACAGCAGTCCCGACTTGGGCACGATTGAAAAAGGTCGCAGTTTTTTGAAAACTGTGTTTCCCGATCCAGACCTAACGACTGCTATTGACCATTACTTTGACCGTGAAATTCGTGAAACTGCTTTCCGTGTTCAGCAGATGATTGCCATGATTCATCCTGAATCCTTCCGTGCGGATGAACTCTATGAGAAAATTTCCTTGATAGTCGGTGAGTTGCAGTACCTTAAACCCAGCGAAGCGGCCATGTTTTTGCAGTTGATTCCTTCCGACCCTTTCTATTTGGCCGAAGGTGCAGCCATTGCTAATTTGAGAGATGTAGAAGTTAGGTTCTACAACGGGTTCCGCGAAGGAATTAGAAATTCGCCATTTAATAATGATCGTGATAAAAAATGGACTTCAGAGGATCTGCCTTTTCTTCATGTTTCTAAAAACCTCGACCTAGCTCACAAAATCCTCATGAAGATCCGAGGCTCTATGACAGAAGAGCTCCGTTCTGAGATCGGTGCGGAGGTTCTACGTCAAATCAATCGATCTAATTTGTATGAGCCAGAAGAGGGCGAGTTAAATCCACTCAAAGTGAATAAAGCTAACCCTGATAGGAGCATGCGACCGCCGCGTAAGCGCGGAGTCAGTGCGGCCGTTCTCAAAGAATACTTGTTTTACCGAATTTCAAATCTGTAAAAATGGTATTACAACAATTTATGAGGTTTTAGCTCTTTCTCTGCTAACCATGGCTCTGAAAATATTTTTGAGCGATACCGATCTCCATGATCACAAAGCATCGTCACAATTGTTTTTCTGGAATTTTTATACTCATGAGCAATTTTGTAAGCAGCCGCCAAATTCAATGCTGACGATGTACCCACGGTTAAACGATCAACATCACGAAGATGATAAAGCATATCAATCATTTCTTGATCTGAAATACGAATCCCCCGATCAACACGCGCTTGTTTAAAATTGGCGGTCAATCGCATAATACCAATCCCCTCAGTGATAGAACCTCCTTCACTCTTAAAGTGACCCGATTTAAGGTATTCAAAGATCCCGGATCCAAAAGGGTCGGCCACAATGGTCTCGACTTCAATGATTTGGTCTTTGAGAAAGCTAGTTATCCCACCCACAGTTCCTCCCGTTCCGACACTTGCAATAAACGCATCGAGTTTGCCTTCGGTTTGTTCGAAAATTTCAGGTCCGGTATGCTGGTAATGAGCTCTAAAATTTGCCATATTTTCAAATTGATTGGCCCAATAGACCCCAGGATTTTTTTCAGAATAAATACGCGCTTGATGATAAAAGTGCCCAGGATCTGCAAATGGACATGGCGGATACTGTAAAACCTCTGCGCCCAGTTTCTCTAAAATTTCAACTTTTTCCCGAGCCTGATTGTTCGGCATTGTGATCACAACCTTATAGCCGCGCTGGATTCCCAGGGTTGCTAAACCTATTCCCGTATTTCCCGCCGTCCCCTCTACAATTGTGCCATTAGGTTTTAAGTCACCCGCGCCTTCAGCCTCAAATATAATTTGTTTAGCAGCGCGGTCTTTAAGACTCCCGCCTGGATTTTGGAATTCAGCTTTTCCCCAGATATGACAGCCTGTTCTTTCGCTCAATGATTCGATGTAAACTAAGGGTGTGTTGCCAACGAGATCCCAACTATTGGACATAGAATTCTCCTCCCCGACAAGGGGCTCAGCCACACAGAATATATCTCCAGCAGCCTCTTAGCTACTCTACTTGTCTCAATGTGAGACAGCAAGAATTTTCATGTCCAATAAAAGCTCAGCAACTGTACATTTCATCACCATCTAAATCCAAACCAAACAAGATCTACATAGATTCCGCTGAAAAAGAGCCAAATTCAAGGCGGCAAGCTTCAGATCGAACGAGGCGTAGTTCCTCTACGTTGAGTGAGAGATGAAGCGTAGCCAACGC
>CAZYOE010000296.1:3400-3725 GCA_964648725.1 uncultured Pseudobdellovibrionaceae bacterium | reverse complement strand
AGAAATGTCCACCTCGGAAAGTTTCTTCTGAGTAGCCTTTCTGAGTGAAAGATTGCCAATGGTTTTTAAGATCGGGATGTATCACAATATCTCGATCTCCATACATCCCGAATATTGGACATTCCATTTGTAGATTAGGGATATAGGAATCCTCATCGAAGAGCTTTAGGTCAGCTCTTATTGCCGGGATAAAAAAATCTAAAAACTCTGGATTTTGCAGCAACTTTTTTGGAAGCATGTCATATGACACTAACTTATCCAAAAACTCATGGTCATTCAATTTGCTTAGTCTTTCACGTCGGTAATGATACTCTTGAATGGGCGG
>CAZYOE010000296.1:0-3390 GCA_964648725.1 uncultured Pseudobdellovibrionaceae bacterium | reverse complement strand
CTGAGCTGATCAATTAGGTCGTCGAAATTTTCAACAAATGCCTCATCAGCTCTTAGGCCTCTGCCGGGGAGCTCCGCTACATGGACTTGAAATTCTTGAGGCAAAACGCGCATAATTTTAAAGTATTGAACTGCGCCCGCTCCAGCATGATGAAAAAAATAAACCTGAAGTTTCGGTTCCGGCATAAGCTCAATAGTTTTGAAAAAGTTTCCCATTCGATTTACCGACATTTTGCTATAGTTTTTTTCAAGTCACTAAACTGGTGATAATTAAACTGGGCGCATTTCCCTTCTAGTGCCAAGCCAGCTGAAAAGTTAGCCGGTGCACTCAGATTGTAGAGGGAATACTTTTTTTTCTTAAATTTCAAAATTTGTGTATCGAGATCTAAGTCGATTGATAGTTCCTTAAAAGGAATCTTGAGACCCAGACCTAGACACTTTGATAGCGCTTCTTTTTGGGTCCAAGCTTTATAAAACGATTCGATTTTTATTTCTCGAGTAGATTGAGAAATCTGCCGTCTCTCATTATCACACAAAGTTTCACTTATAAGTCCATCAATATTTTTTCTGTTCCGAATGTATTCAATGTCTACACCTATTGATTGATCTCGCGATAAGGCCCAAACAAAATGGCCTCTTGAGTGCGCTATATTAAAATTTATAGGATAATTTATGAAAGGTTTAGAGGTGCCTTGGGTGACGATTCGAATCTCTCGTGCTGGGCGCTTAATATAGTGAGAAAGAAGCATCTTCAATATGGAGCGACCTAAAGCAAATTCTTCTTTTTTGAGAGCACTGGAAATAGAGTCTAGTCTGATAAGTTCTTCAGGAGCTAAATACTCAGGCCAGTTAAATTGAAGCCCCGCAAAGTCATTCCGGTTGGCCATCCAAATGTCAGTCATAGCCTAAATCTCCGCAGAGAAAATGGGACTAAATTCTCCATAGGTCTTTGGCAACCGGACATTGAGTCACGACGCATCATGAACTCTTAGAATGGAAGATAATTTGTCTTTTGCCAAGTGCTAATCTAGGAGTTAATCTTCACTCGAGGTATTTATATGAGAATTGTTTCCTCTTTGTTGTTTGCAATATTACTGACTTCATGTGGATCGAGAGTTGTTCCAATTAAAGATGTTGAAAGTAGTGTGTATGGAGCGGGTAAGTTCTCAGTTGTCCAGGTTAAAGAGGCTATACAGAAAGCAGCCAAATTAAAAGGTTGGAAAGTAAAGGAAGAAGGTCCATCTAATATACTCCTTATAATAAATGTGCGTAAACACGAAGTTACAGTTAATGTAACTTACAACAAATCATCTTATAAAATTGCATACGTTAGTAGCGAAAATATGCGTTATAATCCAGATGGCAAAAATGGGCCAGTTATTCATCGAAACTATAGAAAATGGATTACTCTGCTAGATGCTGAGATTCAGAAGCTTCTCTAAGATTCAGAATAGTTATTATAATGTATGATTTAGTTGTTATTGGCGGTGGTCCTGGTGGTTCCACACTTTCCACATTAATGGCCCAAAAAGGTTACAAAGTTATACTAATTGAGAAGCAACAATTTCCTCGATTTCAAATTGGAGAAAGTTTGTTGCCTGCTTCAATACCACTACTTAAAAAAACTGGTGTTTTAGATAAAATATCGGATGGTCGGTTTATCAAAAAAAATGGTGCACGATTTGTCGATTATAATAGTGAAGATGAAGTTCGATTTGCCTTTGCTGGTGGATTTAATCGTGAAATTCCTTCTGCGTTTGAGGTTCCCAGAGAAGAGTTTGATTTGCTACTCTTAGATCATGCCAAATCAAATGGTGTTGTTGTTTTGCAACCGGATGAAGCTCAAAAGATTGAATTTGAGGAAACACGATGCAAAGTCTATTGCAAAAATAAAGAATTTGAAGCGCGGTTCGTTGCAGACTGCGGGGGCAAGCGTTCTTTAATTGCACAAACTCTTGGATTAGGTGTCGTTAAGGATCATTTTAATAATATCGCTGTCTACTCTCATTTTAGTGGAATTCCGAGAGAACCCGGTGAAAAAGAAGGCGATATAATTATAGGGGCTTTGAAAAATCGTTGTTGGAGTTGGTGCATCCCATTTCAAGGGTCAGTTACTTCTGTCGGGGTTGTCATGCCCCCTACTGACATCAGTAAAAAAGGGGATTTGGAAAAAGTACTTCTCGATAAACTCAATGAAAGTGAGAAGCTCAAACATTTGATGTCAGGGGCAAGGCGAGAACGTGAAATGTATGTCAGTTCAAATTATGGTTATGAAGTTTCAAAACTTTGGGGACCAAGATTTTTATTGAGTGGTGACGCTGCGGGTTTCTTAGATCCTATTTTTTCTTCTGGAGTCCACGTGTCGATGCAGTCAGCGCATTTTGCTTCTGAATGTCTTTCGAAGGCGTTGGAGAACCAATGTACCCTGGATACTGAGAAATTAGGGGCGAAATTTGAAAATCAGGTGCGTGTCGGGATGAATCGATTTCATGGTCTCATCTCACTTTTTTATAAAGAGAACTATGTTAGTTCAATGAAGCAGATTTTTAAGAGAGAAGAGTCGAGAGAAGCCTTTACTTCAGTAACAGCTGGAGATGTCTGGAATGAAAAAAATCCTTTATTTGCAATGGGCGTGTTATAAATAGATTATCGATTGTGCCAGCGTTTAAAAATTAATGAAGTATTGATACCACCAAAGGCAAAGTTGTTAGACATTATGATTTCGCAATTAATTTCACGACCACAGTCTTTAATGTAATCCAAATCACCGCAGAGAGGATCAACCTCATTGAGATTTATTGTTGGAGCAAACCAGTTTCTATTCATCATTTCAATGGCCAGCCAGGCTTCCATAGCACCGCAGGCCCCAAGAGTGTGACCAAAATAACTTTTCATTGAGCTAATGGGAACTTTTGATCCAAATAAATCAGCTGTAGCATTTGTTTCGGCAATATCTCCGCGATCCGTAGCTGTACCATGTGCGCTTATGTATCCGATTTCGCAGGGGTCTAGTGAAGCGCTACTAAGAGCTAGTTTCATAGCAATTCCCATGCTTTGTTTTTGTGGCTGGGTGACGTGACTCGCATCGCAATTCGTACCAAACCCTAAGACCTCAGCATAGATGTTCGCGCCTCGTTTTTGAGCATGCTCCAATTCTTCAAGAATGAGAGTACTCGCGCCTTCTCCAATTACAAGCCCATCTCTATTTTTGTCGAAAGGTGCAGGCGTGAGATTTGGATGTTGATTTTTAGTGCTTGTGGCAAATAAAGTGTCGAAAACTGCTGCTTCCGAAGCACAGAGTTCATCGGCGCCGCCAGCAATCATTATTTTTTGATGACCGTGACGGATTGATTCATAACTATATCCAATCGCCTGACTCCCCGAGGTGCAC
>CAZYOE010000295.1:2601-3736 GCA_964648725.1 uncultured Pseudobdellovibrionaceae bacterium | reverse complement strand
CGAAAAGCTTTCGAAGTGGAATTCCATCAACAGATTCTGAGACCATTTCTGGTTTTGGATCAATTCGAATAAAGTTAAATCGACGTCTCAGAGCCATATCAACTACTGAAAGTGATCTATCAACGGAGTTCATCGTTCCGACAATTCGCAGATTTGAAGGAACTCCGAAGCGTTCCTTAGAGTAAGGCAGGGTAATGTGAGTTCCTATGCCAGTCTTCGGATCAATTCGTTTATCTTCTTCGATCAGAGTAATTAACTCCCCAAAGATTTTTGAGATATTTCCGCGATTGATTTCATCTATGAATATTGCATATTCATTATCTGGATCGAGAGTTGCCCTTTCACAGATTTGACGGAAGATTCCCTTTTCCAACCTATAGGTTAAGGTCCCACCATCCGAGTCCAGAGAGGGGCGAATGCCTTCGATAAAGTCTTCATATCCATAGCTTTGATGAAAAGTCACAAAGACATATTTATCTATCTTTTGACCATGCCCTCCTTTTAGTGCATTCAAACCTTCCGAGATATCTGCCAAGTCTTGCTGCCAATTTCCAGCCAGCTTCCAGCTTGAATCACTGTTTTTATCAAATACGAGTGGATCAGTTCGAGAGGAATATTTTACGGTGGTCGAGTCGGAGACAGTATGGGCCTGAAGCACACCCCAAATCGAATTTTTTGGAGTCTTCGTGGAGCTTTGTCGAATTTTGGCCTTCATCAATGGGTGATTGGCTATGTCGTCTACTTGCATCGCCTTGCCTTCAGTCATCAATACAGCGGCAGTTGCCGACCACCATGATTGTTCGGAGGCCCAAACAGCATACTTTGCTTCATCTGTTTGAGGCGCATTTTCTTTGGAGTAGCTCTCAATCAATTGGTTGAGATGGTAGGTCTTTCCAACTCCGGGAGGCCCGAAATAGATTTCATTCAACCCTGCATTATTTAGCTTCGACACTTTTGCTACTGAATTTGTTTTTGCCATACGCTCTCCAAGTGCCCACTCCAAAATGGCGGGGCGATTTGTCTCTGTTAGAGTCTTCTTTACAAAATGACTCATCCCAAATTTTTCATTAAAGCCGTCATCAGACAGTGATTTTGATTCGCGAGAAATCCAGGTAACCTTGCGACGATTTTTCAG
>CAZYOE010000295.1:0-2591 GCA_964648725.1 uncultured Pseudobdellovibrionaceae bacterium | reverse complement strand
CGGCGCTGGGAACCTCATCGTCCGCAACAGCTGCTCGGGCAACACCACCAATTGAGCGAAGTTCCGTAATCGCGACGACCGTATCTCCTGGCCGCATTACGCTCGAAAACTCATAAAGGCAAAGAGAGTTATGAGTTTGTTTTCTCTCCGATGGTCTCTTTTGCTCAAGAAGCTTTGAGATGTCATCACGGGATTTTCCACGAATGTCACCGAGTTCATCCCAACCGATTGCGATTTCATTTTGCTCGAGCCATTCAGGTAGAGCTTCGCCACCAGCTCCTGCCCAGAGCAGCCAGGTCTTAGAACCACTTTGAGTTTTCTCATTTTTATTGGCGAAGTCCCATGCATTTCTGCTTATTTCTGACATCGTTTGATTTGGAAACTGCTGTTTTACGGCGGAAAGCAGTTGCATATAATCTGCAAAAGATTCCGAAGAGCGAAAGGAATCTAATTCTTTAGACAGGCCATTGTTTCCAAGGAATGTTGTGGTGTTGTCATCCATTGGGAGAAAATGGTTCGGTTTACAAATGAAGCAAATTTGAGTCAGACTTGTTTGACCAACGTAATCAATGCGGAGTGTTTTAGAAAAGAGATCAGAGTTGAGATCCCCTTTATCTAGTGCTTTTGCAAATTCCCACAAGGTGGAAAAGGTTCCATTTTTCCGATCTTCACCATGCGGAAAAAATCGACTTCTTAGATGCATAAAGATGGGAATTCCAGAGAAGTCAGTAGGCGCCTCAGCCTTAAGCTTCAGTTCATTCTTTATTGCTCGACAATATTCAATTCTGCGTTCTTCTTTCCATTTGCGATTAAATTGAGCAATGAATGTTAGGGGATCAATCTCCTTTAAGGGACCGAGTGAGCCATCCTCGTATTTGGCGTCATGAAATATTTTTCGTAACAGCTCAACGAGACTGTCTGAATTATAACTTTTGCAAATTACATGAAGCAGTTCTTCGAAGAATGGTGTCCATGTGAAGTCTTTCATTATGCTGCTCTCCGTTTCACGTCCCAACGAATTTCATTCGCCCAATGCTCATAGATCATCACCATTGCGAAGGTATCCAATTCGCAATATTTAAGTAGTGCTTTCGTGATTCTGTCGGCTTCCATTTCACTCATCTCAGTAAACTGCATTCGAGAATAGGCAGTCATTGCAGCAGCTCCATCGGCTAGCGAATTTTCAGATAAAAGCGAGTCAACTTGCTCAAGGTCATAGTCAGTAAAGACCGGTGGCAAGAGTTTATAAGGATCAATTACCTTGCCTTGATCATCCTTTTTTATCCACGACCAGTTTTTGTAGTTTTTGCTTCCTACTGAGTCGCCATAAATAGGATGTGAATAACGCTTTTGAATAAATTCTGAGGTATTTAAGATCGCAGGTAAAACTTTTTTGATGGAATTAGAACCATTGGTTAATGGATTGTAATAGTAGCGCTTCACCATTTCGCACATGTCGACCATATTTCGTGGACCAGACCATTCACCTTTTTTTTCAGTTATGCTCTTGATCCATGCGCAAAGTTCATCTCTGTCAGATTCTGTGGAATTTTGAAGTTGATCGTGGATTTGACAGAGAACTGTATTCTCGTGGACAGCGTATCGAAATATGGTTCCCTTGTTGGATTCCAGAGCTAGTTTTAACGCCCGTACAAATTCAAAATTAGGAAAGTGACCACGAAGACGATTGATGTATTCGGTTTTATGCTCTGAGCGTCCATCTTCGGTAAGAATATGGTGTGAAAATTGAAAAGCAATTTGTTCGTATGGTCTGCGACCTTTATTGAAAGGAATTGCCACCATCGTCGTTTCAAAATCGATAAAATTTAGTGGATAAACAAAATTCGCAAACTCCTGGCGCATTCCTTCTTCATCCAGATAAGAAGTAAGATCACATTTTTGCGATTTTTCAACTTGCAACCACTGGCGCTCTGATGTGCTGAGACCATCAACGTCTTTTGCTTTGCCCTTGGGCTGCAAATCCGATTGCTTCACCTGATCCATAAAAATGATATTTTCGGAGATTAACTCGTCTGTTTTTCTTGAATTCCAGATTTCAAATGCAAACGGTCGTTGGAAGTCGCTGTCTTTAAGTTTAAGTTGTTCTTTCCAGCATTCTTCAAAACCGCTCTTTTTCCCATCGGATTTTAGCTCGCTACCGATTCGGTACTCGCAAGATTTACATTTGCCTCCGATTCCATCAAAAACGCGATCTCCAGAAGTATAGACGCTAGAGTAGAATTGAATCAGATCGGTGAAACTCTTGCCTGCTCTTTTGAAATCATTGTTGATAAAGGTAACCTCGCCGGAGACATCAACTTGTCTGAGTATTTGTGAGCCTAACTCTTTTTTACTCAATTGGATTTTAGTTCTTGCTCGAGATCTTTCACCTCTTTTTTCAAGAATGAAATTTTGATTGAGTCCATCCACAGTTGCCAATGTTTGCTTGTCTGCTAGCATGAGAAAAGGAGAGAAATTTAGTTCTGGATGGGCTTTTGTTGCGACATGTGTTTGGAAGGCAACATCGAGGAGATATGGCTCCCATCCGCTATCTAGCTCACGAGTCTTCTTTTTGTAGAAACTCGACTCCT
>CAZYOE010000294.1:3507-3780 GCA_964648725.1 uncultured Pseudobdellovibrionaceae bacterium | reverse complement strand
AGAGTTGCTGCCAAATTACTAGTAGAGAACTATGAGAGAAGTTTACCTTCTGCCATTTCTATTTTCGTTTTGAGTTTCGTAGTGATGGCCTATCAATATGATTCTCCCTCTCTCGGGCAGAAGTTTTTAGTTCTGGGAATACTCTTAGCTCTAAATTCAGGGGTCCGAGGCATTTTTTCTTATTTGGCTCGCCATAACAAGATAAGCCAGTACCGTTTTCTACCTGTCATCCAAGGCACTTTGATCGTGAACTCGATTCTCTGGGGGGCTGTC
>CAZYOE010000294.1:3039-3497 GCA_964648725.1 uncultured Pseudobdellovibrionaceae bacterium | reverse complement strand
TGATCGAGTGCACCGGCATGGCCGACCCCGGCCCGATTATTCAGACCTTTTTCTACGTTACTTCTCTGATTGTCCCAGCGGTTATCTATTCTATTCGTGTCGCGGACGGTAGCTTACCTCATAATTTCGCCGCCATTCCGGCATTTATCATTCTCTTTTTTCTTTACTACCTTTCAACGAGTCGAAAGCTCCATGCAATGCTCACAAAGAGTATCGAAAGCACGTTGAAGCTTCAGTTGGAGCAAGAAAACTTGAAAATTACTTTGGTTGAACTGCGCGACACTCAAAATGATCTTCTGAATGAGCGAGGTCGAGCTTTGAATTCTGAACGATTGGCCTTCTTGGGCAGTATGGCTTCTGGCGTGGCCCATGAAATCAATAACCCGCTGACTATTGCCGGTGGTCAAGTATTTAAAATTCAAAACCTTTTGGCCAATGAACCAACCTGGGAAGCCTTT
>CAZYOE010000294.1:1695-3029 GCA_964648725.1 uncultured Pseudobdellovibrionaceae bacterium | reverse complement strand
ACATGAACGTACGAATTCGAAATATCGTTCGCGGGCTCCAGTATTTTGCAAGGGAACGACACAACGAGGCTCCAGAAGTTTTTTCCTTGGATGAGTTAATGGATTTCAGTGTCATTTTCTTCAAAGAAAAAATGAGCAAGCACTTTATTGAATTTTCAATTGGGCGCGCCCCAGCGATTTCGATTCATGGTCAAAAAAATGAATTATCTCAAGCCCTATTCAACATAGTTGACAATGCCATCGAGGCCGTTCAGGGAGTCGAGGCAAAGAAAATTGATATCAAATATGAAATTGTTGGCGATCGGATTCAAATCTTGGTTAGTGACAATGGCCCGGGAATTAGCGCTACGATCAAGGACAGGGTCTTTGATCCCTTCTTCACGACCAAAGAAGTTGGGGAAGGCACTGGTCTCGGACTGAGCGTAGCTCGTGGAATCGCACAATCCCATGGTGGTGACATTCAGTTTAGCTCGAGCCCTGCTCGCACTGAATTCGTCCTCTCACTACCGATTGTTAAGGCTCAAGACTCAGTTGGGGTCGCTTAGGGGCCGTCTAGAAATAAACGCTCATTCTCTACTTGGTCTTTTGGGACAGACCATCGTTGTTTCTCCTCAATTTAGCGGTGCTAAATCTTCGTCGTCACGCCTTGAACTGTCCCAAAATCCACGGCATAGAGAATGAGCGTTTATTTCTAGACGGCCCCTAAAGAAGATGGACTCAAGGAATATTGGTTTTAAAAATCCTATCCCAAATATTAAAATAGAGAGAATAGTTCCCTCTGAAGTATTGGTGATGGCGGTTATGGAAAGTAAAGCTAGCTGCCCAGCGAAAATATTTTAAACGAGACAAACTCAATATCGGAATTTCAAATCCACAATGCCCCAAAAAGTTGATTGTTGTTGTAACAAAGATATAAATTAGCAAAGTGGGATAATTGATCGGGATCAAACACAGCACGATTGGGTAGAAAAGAGATTCAACCAAAAATTCCACCGGGTGAAGGCTAAATGAAGTCCATGGGGTTGGATTGGTCGAATGATGATGGACTGAATGAACATACTTAAAAAGGATCCCTTGATGGAAAAGTTTATGGGTGAAATAAAAATAGAAATCTTGCAAGAAAAATAGAAGATTATATAGGTAAGCAATTGAAGACGATTACAATAGCTTCGTTAATAAAATAGGAGGTTATTTTGAAGGAACGGGAAATTATAAAAATAGATGAACCTAAATGTAATGGTTGCGGGCAGTGTGTGCCTAATTGCCCTGAGGGAGCTATACAGATTATTGATGGCAAGGCCAGGTTAGTAAGTGATTTATTCTGTGATGGCCTG
>CAZYOE010000294.1:885-1685 GCA_964648725.1 uncultured Pseudobdellovibrionaceae bacterium | reverse complement strand
AAGTTTATGGGTGAAATAAAAATAGAAATCTTGCAAGAAAAATAGAAGATTGAAAACAAAAAGAGAGTAGAGCCAGTGAATAAATTGAAAATCGAAGTTCATTGACAGTTTCAAAAGTTCGTTTTTTTTCAGAAAATAGCAGAAAAAAATAACAATAAAATCAAGAAAAATAGATTTCTGAGTCATCTTCCTGTCGAATTCAACCCGATTGGCCGGTGGGCTCTTTGTTTGGATTTTGTATTTCTGCCAGCGACTCGGGTTCCCATAGAAAATCTTATATAGCAAATAGGGTCCGAATAAATGTCGATAAAGAATCAGCACACCAAGGAAAAAAACGAACAAGATCTCTGACAAATTATTTATGGACATTGAATCACTTCCAAGTCAGCCCTTGGGCAGATCAGGTCCCAGGCTTCAAGCACACGCAGGCCGGGGTACTTATCACTTTCAAGGACCCAGGCCGTCAAAGTATTGCTTGGTCCAATATTGATAAATTCTCGAATGTTTTTTTCATGATAGAGGTAATTCAAGGTATCGATCCAGCGGACAGGTTGGATGGCGCCAGCTAGAACCTCATCTTTGAGCTCTTGCGCTGTCGTCATCTCGCGCACCCAAACACTGGAGACAGTCTTCTGTTTCGGGGTTGATACTGGCCAAAAATCAGCAGTGCTTCTAAGGAGCTCAATCGCTGGTATCAGTGTCGGTGTATGCACAGGAAAAGGAAGCATGTTTTTAATTTTTAAGTTTTTGGCGATACCTTCTAACGCGAGGAACTCAATCTTTTGAAGGTCAGCCCCGAT
>CAZYOE010000294.1:0-875 GCA_964648725.1 uncultured Pseudobdellovibrionaceae bacterium | reverse complement strand
TAGTCCCATGCTCATTGGACCAGAGACTGATTGGTGTGTCATGGGATTCAAGCCAATCCATCTGCTCTTGATTGAGCGATGATCCATCCTTGGTGCGCACGGTGGCGGTCATTCCATCGGGAAGCATTTTCCGAAGCATTGAAAAACTCCAGAGAATTTCAATCGCGTCATCCAGGGTGATACTTTCGATAATAACTGACCTTGCTATATCCCCATGACTGCAGCCTTGAATAAGTCCAAGGTCCGGAATACTTTCCTTGAGTCGAGAAGCAATGGCTACCTGAAGAATGGTGAGACACACGAGGGATCGATCCAGGTCTACCAAATGGGGACGATGAGTGTTTTTAAGAAAGCCCAGAAGATCTTCTTCCTGATTGGTCAATTGCGAAAGCTTTCGCGAGGTCGAATTCAGTGACTCTTGAATGAAGTCAAACTCCAGCCATCTTTTCATCTTTGAGGCCACGAAAAGAGAATCCAAACCTGGGAAAAGAATGGCTCTCATTTTAGGAGCCCAGCACAGTTTGATTGTAGGCGCCGAGGAGCGATCCAATCCATTCATTGGCCAATCTGCGCTCCATCAAAATAATTTCATCTTGGGATGAATCAGCAAAATCGAGACCCTTGTCGAACGCAAGCTCATCAAGATTGCGGGCCGCAAGGAAACCAGTTTTCCGGTGACCAAGGTCAAATGTTGGCGTTCGTCGAGAATGATGGTCTTTGCTAAGTTTTGAATTTCTCCGTAGTGACTGAATTTCACCATAGCCGGATAGATTTTCATAATTCGTCGTTCAATCAGAAAAGCGAGAAGTGCGTAGGATGAAATTGCAAACTTTGAATCGCAAGTTTTCTGATGAAATGTGAGCTTAAACACGCGA
>CAZYOE010000293.1:0-3857 GCA_964648725.1 uncultured Pseudobdellovibrionaceae bacterium | reverse complement strand
AAGCAGATGAAGAAGCTCTACAAAAACCATGAGGGGAATAAAAAATGGCTCAAAAGAAGCAAAAATTAAACAATTCAACAAATTCGGATCCTTTTGAAAGCGTGTTTTTTAAGACAAAATACTGTGAAGAGTGTAGCGAACCTCTTATTGAGGAGATCTATTTTTGGGACTCACGCACGAAGAAATTTGTGAAAAAGAGTCAAGAGGTGACGTGTGTGGCCTGTAATAGAGCTTGATTGTAACAAGTTGAATAATCAGTTAGAGTAAGAAGCTCCATGATTCTTTCCTCGAAAAGACCCACTCTCAGGAGACTTTTTCTGAGAGTGGGCTTTTTTCTTTATATCTCTCCGCTCTCTCTTTTCCAACTCTCATAAGCCACATGGATGGATGACCACGTCTTATGAATGTTGGAAGCGACGAACCGAACCTGACTTGTAAGGTTGTTCATTTTAGAAGAATGGGTCTGGGTTTCAGCCATAAGACTGTCCAAAAATTCCATTTCTTCTTTTAATCGCTTTAAGAGATGCTGAGAGTTTTGTATATCATGATCAGCCATGACTAGCTCCTAGGTTGTTGGTTATGGTTAGTGGCTCAGAGGTGTTTCAGCATCTTTGAGTCACGCTAAGGATAGCTCATCTTGAATTTCATGACAATCCACTCAATGGGATATTTAAGACAAGAATAATGCCGTGTTGGTTACAATGCATATTGCGTCGTCGATAAATTCTTTGAGTCTATCTCCTAACCTTTCTGGAGATTTTGGACACCACTTTTATGAGACTCGTTCCTATAATGACCGTAAAGTCGTCTACGGTGCTTGCACCAAAGTGCACACACTCGGAGAGTTTGTATAAGCGCGCTTCGTCGGATTTTAAAAAAATCCTCCTCTGACCTTCTTCCCTATTTGCGAACAAAGTGAGCTAGGCAGTCCTGAGGAAATTGCCAAAATTTCTAAGGGCGCACTTAACCACGATTTGCAATCGTGTTGCACGGCCCTGCGGGCGGCTCATTCAAAATGAGGAGGATCTTGGAATGAACGCGACTCAAGATTGGGTTCATGATTTCTGCCTTATTGAATTCGTTAATGACGCCTGTGGCCGCAAAGCACGGAGCGATTTTCCAAATCGCGCATAAGTGCGCATCCTTCGGATGATGCTTTCTTCGTGTATTGAAGGTGGGCTCTCATTTTTAAATCTGAATATCCTTTTAGGACTGAAATTCATGCGCTACAGATACGGAAAAGATTTTGACAGTCCAACCAATAAAAAATCATTACGTGCTCTCTGAGAGCAAATATGAAGCTCCAATGGCATTCATTAAGGGAGGGGGTCATGACACGGATAGTGGTTTCAACCAAGCCTTAAGAAGGATGTGCCTATGAGGAGTAAAGCAAAAAAAACCAGGTCCTCGTTTACAAGGGCCTAAAAAGTCATCCAAAAGGATGCGCACTTATGCGCGATTCGCAGAATCGCCGTTGCTTTACGGCCACAGGCGTTATCATAGGTTTCTCGGACAAGAGGAGATCAGACTCAGAAAGCTGTCATGGGAGGCTTCTCAAAAGCTGACCATGCGCGCTTACGTGTTGCTCTTAGCAACGGCACTTTGGTGCAGGCACCCTAGACCATAAAATCCGAAAGAGCGGTGTTCAAAAGGGCGGAGGGTTTTCCTAAAGAAATGCTTGGAGCCAGATGAAAAATGACGAGGCCGCCTGCAGGGCAGCACTTGGTGATTGCAAATCACCGTTAAGTGCGCCCTTAGAAAATTTAGCAATTTCCCCAGGACTGATGCGTTCGCTTTGCTCACAAGATGAGGTTAATAATGGGGATGGGATTTTTCAGAGAGTTTGATGAAAGAACCCTCAAGACATGGGAGGAATCTGAAAGGATTCGGTGATCTTGAGGGCATTAGTCTTGTACGGTCATCGGCTTCCGAGCCTGTACCGTGATTAAGATCATAGCCAAAAGTTCGTCCGAATCCAACTTCATTATTCTTGTTGAAAGTATCCTAGCGGGGGTTAGGGGGGCGGCAATGAGCCCCCCTAAAGGATTGATCAGTTCGGGCGATGGAGGGTGAGAAAAATGGATGGAGAGTGGAAAATAAAAAAATTTTAGGGGGGGAGAGCAGGGGAGGCGGAGCGCAAGTTATCTTGATTATATAGAAACAACGTCGATCGAAAACGATTCCTGATTTGACCTGTTGGCGACTGGCCTAAACGAGGTTTTTTTAGTGCTTTTTTTGGCGATGTTTTGAGGTTTTTAGGGAGTAAGTAGGGGGGGGGAGTAAATTAGGGCTTGATTTAAAGGGACGGCCTTTGTATCTTTTCGATGCTTGAATACCAAAAAACATACAAAGGCGCCATTTAATTTATGAAGAATAAGAAAAAAAATCAGAAGAGTCAAACAGAAAATTCATACTACCCTCTTAACGACTTGAAACAAAACGGAAAAAAAAGACCTTGGCAGAGAAATAGGGACGATGCCATGGTTGTCTCAAAGGCCTATGAGTACATCCCAGGGCTTGAGCATTATGCAAAAAAGATTGCAGGATGTGGGAATTACCTCAAAATGATGGCCTGTGTTTATGAAGAACATGGAAAAACCCTGACTGAAGCTTATTTCTGTAAAAGTCGTATGTGCACCATGTGCCAATGGAGACGATCTCTCGTTATTCGCAATCAAGTCAAAGAGCTTATTCAAGAACATAAGAAGAAATTCCCCTCCGATGTTCCCCTTCTCTTAACAGTGACAGTCGTGAATGAAAAAGGAGAAAAACTTAAGGTAACGCTTGATCATATGAATGAATCTTGGAAGCGGTTGATGGAACTTAAGGATGTAAAAAGAGCCGTCAGATCATGGATACGATGTTTGGAGGTGACTTATAATGAGGAGAGAGATGACTACCATCCTCATTTTCATGCCCTATTAATGGTTCCTGAATCGTACTTCCGAAAGAACCGAGGGCTTTATATCCCACACGAAGGATGGCTCAGGCGTTGGCAGCAGTCTACGCGGGATGATCGGATTACCCAAATTGACATTCGTCCTATTAAGAACAAAGGGAAGGCATCCATAGAGTCTATTGTTGCAGAAGTTGTGAAATATGCAACCAAGCCATCCTCTTATATTTTTAAGAATAAGAAAGGAAAAAAAGAGGCAGATCCTAAGGTTATTGAGCATTTACATCATGGTTTGAGGGGACGGCGTCTCATAGGATTTGGAGGGCAGTTCACTCAGATTCGAAAAGAAAAAAAGATGGCGGACGTTGAAAAAGCTGATCTTGTGAATGCTGAGGAGAATAACCATTCAGATAAATGTTCCTGTAAAATATGCAAAGGCAAGCTTTTTGAGGAGATTTTCCTTTGGAACCAAGAAAAAGGTAACTACTTTGGAAGAAGGGTAACTCCACCCCAAGGAGATGATGATTCCCCTGAAGATGAGGAAAACGGTCGTTTTTCAGAAGATGTCCCAAGCTCTCCCATGACGGAAGAAGAAATTCAACAAGCAGCTGAAGCGTCCGTAGAAGAGGTCTCTTCTGAGTCAAAAGCTGAAGAAAACGACAATTCTGAATCTTATGAGGAAGAGGAATGGCTGAGTTTTTATAGGACTGTTGATCAGATGGCTCTGTTAGAAACTAAGAAAAAGAAGAAGCCTTCCATACTGTTGGAGTTCCTTAAAAAGCACAGTCAGAAGAGAAGAAGAGAGTCAGAAGACCTTCCTGAATCCGAGATTGAGTCTTCTTTGATTCTTGTGAGAGGTCCTCCCTGATATCAGGTGAATTAAATATAATAGAAAAATTGAAAAATATACTTATAATCTCAAGAGATAATTTTGGGAAAGCTTCTTTTTTACTTAATTTAA
>CAZYOE010000292.1:0-3861 GCA_964648725.1 uncultured Pseudobdellovibrionaceae bacterium | reverse complement strand
AATTTAGCACTCGCAAGTTAACTTTTTCGTGTCCATTTTTTCGGGGGAAGATCATGAGCTTGGAATTCAAATTAGTAAAAAAACAAAAGAGGAAGTAACGGAGGGTGAAATATGAAGCCATTAACAGGATTGATAATATTGGGACTCTTATTTTCGCAGGGGTCATTTGCGGAAGTTGAATCAAGGGACGAAATCTATTTTGAAAAACCTCTTACTACCAAACAAATTCAGCAACTTCTAATTCTCCTGAATAAAAATGGAGTGTTTGAAGGTGATTTTGTAACAAAAGAAATAAAAGTAAAAAAATCTATTATTCAACAGCTTGAAGAAGAAGGTCTATTAAAAAATGATTTTTCAACTATGATGTCAATTTGCTTTAGGGCGGAATAAAGATGAAGATTCCACTTCGGTCATTATTCATTTCATGTTTAATAATTGCTGCCTTTGTTTTTTGGAAACAAGGGTATTTTAAGAAAGGATCAGAATTGAAAACACTTCGAGTTTCATTTCCTAATGCAAAACCTGCCAGTACCTATGAACCTACCAGAATTCACCTCGCACCTGAATATATTTTTCTTGAGAATATCTATAGCCCTCTTGTTGAGATTACAGTTTCAAATAAATTGGAAGCCGGACTTGCAGAACATTTTGTTTGGCACGGCGACGAATTACACCTAAAAATCAGAAAAGCAAAAACAATTGGCGGCCACATAATCACCCCTGAAGATGTAGTTTTCTCTCTCAAGAGACTTCTAATAAAGTCAGAAAACACACATGGAAATTTCAAAGATATAGTTTGTCCAAGCGTATCACTAAAAAATATTGATCAAATTTGTGAAGGCATCACCTACAGCAAAGATACAGTTATTTTGAAGGCGAAAAAAAGTAAATCGTTTTTACTTCCAATGTTAGCAGCCATTGATTTTGCAATTATTCCTAAATCTTCAGTTGACCCTAGGTCGCTTGAAATTATTGATTACCGTGAAACGTCTGGCCCATATTATGTTGCCAAGGATAGTGAAAGTGGTCAAATTGTCTTAAAAGCTAATCCCCAACATTACAGATATTCACAGAATATGCCTCAAGAAATTCAACTGGTTCCAACTGATCCAAAAGATATTAGCAGTTCGTTAAAAGATCTGGAGTCTGGAAAAGTTGATTACGTATCCACAATTGATGCGAATCGACCAGAAGATATGATTCAATATTCTCTGGCTCATAATGACGTAAACCAATTTGCTTCGATGAATATTCGAACATTTGTTCTTGTGTTCACACAAAGAGGGCTTGACGAAATTCCAGAAAGTGACCGAATTGCGATTGGAGAGCAAGTACGAAAAGCTTTAGGTGAAGTCTGGCTTGCGCTTCCGGGCTATAAAGAGACAATTCAATTTATACCTGAATTTGGCGAAGGAGGTTTACCTCCCGAGAAAGAAACATTTCTTCGCGAGAAATATACAAATTCAAAACTAAGTAAAGTTCAGAAAGATCTTTCACTTTGGTATGTTCGTGTTGGTTCTGGTGACAAATTAATAAATAAACTAGCTTCAGCGACACCATTCCTCAAGGTTTCTGAAGGTCCGAATGTCCCAGGATTTATGAAATTTGAAGATGAGAGAGATATGCCACACATGTTTATTGGTGGCCCTGACTCTGGATTTACTGAAGACATTTCGCTTTTATCGTATTCACTAGCTTCGGGTATATTTGGGAAATCTAGAACTGACGGTGAAAAATGGTTAGCAAACTACATGTCTATTAGCGATAAAGAAAAGCGACTTCATCTTTTGAAGCAGATACATTTTGATTCCATTAACAATGGCATTCTCGTACCAATCGCTAACGCTCCTTATGTTGCGATTGCCCGCAAGCCCTGGAGAATAGGTCTTTCACAACAATATGCGAATAATCCACTATGGCTGATCTTCAACCAATAACTGAATTTGTTTTTAATAATAGATCTAGACTGCAACTCAATGTCTTGCGGCTTACTTGGCCCCAAGAATGGGGGCTCGATTTTTATGACATAGAAGTAAAACTTTCCTGTGATGGCATTCAATCCATTGGTAGAGGGCAATCTAGTGACGAAGAGGCTGCGTTTGAAATCGCGGCAAGCGAGGCTATCGAACGACTTATAGTTAAAGCATTAAAATTACCTCATTCTTATGGAGTTGCTTGTCATTCATATAAGGAAAAAGCTCTCGCGAATTCAGTTCGTGAATTGTTTGAGCGAGAGGCGTTCTTTCGCTTTTTTTATGACACTAAGATATTCAGACTAATAGATATTAGTGGTTGCAATCAGATCTTTGACTTAAGTAAAAAAGCTAGATGCCAAGCGCTGATTAGCCAACTCACACAGATGAATTTGAAAATTGAATTTTGGGAGATTGGCAAAACTCAATTAGGCCCTGTTGTCTTGTGCATTGCTCAAGGCAGCAATGACTTTTCAATTCTTTCAGGGGGTGCTTCTTTTGGGCTTGCGCTCTGTGAGAATCAAGATGAATCTATTTTAAAATCTCTAACTGAAGTCAGTTGTAGAATTGCCTTTATTAGTCAAAATAAAATTACAAAAATCAGCGAATCTAAATTTCGTAATAATCAAAATTTGTCGTCAGATCTTCGCCAACGTCTATTGTTAGATCGAAATTACTTCGAGGCTTTTAAAAGTGCTCTTTCAAGCAGGGACTCCAATTTTGATCACATGAGTAGTGTATCTTCATTACAAAGAATTAAGTCAGTTTTATTGCCTCATGAATCAATCAATATAATTAACAAAGCTCCGGTTTATATCTATCAATCATTTTTTCAATCTGAATCGGCCTATATGGGAACTGGAGATAGGCTTGAAATTGCCGAACAAAACAAAACTCATTTTTTAGGATAATGGCTATGGATATTGAAATAAACCGACGATTAAGAGAACTTGAAAGAAAAATCATAGTCGCACAACTTCTTGGGTTATTAATTTTTATCGGAATGTCGATTATTTTTAATTCATTTACAAAAGAGCAGTTAGCTAAAACAGTCGGTTCATTTATTAATCGAACTGCGAGCATGGGAGATCTAAGAGAAACGATTTTGAATTTAGAGGATGCCCGTCAGAATCACTTTACTGAAATTAGCTTATTTTTAAATGGAAAATCCGTCACAGTTGTCCCTAGCCCTCTGTTTAAAGAAAAGGACAAATCAACTTTCGATTCGTTTATGTTTGAAATCTTTAAAGTGCCATTAATCTTTGGAAACAGTGAAGTAGGTAATTCAATTGGTGAAGTTCATTTCAAATATAGTCGCCTTGACTTGGCACCATACGCCTTTTCGTTATGGCTAACATTAGTTTTATTGAGTGTTTTTGTTTATTCAAAATCTAAAAGTAAGCTTCTTGAAAAGATTAAGACCCAGGTCCAACAAGAATCTGAATCACAACGTGGAAATTTAGCAAAAAATGTAATTCATGATTTAAGATCACCCTTAAATTCACTTCAATCATTGGCATTTGCAATTAAGTCGTTGAACGTTAATGAAAAAAATCTTTTAGTTTCGACAATAGAAAATGTAAGGGGTATAATCTCGCGACTCGATTTAGAAGGGCCGGTTACGACATCACAAAAAACTTACTTTTTGGCAGGCGAAGTTATTAGTAATATTATTGAAGCTCACGTCAAGACCCTGCCTAGTCGTATTCAACTTAAATGCGATACTCACGGCGAATTCAATGACACATTTTTATTCATGAATCTCTCCCTGTTTCAAAGCGTGATCCAAAATACTTTGGAAAATTCGGTTCAAGCAATCTCTCATCAAGGAATAATTGATGTTTCGTTATTTGAAACGTCCAAAAATATCGAAATACAAATCAACGAT
>CAZYOE010000291.1:0-3883 GCA_964648725.1 uncultured Pseudobdellovibrionaceae bacterium | reverse complement strand
AGATTCCCGTCATGCTCATTGACGAAGCGTCGGAGCTAAAGTGAACTGTATTGAGGCTGAGTTAGGTTTACCTGCCCTGATTATTAGGTCTGAATTGCCCACTGTTTCAAAGTTCATTTTATCTACTCTTTCTTCACGGAATCTAAATAGGTGTTTATAACATCAATCACTTCAGTTATTTTTTCGGGCAAGAATGCGGTATCTTCATTTTTTTTGACGATTTTAAGATGATTATCCCATAGTTTTTCAATGCGGGATAAGTCTTCACCAATAAATTTTGGGATTTTAGTCATTTTTGTTTTTCTATGTGAAAACGTCTTATTCAAAATACTTCCAAGATGTTCTTCATTGAGGATTCTTGAATTAATCATGACTACCATATCATGATAATCTTTCATTCTTGAATTGAGAGCATCTCTTTTAATAGCCGTTTCTAATTTTTCGGCAAAAATAGTTTCTGGATTATAGGCCCAAACTTGAATTTCTTTTTCAAAGATAGGTCCATTTTTATTTGCTGCTAACTCAATGGTAATATTCGCTGGTTCAACAACATCCCCAACTCCGATGTCAATATTTACTGTGGTTCTCGTTGAACCAAGTTCTGCTCGTATTGAGATCTCATAGCCTGGGTATTTCATATGGGCGTGAGTGAGTGTGCCAACTTTAATATTTGAAAACAGGAAACCATCTTCGGTTTTTATCAGGGCGATTTCTTCAAATATTTCTTTGAGCGTCTCCAAATTGGCATTGATTCCACGAAGTAAAAAATCAAGATCCATAGTACTACGGCCGACTTTTAAATATTTTTGGAGGCACAAACCGCCTTTAAAAATAAATTGATCCCTGTACTTTGATAAGCTCACACGAACTAAGAAGCGTTCAAGGATGAGTGATTGCCAGACTTCTCCGAATTGCTTATTTTGATCTTTAGAGGTAGTTTTAATTTTATCTTTGATGGATTGTTCTAGGGATTTTGTCATGTTGTCATGGCCTCTATATATGGTCCGATTTCAAAGTGAAGTTTTTTAGCATAAGAATTGAGTTTTTTAAAATCAGGTTGGAAGTCCTCTGAACCTTGCAGGTATTTCTTTAGGGCTTTCAGGGCTACTTCTTTAGAGATGAGCCGGAAGCAATCAATGATGGTCCGCTCGCGATCAAAAATCAAAATAGCTTCATCTCCCATTTGCACTCTGATTTTACCGAGCGTGAGGTTTCGCATTCGAAAAATTCTGGTATTCTCTCGCTTGGCTGGCCAGGAGGTCACAGGGACCGCAATCCAATGTTCACTTGCAAACTCATCCGTGAGTTCATAGATTTGCAATGCGGAGAGCAGGCAAATTACCCCTTGTGGAATGCTTTTTGCCGTGATCACGAGGTCTTCCCAAGGGACGGGAATAGATGATTCTTTTTTAAGGCTCCGATAAACGCCTCTTGTGACCCTCTCCACTTCCCCGATTTTAATATAGTAGGCAATATGACTTGGAGAGAGACCAAAGCACTTGGCTTCTTTTGAAGTAAATGAAGAATGATTCTCAAAAAATGAGCGAAATGATCGTTCCATGATGTTATTTTAACAAACATACACATGATTGTAAAGTGTGTATGAATAATAAAATATCAATTTTGGACACTTTCTGATGGTGAAGCCTTAGACACCTCTCTCAATAACTAAAAATTTGGGTTTTTTTGTAAGTTTTAAGGGGGGTATTCTAGTAAACCGCCTTCGGCGGTAAAGAAATCCAAGACCTTCGCCTGTCATTCTTAAAATAATGTTGTTTAATGGTAGCTGCCTCGATGTTTGTATTTGTTTAAAGCTGTTAATTGCTTGAGTCATCTTTAGAAAAAGAAAATCCCTCCCGATGGTTTGGTGTCTAAACAACCCAACAAGGAGGAATTTTTATGAACGAGGAAATACCCGGCAGATTAGTAGCGGAACTTAAACTTCGAGGGCGTGCGAATGGGACTATTTCTGCTTACAAGACCGAAGTTGTGCGATTTTTTCATTAGTACACTAGACCATTGGTGGACCTTACAATTCAGGACGTAAAGGATTATCAGCTTTACCTTATTTCTTCTGGCTTTAAGTTTAGAACCGTTAATGTTCGAATGGGAGCTGTTCGATTTTTTTTGTCTTTATGTGTTGGAGAAAGACTGGTCTCTGAAGTTTACACCTCGGATGAGAGCGTAAAAGACCACAACTCCAAAGCATTTACGCCCTGAGGAATTCGTAGTACTGTTGTCTTCCTGTAAGGAGCTTGTTGATCGGGCTCTCCTTATGATGATTTACGCTACAGGATTGCGCGTGAGTGAACTTATAAATGTTAGGATTGAAGATTTAAAAAAGGGTGACCCGACGATTGAGGTTATTGGTAAGGGTAACCGAAAGCGAATTGTTCCTTTGTGTGATGACTTGCGCTTCGCACTTCGTCGCTATTACTGGTTTTATTTATATCCATCTAAGGTTGGTTTTTTATTCCCTTCCCGCAAAGACCCTTCCAAGCCAATGAAGACCAGTCAAGTTTACCAAGTCTTTATTAATGCCATGAGGGTTGCTGGGATCGCAAAATCAGGTGGTCCCCATCTTTTGCGCCATTCGTTTGCAACAAGAATGCTTGCCGCAGCTGCAAAATAGGGAAACTCGTAAAAATTGAGACAATACCATCAAAACTGAAACAATATAAACGAAGAGCAGCAAAATCTATTTAGATTTCGCTACCCAGAGGCTGAATCTCTTCTTGAGACAGGGAACGGTCAAACGATCGGTATTAAATATTGGATATTTTGAGGTATTCACCTGGAAATGTCGCATTTGGTATTCGCAGGCAAATTCTTAAAACAGGCGTTTTAAAAATATGGTAGGATACAATCGGGGGAAGAAAATGACAAATCGAAAGATGAACGTGCTGATTTCAGCACTATTAATTTTCATTGGCGGGTGCAGCAAAAAAGATGAAGTGCCTAAGGGTGCATCGGGCGGGGGCAATCCTGCCAATATGAACATAGTTGCTTTAACCGATGACTTTGAGAATGCAGTTGTATTATCTGATTTGTTTTCACCTGATCTCTCCCGTTGGCACAACCTCACGCTGTCCCCCAATAGTAACGATCGAACGTGCCTCTACTCCGGAACTTGTTCTATACCTTCTCTATCAGGACGGAACTATTTAGCGTTGAGCCAGGATTTTGTTCATTCTGGAAACTCTGCAATGAAGTTCTTTGCAAACAAGTATGATGGTATAACTGCGTCCAAAGCCCATTTGGTTTGGTCACAGTTTTCATTCAAAAAAGGCGATACGATCAATTCTTCATTTTGGATCTATATCCCTTCTGGAACTGATGTTACTAATTTGTTTCTCTGGGATTTGGAAGCCGAAAAGCCAGGAGATTTAGTTTACTCAGGGCAGCCTGGTCGACGACTGTATTTTGAAAATGGTTTATACTTGGCCTCAGATCTGGGCAAGTGGGAACCCAAAGTGAGGGTGACGCACCAAAAAGCGGGTGCCGAAAAACCATTTCCAAAAGACACTTGGGTAAAATTAGAAGTGAAGATGTCCTTAGCTGAAACCGAAGACGGGTTCTTGGAAGTTTGGCAAGATGGTTCGAAGATTATCAGTGAAAACTGCCAAACTTTACCAGAATCCTCTACGGTATATAATAATTTAGATATCGGTGTGACGGCTAATGGAAATACTGATTACACCCAAACAATATATATTGACGATTTCAGTTTTAATGGCGGCTCGGACTATCCATAACGTTGGAATCTCGACGATGGTGTGGGCTCTTTTTCAACGGAATCTAGCTCAAGCTGATTACTAATACCATTTCCAGTTAGAAAGTAGACCAAGGCGGCAATGGACCCGAATGAGATGCGCCGAAGGCG
>CAZYOE010000290.1:0-3915 GCA_964648725.1 uncultured Pseudobdellovibrionaceae bacterium | reverse complement strand
TACAAATAGTTGGTATTGGCACGTGACTACACCCCACTAATTGGTAGAGAGGCCAGTCCATAATAAACACTGCAGGTACATCAACGGCCAAAAGTGCCGAAAATCTAGTTTTTTCAAATTCTATTGGTTGATTCGAAAATCTTGTCCGCTGATGCAGCGATAAACCCGTGATACAATTTTCCTGTCAAATCTGCATAGCGACGGGCAAACTCGTAATAACATCCTGGCACCTGATGAAATCCCTCATTAAAGGCCACTGTCACAAGCTCTGCCATCGTTGAACTTTGTTCGAGCAGCTCTTGGGGCGTACCTTTAATTCTACCGCCAGAGGAATTCAATGTGTATCCTTTGGACTCTAAGAATTGATTGATTTTTTCGATTGTATTATATTTTTTAAGGGCGTTAGCGTAAACCGTGAAGTGGTTGGGGCGGAAACCAATGGCAGCCACCCAAGACGCATACTCACTTTCAGCAGCCAGTTGTTCATACACTTTGTAAGATAAATTCCAGGTACGCCCCGAGTAACAAAACTCTTCGCTTTGAATCGTTTTATCAGTCAGCTGATCAACGATAGTCCCGATAACTTTTTGCGTCGGTTCTGACATTTGCTCCACTAACAGCTCAGATATAAATATTTTTGGTTTAGTCTCGTCGCTGTGCTCATAGTGTCTGGCATAGAGTTTCTTTGTTTTAAAATGATAATCTTGAATCTCACGATAACCCAACTTTTTAAAAGTCTTGGCCATTGATTCAATACCTAAGCGTGGATGGTTAAAAGTTCTCAGTGCAATATGATCGTTCAACACGATTTCACCGTCAGAGGTCAAAAGATCATAAATCTTTTTTGCTGAAGGATTAAGCGCACAGTAATCATTCCACATATTGCCCAGAAGTGTATGCAATTCCATTTTAGACCCTCCATCTCGCTCCAAATTCTTAAATCAAGTTACTTAAAAGGCAACCGAAAACAGACCTCGACAAGATATCCCAGCGGTGTCGCCAATCCGCAGCGTATTGTCCTCTTGGCCGCGCATCAAAAACTCGTTGATTTGCGCTTCAAGACCTTTGCCATTTCTGCTGGATTCTTGCTTTTTGTCGCCAATAAGCTTACTCAAAGAGATCCCTCTGGCATGCTTATTTAAAGGTTCTGCCTTTGCAAAGACGTCATCAATCAGCTTTTCGGGGGTAAATTCTGGGTGATTATAAATGTCACGTGTATTCACACCTAACCGCGAGGCCTTTTCCATAATCATTCGCGAAAGTATCTCAACAACTGTTGGCGTTGCCATCGATGTCCCTGTCAATCGAGCTCGATGCTCCGGATACTTCATAAATAAATGAAGTTTAATGACTCCGACGAGTTTCATTAGTAATCGTTTATTGTAACTGAAATTGAGATTTAAATTCGCCTCAATCGTTTCACGTTCCTGCTCTGTTAATCCCGGTAGATCGCCGAGATATTCTTTGATCCAACCTTGTATATCAGCGGTTTGAATATCAAAACGTGACATTGAAGACAACTCAGGCAACGCTTTAGCAAAAATCTGATCAATCGCCACCGTATCGGTAGATTTAATAGCGGACAGAACACTCTCTCCTTCCGCCAAGACAAAGGGCGTTTTTAAATTGATTGGAATATTTGAGAATGACGAAAGTCGGTGCTTAGGATCAATACTCCCCACTCCCAAAACATTTTTCATTTGATTATTGGGTGCCTCTATCTTCATTTCTGCTTGATATTCTTCGAGCCACGGCGACGAGATATCAACCGGAAGTGCGCTACGGGACTGCCCATCAATCCACTGCCCATCATTCCCAGACGCAATAACAAACAACGTTTGTGGAGCGTGGGCTTGAATTGTTTGGGCGATTCGATATTTAAAATATTCATAGCTTAAGAAATCATATGCGCGTTCGAGGGCAAACTGCTGATCTTCTGACCGTACCGAAGTAGGGGCCTTCTCAAAGTTAATGCCCAAGGAAATGTTCGCTAATTTAATATTGCGCTTACCCACAAAAGCTAGGGCCGACTGGACCTCTCCCAGGAACTTATATTCTAAACCTTTCTCTTGAAAGGAATGATCAATCGCTTTCTTCAGACGATTCATAAGTTCTTGTACTGTGGCCGTGCAGGCCTCTGGCGAGAAATCCATCTCTGGATAAACGGACTTTAAAGTTTCACCCAACGCCTTAAAAACCAGAGGTTCTGCTAACCAGCTCTGGAAGTCCTTCTTAAAGCCTTGCTTCATTTTTTCAAGACTTGCTCGTGCAATTTCCACCGTCTGAGTGGTCACTCGCACTGGTAAAATTCGCACATCATGATGGGCCAAAGCAATCTTTCCGCTTACGTGTGAACCATGGGTGGAACTTGTTGATTCGCCACTTAAGAGAGGATGATTGGCCCGCATCATATAACGGCGATAAGCACTCGCTAATGCCTCTCGTTTTTGACCATCAGCCAGCGAGCGTTCGCTAAGAACCCACTGAATCCCTTCCCGAAGAGCACCACGAACTTTCAAACCTTCCGTGAGATACCTTTCATTTTCAGGAGAGATATCTCCCTTTTTCACTTTGAACTCCATCATTTTCTCAAGGCGCTCAAGAGCGGCTTTTAAATTTTCTGCCTCGGAATTTCCATGACTAAATAAACTATTTTTATCGAAAGCTTTGAAAGCACTATCATTGTAACCGATCTTCCGAAGATCAGCACGCAATTCAAAAAGGGGGTCGGCCGAGGCTCGATAGGTTTCACCAAAACTCAGGGCTTTTGAGATATCCTCTAAAAGGTCTTTTACTTTGTGGTCATTGCCACGATCAAAATCAGGATTTCTCTGCACAACAAAATCCACATAGGTCTGGAAGGCCTTACCAAATGGAAGCGCGATTGAAGTCTTTGCCAATGCAGCTTTCATCGCCTCCCAGAACTGATCTGCATGTTCCAAGCGCGACAGTGTATATTCTGTTTCAAACGGCATTCCTGTCTCCGGATTAAGATGCCAAGGGCTCTCAATAATCTGCTTCACTGTTTCTTGTCCGTAGATTTTTGATTTCTCCAACAACTTTTCTTTACTGTTGGGCCCGATCAACTCACCCTCTTTCTGATACGCTTCATAGGTTTCTTTAGTAAGTTCCTCGTATTCCACCAACTGATAAGCACCGACAATTGAAAAGTTGCCACGATTGATTTTGCTAAAGAGCGACGACTGCAAGTCCGGTCGTGCTCGTAACTCCGTTTGTAAATGCGCCCAAAACTCACTATTCATTGACTGCAGAGTTTTGAGAGGGCTTTCCAACTCGCCATAAATCAAACCTTTTTCGATTTTTTGGGCTCCAAAGGCAAAAAGCTTGGAGCTGATTAAGTTAGAAGACGCCCAACGATCTCCGCCCATAAAATCATATCCGGCTCCGACCACTTTTCCATCTTGAACATCAAAGGCAATCTGATTGATTAAATCCGGGTGCGCAAGATCGATACCGTTATCAATAACTGCAACATTGAGGATATTGGGGTTTTGGGCGTCTTTTTGCACGCGTTCAACGATTTCCTTTTCTTTAGCTCTCAGCTCATAATCCTGATTGGACAAGCGGGTGAGACTTTTTGGCAATCGACCGGTGGCAAAGATATCAACCGCCGTTTGACTCTCAAGACCACGACAACCTTGAGTAAGAAGCAACGCGAAACTCACAAGGATACTAATCATCTGAACAACGAATGGCCTGCGAAGTCGCATAAAACCTCCCAAAAGGTTCTAGGCCAATTGCAAAGACCATGCTAAGGCCCTTTGATATAAAATGGAATTTATTTAGTTTTTTGGACCAATCCAATCCTAAAAAAGGCCTAAATCATCAAAAATTGGCCGAGCTAGACAACGGCATTCCATTTTCTGAAAAATTCATTTCTCAGAACAGCTCAAG
>CAZYOE010000289.1:0-3969 GCA_964648725.1 uncultured Pseudobdellovibrionaceae bacterium | reverse complement strand
TTTCTGGACATCTCTGTCCGGTAAAATGTGTCCACTAAATCGGGGGAACTTCAATCACTTGGATTCAGTGCGATAAACTCTATCGAGCTTTTCAGTGAATCCTCCCTAAGCTGTTCTACTTTTGCACCAATTGTGGCACCAATTGTGGCACCAGAATATGCGCTCCAGATCTCAGGATCAAGTCGCAATGAGGTGGCAAGGATCAGTGGGATACAGACGGACAGGTCTGAAGCGCCCTCGCCACCACACGGAAGTTTCCCAAAGGACAGGTTCTGCTTGAGATCTCGGAACAAGCATTCTATGCACCATCTCGCTCGACTAAGTTTCCATAATCTTGCCCCGATCATGGAATCATGAGTACTTCTTTAGGATCTGCTCCCGAAGTCTCCTCATAGCACGGTTGGACCTAAATCCACCAAGATTCCGATTGAGCGTCGATACAGAGGGCGACCAGGGACAAATCTTTACCAGCTCACTTAAAGATTTGCAGCCGAACAACGAATAGCAGAAAAAACAGCAGGCAACATTAAAATCAATGCCGCAGATGGAAAAAAGATCTTTAAAACGATCTGCTACTTTACGTACTTCATCAGGATAGGTAAAACTGATTACGAGACACTCCACTAGCTTGGCGGGCAGCCTGGCACTAATTTGTGGAGTTGTCTCATTTCTTTTTCGTTCCAGATGCGATGCGGAAGCCGAATGAACTTTGAATCAAGCTATTGATGCGGGTTTTATGAGTTCGAAGGGCTTTTTTCTGGGAAAGTCCTATTACCAATCCGTCTTAATCATTGCCCCGATGTTGGGATCATTGAGACTTTTTAAGAGGCTTATCCAAGTTTGGGTCGTCGTTTTAAGTTCTTTGTAAGATTCATTTATCGATTCCGTTTCCGTTGCATTTGAATTTAAGATTTTTAAGCGTAGTCCATTTTGTTTGATATTCATAATGAGGGCCTCTTCTTTTAAAACCAGTTCATGGATTTTGCCTTCGATAGCAATCAGGTCTTTTAGGAGTGATCGAGTCTGTTTCAAATAAGTTATTTTTTTCTCAAGTGCTGTGACGATCAGATCCGAATAGATCTTTTGTTTTTCGTCGTAGGTGTCTAGATTTTCAATGATGTTCTCAATAAGTTGATCGATTTTCATTATTAGGGTGGTCGAATCGGAATGAAATCGTTCGAGATTTTTCAAAATTTCAAAAAGATCCACATTTCTGAAATTAGCGAGCTCTTTGAGTGATTGGTGTAAAGTAGTGCCATTCTGTTTTAAAGCTAGATCAATTAACGGAATGATTTTATTGAGGCCTTGCGCTTGAATAATTCGATCAGTAATGAGATCTCGAGACAAAACATCGATGGCCCCATCAATTTGGATTCCGATCCTAATCACATCAGAGACGTCTTTAATCTTTTCGACTTCGGTATTGAACTGTTCAATCGAAGCTCTTTGGATCGCATCAGGAACAGTTTCGCGATCTTGGACATGGGTTGCTTGAGTTAACAGAGCTTTTAAATCAGAAGTTTGGTATATTGAAGTAAATGTAGAATCCAATCCGAGTTGTTCAGGATTACCGCCTGGTAGAACCGCGATGGGATTCCATTTGTAATAATCACTCACAACAGATTCGAGCTGCTTAGCTTGTTTTGATATTTTTGCATTCGAGACCATCATCCCGACGCTGACGGGGGCCACGACTCCAGCACCGACACCCATGAATCCGGAAACCATTGTTAAAAGAAAACTGAATTCAGCATACCCTGCAGCCATCGCGACGCTCCCGATGAGTCCCGCCGATCCGCTGGCAGCAGCAGTAATCAGCGTTAGAAAACCGCGACCAGTATTATTCGTCGTCCACGTGCGATATTCATCAATATAGGTTGGAAGCGCAAAGGCGATGGCTTGAGTTAAGAACTCCTCACCATTCTCTGCATCGATGATTTCTTTTAAAAGGGATTTTGTTTTATTGTAGGCGTCTGGTTCTTGGGCGATATTTTTAGTTCGCTCAGAGTCGTTGATAACAAAACCAAGTTCCGTTTTCAGATCATTTGACGAAATGGCTGCTGGATTGGATCTCAATTCATAGAGGACTAAGACTCGATTCAAAATTTCGCTCGAAACTCTGTGTACCATTTCTAGAGAGCTCCCTTTGCTTAGAGCGACCAACATTTCGTCTGACTTCTCAACTTTTTCGCCTATAATTGTATGGGCCGTCATTGTTTCTTTAAAGGCTGTTTTGAACGCGCCACCACCAAAAAGGAGTCGGTTTTTAACGATATCTTGAATGAAAGAATTTGTGAGTCTTGGATTATTTCTAAGAAAATGTTCGATTGCAGGGCTCGGACGGCCGGCACTATTTGTGGTGAGAGCTGTTGGGCAAGTGATACCTAACTTTTGGCCACCTAAACAAAACTCGCCTAACATGACCAAATAGATCATACCTACAAAAAACTTCAAACGCATAGTTTCCTCCTAAATAAGGCGATCGGTTTAAACCAAGATGCCCATTGGCCTCACTTTTCGTAAGATATAAACAAAAGCAATTTTTGTTCCAACTCGAGTCAGAAAACTAACATACAGCAATTCCCCATGATACATCTCCTAAATCCAATCGTTGATCTCTTGGTCATCGATGACAATCGTAGGCCTTCGAAGGACCCTCTCCAACTTTTCGCGGGGGTACAGCGTAAAACAAGTCATCAGTATTAATATATTGATGATTGAGGAATCCACAAACCCACGTTACGGTAAAACAATTTTCAGATCAGGCAGATTTGGAAGTTCTGGAGGAATTTACTCTGGGCAAAAAGTTCTATTGATTGTTCTCGTTGATATTCGTCGTAAAATTGCCATTCCTCTTTCTTACGCATTTCTTACTTCAAAAAAAGATCTAAGCCACATACCAGCGCCAGGTCAGCCATCCTGGCTGTTAAGGGGCTCCGCCCCTTAACCCGATTTCTTCAACATCCAGTTGAAGAAACTGAAAACCTCTGATATTTTTATCTTGCAATAAAAGCCAGAATTGAATATCAAAGGTACTCGATAAATAAAGTTTGTTACTAACTTTGAAGACTAAACAAACAGTCCAGTAAAACCCCACCACCTAAGATAATGGAACTGCTGCTCAAAGCAGCTTTTGAGGAACTCATTGATGAATCAACAACAAATGAAAGAAAAGAAGAGCTGATTAAAGCCTCTTTGGAATACTGCAAAAAGGACACATTGGTCATGGTGGGATTGGTGCAGTGGTTATTCAAGGTAGTTGATGAAAATTGAACAAAAATATTTGTAATTAAAAGTTTTGTCTTTCGCAAAACAAACTTGGAAGAGTTTAAAGGTTACTGGAGGGTTAGATGTCTGATAAAACACAAAAAGGTGAAATCATCCTTTTTCAAACAACTGATGGACACACAAAGGTTCAAGTGCGTTTTAAGGACAACAATGTATGGCTTACTCAGAAGGCCATAGCCGAACTATATCAAGTAAGCCCCAAAACAATCTCCGAGCATTTGATAAATATCTATAAAGAGGCGGAACTTGCTGAAGAAGCAACTATCTGGAGATTCCAGACAGTTCAAACCGAGGGAAAACGCAGGGTTACACGAGACATAGAGCACTATAGTCTTGAGGCCACAATACCTGTTGGGTATCGAGTTAGAGGCGATAGAGGCACACAATTTCGCCAATGGGCCACTTCACTTCTCCACGAATACCTACAAAAAGGCTTTATAATGGATGATGAGCGGCTCAAGTCCGGGAAAAATATTGGGGAGGATTATTTTGATGAGCTTTTACTCCGCATTCGTGACATCAGAAGTTCTGAGCGTCGCTTCTATCAAAAAATCACCGACATCTATGCAACTAGTGTCGACTATGACAGCCGATCAGAAGTCACCCAGGAGTTTTATGCCACTGTCCAAATTCAACAACCACCCACTAAAGTGGGTGGAATGATTTAATGGCTAAAGCCAT
>CAZYOE010000288.1:0-4060 GCA_964648725.1 uncultured Pseudobdellovibrionaceae bacterium | reverse complement strand
GCAGATATCCAATGAGCTGCTTGATCAACTCTTGCTCGGTAATATATGGCTCAGGACAATCATATTTTTTGATGCGATTGCAATGATAATAAATGTGCGAGTTTACGATATTAGCTTTTGTTCTTCGATATTTAAGTTCTGCTGTAACACTTCCACCGCACGATCCGCAGACACAAATTTTTTTGAACGGAAACAGTTGTTTGTTCCATTGTCTCGGAGCAACTTGCAATTGAATTTGGACTCTTTCAAATAACGCTTTTGAAATAAGCGGTTCATAAGTGCCTTTGTACCATATATTTCCGTACTGAAATTCTCCGTAGTAAAAAGCATTTTGAAGAGCAACATAGATTTTGCTCAGAGGCATTTTGCATCCGCTCTTTGTAGTGAATCCAATATCATCAAGCCATTTTTTAACCATTCGTCCTGAGAATCCTTGATCAGCAACTTTATGAAAGATTTGTTTAATAACTGGTGCTCGTTCTGGATCGAGTTCTACTGTTGAGATACGATTTACTTTAAGTACATTTCGATAGCCTATCGGGGCAACTCCGGGTCGAATTCCAATCTGGCATTTGTTTCGTAATCCTCGTTTAACATTAACGCCTCTATTATCGTTCTCAAGTTTTGCCTGCGAGCAGAGAATCATCAAGAGGAATTTCTCATTTGGATTATCCGTAAAGGATTGAGAATAGGTTTTGATGTGCGTCAGTTTCCCTTGATCCATTAAGTCAACAATTCGTCCTAAATCTCCAGCGTTTCTAGATAATCGATCAGGAGCCCATGTGAGAATGCTGTTGTATCGTCCTTCAGTTACACCAAGAAGAAGATTGTTAAACTCTGGTCGTTGTCCTGATTCTTTAGCTGAGTGGCTTTCTGTAATTGTTTCAGTAATATCGAGCTTCTCTCGTTTTGCAAGAAGTTGCATTTCCTTGAGCTGACCGTCAATCGACATCGCTTGTCGTTCGTCCGATTCGCTTGATTTACGGGCGTATAGGCAGTATTTTAGCCTGATATTATCTTTCATCAGGACACAAGGTATCGTAAGGGTTTTGTGAAGTCCAGACGCAAGATACTATGAACTTTTGACCATCAATTTAGAGGTAAATTTCGTTTTGAATCCAATTGCATCGTAAAACTTATTGGGATTGGTTCCTTCTTCTGTTGCTAAACAGTGAGTTGTATTCCCATTCTTTTTTGACTGACTTACACAAAATAGAGTAGCTAACTTTCCGTAACCTTCACCTCGCACTGTAACTAAAGAACCCACGTTGGAAATATAGCCAACATCCTTATAGCTTGTGAGAGTCGCCACTGCGACAGGCTTTTCGTCTTTATAAGCAATGAAGTACTCAATTCTGTTTGTAACATGATGTTTTTGCCAGGCAATTCGAGCAGCTTTTAGATATTCTCCAAGCTCACCATAAGGGTTAAGAGGATCATCTTTCCGATAGCAGTTATCAAAAGTAGTAATAAATAATTCAAGGTCTTCATTTGTCATTACCTTTTTAACAGAGCTAAAGCGACTTTCATCAATTCCTTCACCAGAATGGAACATTAATGAGTCTTCGGCCGATTGAGAGTAACCTAATTGGGTTAAAAGTGAATTAAGTGGCTCAAGATCAGGACGGTTTTCAAAATATAAGGCTGGTTTGCGTTCAAGCTCAGTAAGTCTAATTGCAACTTTTTCTATTTCCTCATTTGTTAAGACCGTATTTACCAAAGCATTATTCCAAAACGAAGAAGGATCGTTTTTGCTATAGCAAACAGTAGCGAAACCCAAGTCTAAAAGCTCATCAAACATAATATCTTTTTGAAGTTCAATATATGTTTGGAGAAATTGATAATTGGTCATACTGTTAGTTAAACTTGTGCCATTCTCCTTCTGAAACAACCTCAACATTTTTGTTCTCTATTACAATCGCTGAGTTGTCATCGATAGCATAGACAGGTTCTTTTAACTCTTTAGAGGCTACTTCTAGATTCTCTTTTCGTATCTTTTTGAAATAAGGCGAATTCAAATGGGGAATAATCTGGAAATTGACCAGTCCTAATCCTTCTTTTATTTCCAAATCATATTTCTCGCCAAAGAGATTTTGTACCGAGTTGTAAATTGTTGGTCCAGCAATGCAGCTTCCAGCACTAATTCCTGCATACACTCGATTTTCAAGTAGTTTTGGTAGCAATTCCATCAAACCCGATTGTTTAACCCAATGCATGAGATGGAAAGTATTACCACCTCCAAAAAATAACACTTCGGCAGATTCTAATCTAGGTAGCCAGATTTCTTTTGATACTGCTGAAATATCTACGATTTCTACCTCAAATCCAGCATTCCTAAAATTATTGAGATCATCAATCATCCAGGATTTATCACCGGATTCAACGTTTGCAGCAGTAGGAATAAACGCTAATTTAACTCCTTTAGCTGATTTGCTTAAGAGTTTTTCTAATGCGCTGATAATCGATTTGTTGGATAATCCCGCTGATGTTAAGAGTAGTTTCATATTTCAATTTTTAGATTCCGATGCATCAAAAGCTTTTATAAATTTATTCCAATCTTTGGCTTCGATTTCAAGAGATCCTTCTTTTTCAAACTTCTCTAGGCGAATGGAACCTCTTACACCAGGCACACGAACAGGCTGTGACGGATCGATTGGAGGTACAGCTAGAATGTCTTCTACAAGTTTGGTAGTGGCATCCTTAAAATCTTTAAGTTCACCAAAAGCAGCCGGGTCAATAACAATAATGAGGGTTCCAATATATCTTTGAGAATCTAATGGTTGGTCGAGTCCACTTCTGCCTCTTACTAGCGCACCACTTAATACATCAATTAAAAGGTTAATTGCATAGCCCTTAAATCCACCAAAGGGAAGGATGGCATAAGCAATATTGGGATCGGTTGTAATATTGCCTTCTTTATCTAAATAGGCATCATCAGGTAATTTTTCATTATTTTCTTTGGCTTGCTTTATCCTGCCATAAGCGTGCATGGCTGTAGCCGCATCAAAGATAATTGGATATTTATGAGTTGGAATTCCGTAGGCGATGGGGTTAGTTCCAGTAACATCTTTTTTGCCACCATAAGGAACTACTCCCTGTGGGCCGCCATTCTCTACAATAATTGCTATACAATCTTTTTCGACAATGCGACGGCAGAATACATCAAAGAAATCATTATATGTGCTGTCATAAATGCCTAACGCATAAATTCCCTGAGTTTTGGCTTTATCTACCATTTCATCCAAGTGGTCGGCAGTAATGAGAGGAGCTAACCTACCGTTTCCTTTTATAAGTTGTAATGCAGGTTTATTTACAACTATTTCTTCTTTGACGTTCTCGATATTGTCAATTAATCGCGAATGTTTTCCTGAAAGTTCTCCTACAGGACTAAATTGATTGCCAATCATTTCTTGCTCGAGAATAACCTCACTTAAAAGTGATGAGTCATGATCGCTCATTCCTACCAACTTTAAGTAGTCGTGAATTTTTTGTTTTGCCTCACCAATTGAAATTTTCATAGCTGTTTTCATCTTGTATTCTACCTTAAATCTATCGGCTTATAAAGCCGTTTTTATAAAAACACACAGCGTTCTGCATTGCTACAGTCGGCTGTGTGTTTTATTTTACTTTCCCAGATCGATCTGTTGGCCTTTGCCAAAATATCCACCTTTGACTAAGAGCTTTAGACCAGTTGCGTCTTTTGGGATATCAAATACGATATCGCCAGTCACATTTAGTCCTGGCTGAACTTGCTGTAGGAACAAGTCAACTTTCCCCTGAGCCATCCCTTTTGCCGTTTGGCCGTCAATTGAGCGGTCAAATGTTCTTCCTTGACTATCTGTAAGAGTAATCATGGAACTATCAATGGTCTTTGTCTCTTTAGCCTTATTTTCAATTTTCAGACTAATGACATAGAACAGACCTTGAGCATCCTTCTTGGTAAATTGATTTCCAAGACTGGCTGCTGTAGTTACATCAGTAACAGTAAAGGCAATGTCGCCGTCTTGTACCGTTTCACCAACTTTAGCAATTGGTTTTGCTTCCTCTTGTTTAGAGCCAG
>CAZYOE010000287.1:0-4091 GCA_964648725.1 uncultured Pseudobdellovibrionaceae bacterium | reverse complement strand
ACTAGTGGATTTTAGCTTTTTTTTAGAGAAATTTACCGAACAGACCCTAATTACTGGGCCCGCCGGCCCCTCCAATGAGCCTATATTATTAGCTCCTGAAGGTAGTAATCCTGCTTTATTTAGTTCTTGGGGAGTGCCGTTTGGAAAGAATGACGCTCCACTTTGCGGATTCGCTTGGTAGTTTGGTTGTTTTTGATTGGCCGCGGATTCTTCGGCTTGTTTGCGTTTTAATAGGACTTCTTCATTTTTCTTCCTTGACTCTTCCGCCATTCGAGCATCGTAATTAACGAGGACGTCAATCATAGCCTCAGCCTGTTCAGAGGTGGAGGGATCATACTTACTGAGGTTTTTAGCTGACGTCAGATTTGCGACCAAAGAATTTCTTAAAAAATCACGGTAGGCGCAGATTCGAACCGAGTGGTTATAGGACTTCCACTTATTCTCGTCTTGAAGCTCTAACCTCTCTCGTCCTTCCTTTTGTTTTTCAACCCAACTCACTGCTGACCTTTCAACAAAACGACGAACTTGAGGCGCAAGCAATCCAGCTTGCGGGTGATTCAAGATAGATTTAAGTACGACTTTGCCGCAGGCTAACTCGAAAAGACTTGGATCGTTGAAAGCTAAAATTTGAATGCAAAGCTTTTCATAGGTTTTTTTGTGACTTCCAAACTCATCCGTGGGGCTTGAAATTCGATCATAATCAAGAATATCAATGTCGAATGAAAAACGATCTCCATGCATTACTTTTCTATAGAGACCTTTTCCTAAAATCCGCAATCCTCGCCATGCTTGCGATAAGGGATCCCACGAGTTTCTTTCTTTTTGCATCAGTTCTCTTTCAGTGTCGGTTGCAACAGGGTTATCGCGCACCGGATCGGATTCATGAAAAAGTCGTTCGGCTGAATTTCGAGACATAGAATTGGGAGAATCGCTTCGATTTTCTGAAATCGCTTTGAGGCGTTCAATCTCCTGGGGTAGTTTGTTTCTAAATAACCATTCAATAGCTACCAGAGAGGTCTTATTAAGCACTAAAGCTTGGGCTAAGTCTGCCGCAGCGGCATCTGGGCTCGTCTGAAATTGATCCATCAGAGTTTTATAGTCGCCTAATCCTGTGGCTACGTAGAAATCTCTCTCAAATTCACTGATATTTTGGCTTTGCCCGATTTGGTTTAAAAAGTCGGCTTCCACAAAAACCGAGACCCGATTGGCCAGAAAACTAGAGCGTGAGAGTAAGACATTGAGTTCGTCGTAAATCGTATTGACGATACTGGAGTTATAATCGTCTACCCTATGAATCATTTTTTGGAGATTGATATCTGAATATTGGGTGGCAAGAAGACAGCCTTCGATCAATTTACCATCCGCAGTTTGGCAACTTTCGTCTACGCCACCCAATGTTCGAAAGTACTTTGGAGAGCGGTTGTCGAGTTTGAAACGTTCCAAATTGGCTTGTTTCAACTTTTGAATATAAGGCGCAAACTCCTTAGTATAATAACTGGATGCTTTTCGGTATTCGACTAAAATCCGTTGTATGCGAAACATGGTCTCTTGCACGTTGGCTAAGAGTGGAGCTAGTCGAGTTTGATTCGCGGCCCGTTCGGAAAAATTATAGAGGTAGTCGTATATGAGTTCTAAGCTGTCTCGGACGGTATAGTTAATCCCTGTGACGGATTCTGAGACGAGATGTCCATTATCGACAATAAACCAAGTGCCATAGTAAGAGATCGCGCTTCGGGTGGATTCTGTCACAATCTTGTCGATGTTCTCTGAGATGACATCTAGATAATTATCTACACTGTTCTGAATTTTTTCTTCAATAAATGTTCTGCCATCGGGAGTTTTAAACCAGGCCTCTGGCGTCATTGTGCGTGCCACATTGGCATCTGTTGTTATAACGGCTTTCGGACGCGAATTAGGCGGCATGCCAGCAATCTCGAACGGCACTTCAATACCGAGTCTGCCTTGTAAAAAGAAATTCATGGCTGAATCATCACCAAAACCAGAGGATCCGGCCCGACCACCAGCTCCCATCTCGTGACTTAAATCAATGATCATATTACCGATAGCTATGGTTTGAGTGTCTTTATCTTTGTAATTCTTGATCGTTTGAATGGCTTGACTTAATTTTCCTTGTAAATCGAACACGCTGTTAAAAAAGCCCTGAACGTTACTCATAACGACTTTTTTAAATTGAGCGTCCTGAGCGGTTCGGGGTTTCACACCTATTTGAACCTTAAGTAGCCAGTCCGTAACCGTGGGTATAGCATGGGTCAAAATAAAATACCCATTCATTGGATTTTTGGGATCACTGATGGTTTTGTTACTTTGCTGTTGTTGGGTAATTAATTTTTGACCGCGCAAGAGGGCATAGTTGGCGTCTCGGGCAGCGCAGAAAGCTTCAGACGCCGATTCTAGTAGGCAAGCCATGGAGTTTTGAAATTCAGCATTATTTAGGAGTTGGGCCACACTGGCAAAACGAACTTCTCGTAAATACAAAGATAATTTATTTATAGTGCTAGCAAGTTTTAGTCCTACCGTGCTCGGTCCTCCTGAGGCTAATACGGCCATGATATTGACTAAGCTTCCAATTAAAGCCGCTTCACCTGTATTTCCGTAGATACACTCTTCGTTTCCCGGCAGTTCATCAATAAAGGCACTGAGAGAGGCTAACGCAGCATCTGAGGTTGATCGGAGTCGAATGGCCAGCGACCCTAAATCTTTTTTGGAGCCATCCATCAATGATTCACCATCTTGAACCCGATTCAGTTCTGAAGCGTAATGGACTGCTTTGGCGGCCATCATATTAAGTATGGAGGGATCGCTCCCATTTTTTCGAATTGAACTGTAGTAGCTTTTGAGGGCACCAAGTTCTCTTGGAATGTCAGTGACTGGCGTTTCTTTTTCGTCCGCTTTGGGATCAGGAGGGGGTCTCTGATCCATCGCCTTTTGACTATCTTCAATCACTCGTTTGAGAGAGAGTGACAAATTGGTACATTTGTTTCCTATTACTTTATTGGTATAAGGATCAATAATGTCTCCGGAATTCGCAAGTATCTCGGCGACGGTGCGGAGCTGAGTGAAGCCACTAAGGGCCTCTTTGGTCCAATATCCTTGGGAGGAACAACTCGAGCCCAAACCAATGGCCATGGATCTATGGCTGATCATTGAGAGCAGCAATGAAATTGCAATCCTTCGGTTCAACTGAGCCATTCATACTCCTCAAAGAAACGTTCAGAGCTAATCAATGAGTCATCGCTGATGAGCATCGTCGGCTTACCTGCAGATAGCATGCCACCCGATTGTAAATGTTAATCAAGTGCTAAGGCTTGAGTTAATCGCAACAGGGCTTTATTGTTTGATGGCAGACCCAAATTTGGAACAATCAATCACAGACATTAAATAGCAATAATTTAGACAGTTAGGCCAAGTTTAAGCGAAAAATGGCAGGCCTTCTATTATACACTGCTATAAGTTACTTTGGGACATCGGCAATTCCCCAGCAATTCCCGGAACAGTTTCATAGGGGATGGAAATGACCAAAAACTCCCGGAACGACCTCAATAATTTCCATTTAAAAGAAAAACTATTGGGTTTTAACAAAAATTTCCTTGTAAAAGAGGACAGAGCTCAAATCTGCTGATCGCTCGGAACATCGTTCCTCTGAAAAAGCCCTCCCAGTTCCGATGTCCCAGTTTCGTTTTGAAGGTCTTCGTCAAATTTCGACAGCGACGGAAATTTCAAAGCAACTAAGACCAATCCAGACATAAAAAAATCTTCAATCTGGAATCTAATAAAAATCGGATCTCTATAATCATCAGTGGCCCTAAAAATCTCGCGAACATCCTTGTAGAGTAAATCGCCACTCAAAAGCAAAATAGGAAAATCAGTGCGTCCCATTTTAATCTCCAATTTAATTGAAATTCATCTGTTCGACAGTCTGCCAGCGATACAAATTATTATTCCTGCAACTTGTCGTAAGATTTTCCACTGAATGTTCTCCGTTAAAAAAACTAGGCAATTCAAAACGGAGAGTGTGGCTTTCCAGAGGCCCCCCAAAGCCGGTCACAAAGAGCTTTCGAGTGACTTGAATG
>CAZYOE010000286.1:0-4117 GCA_964648725.1 uncultured Pseudobdellovibrionaceae bacterium | reverse complement strand
TACAAATAGTTGGTATTGGCACGTGACTACACCCCACTAATTGGTAGAGAGGCTTCTTTTGAAGCTCCTTAAGGCCGCCAAATTTTGTATTAAATACAGTTTATTGAGACCGTCCCGGGAATTTTTGCACTGAAATTGGAAGAAGTCTGCCGGAACACTTTTTGCATATCGTCACATCAATGTTGAAAGTGAAAATCTTCAAAAATAGAAGGAGCAAGTTATGAAAATAGGTCTACTAATTGGAGTTATAGGGTTATCACTAAATGTTCTTGCAGAAAATAATTTAACAGTGGGAGGAGTCCTGGTCAAGATGGAAGGAACGGTTCGAAGTGAATTAAAAATTTTGTGTGATTATCATCCAGAACTTCTTTCGTACTCTGATATGGAAAGAACTGATAACCCCTTTAGACATGGTTTTGCGACGGGATTTGGGAACTGTGTGATTGATACAGTATTTGGCGTAAATACTCAAAATCCGGAACACAAAATAAAGTCATTTTCAACCGTGGATAGCACTTATAATCAAGAATTTCCAGAGTGGGCACAAGACCTAAGCCAGCTTCATGTCGATGAGAGTATCCTAGAAGATCAGTCAGATTTTACTAAATCATGTGTCCGTGACTCAATTATTCTTTTAGTAGACTCTCACTCTAGTGGAAAAAAAAAGGGTACTTCACCAAATTGTTTTGATTTAGTGCACGGCTATTTAGTACCCAATTATGTTAAAAGAATTCCCAAGTATCATTGGCCTATCAGAATAGATGTAAATTGAGATATATCCGTTTCAGGTAGGTCCGTGGATTTTTGAATTCGTTGTCTAGGCTAGGATTAGAATAGTGTAAATCGTCAAGCATTCACGCTAAATCAGATATTTTGGGTAAATTCGAATCATTTACCTGAGATTTATCTATTTTTATTTAAATATTCAAAGGGAGTGAATGCTTCTGGTTTTGCAAGCAAGGCCTCAGTTAAATGGCGTTCTGCCCTCTGAATTTCTCAAGATTACAAAATATTTGACTGTAGCATTCTCAAATCCGCCCTTTTTTGAAGGTGTTCTAGGTCCGTTGTTACGGTTTTAATGGGGGTGGGGGATCTAAAGCCAGAACGGCCTTTGTTTCACTTAGTCCTATAAAAAGCTGTTCCGGGAATTGCTGATCAGTGCACAATTGCTCCAGGAACGACTTCAATAAAATGTATTTAATAGCAAAATTAACGACTTTTAACCGTAAATCTTTAGGAAATGTTTTTCTGGCTCTACTTTGCTGACAGGTAAACGCTTTTCTAAACTAGTTCATTTAACTCGAAAAAAAATGTCTATAAAAGTGCTCTGCTACACATAGCTTGGGTACTAAGAGTGTTATTTTTTTCAACTTGGATATCAAATTCATGAGCCATTTCAAAAATATGATCCTGTCCAAAAATTAACACTACTTTTTTAACATTGGTAGTTTCGCCGAAAAAATCTGTAATTCTGGTCAGAGCCTCTCGTTCTCTTCTAATTTGAATTCTGTCTCGAAACTCGTCTCCCTCGAAAAACGCCTTAAATAATTTTTCTTGGTCGTCAATTGGTTTTTCTAAAATTTCTTCAATTGCCCGATCAAGCCAATTACGATCTTTGTAATGTAACTCCCTAGAGTCCGTCGCTTTGATTGTCTCTATATATCCTAATGCACCCGCAATTACAGCACCGCCATATTCGTAAATAATAGATTTCTGGCTACTCGTGCAGGCATTAAAGTTCATAGGTATTGCTTTGTTCAGAAAAATTTCGGTGAGCCTCCCTCCCAAATATTTATGCCCATCAAGTATTGAAGTTAGATGAATAGTCTGAATAGTCCATTTTCACGCCCGTCCGCTGAAACATAATCCTTGTTTAGCAGCAAATTGTTGAAACCGCCCCATTCAAGTCACTCGAAAGCACTTTGTAACCGGCTTTTGGCGGGAGCTGCTGGGACCACTTTCCGCTTTATTTGTCTTAGTCATACTCCCAGCGGCTAAACCTGAGACACTATTAATAAAGGATGAAAGCCCACTCAATAGAAAGGGAGCTTCAAAAATTAAGATAATACCATGTCCGGCCACTGAGATTTTGCTGTTTTTAGATTTTTGGGGCAGGGTTGACTTCATGGATAATAGTCGGCGAATGGCAGCATAAACTAAAGTCTGCCATAACTTTTGCAGCGAAAAGGTTTGAAAAACTATTGCTCTCTTATGCCATAATCGCTTTCTTTTTCTAATATCAGAAGGCGTTTTTCGGCAAAATGTACAAATTCCAGACAGAGTCTATTGAACCATTTCAAAGTAATTTCGTTTTTTGCGAAAGCCCAATAATTGCAGTGGACTTATAAGCAAATGCAGTTCGGAGAGCAACTTGTTGATCGACGGTAACAATATTTTTGGGTTGATGCACTATCAGTACCACTAAAGGATTTGATGTGAATGAGACTTGGAGTTTTAGATTCAATTTTTTATTTATAGTGGTCGTTTTTGGAGCCCAATTAGCTTCAGGTGAGTCGAATAAAGTCTGTATGGAAAGTTTGACCGAGAAGCTTGAAAGCCATGATTCTATGAATGCAGAAAAGAACGACTTTAATTTTGAAAAGGCCTTTAAGAGAATTCTATATAATGGCCATGAACAATTAAATACTGTTGTTTCCGCCGTCGAAGACTTACGCAAGATACCTAATTTAAAAATGAACACTCCATCTAAAATTTATATGCCTTTTTTACAAGAGTATTTAGGTCTCTTTGAGGCTTCAGGAAAAGATGTTTTGGCACTTAGAGAGGAGTTATCTAGCAAATTTGAAGTTGACTACAAATACTTTATTCGCTTCATTTTAAGGCTTACCTATAGCGAAGGGGAAGAGTTAGTTCAAATCAGATTTGGCAATGGTAATATGGGCGGATTATTGAGAATGGAATTGCGCTTGAATCCTTATAACACTGCAACTGATGAATCTTTGGAACGATATTTGAGATTGTGGCAAATAGAATTGTTTTATGGTGACGCTCAAGAATTTCCTCATTCTATTAATTTTCCTTTTATTGCCAAGAGTGATTCATTCGGTGTAGCCTTAATGAACCAGACAACCGTTTTGCATGGAATCAATCCCTGCATCATTACCACCAATAATTTAGAGATACACGGTTCAAATTTTCGCCCATCTATGGTTTTTGCACACGATTTAAGTCATGGAATACTTTCGCATGATAAATCTGGATTATATAGTTCGGGTAGTCAATTTGGGAATGGCCATACTGTTTATGACCGCGATCATCGATTTTTAGAGCTTCTTGAAAAAATGCCGAATGGTAAAGAAAAATTATGGTTTAACTTGGCGTTTTATTTATTGCAAAGAGAAATTGTAAATTATTGGGATTTTACCAGCGGCCCCCCTAAAGCATATTATTCCTTTTATGATAAGATTGCAGATTTAGCGAGCCTCATAAAGCAAATCAACCCGCCAAACAAAACTGTTAAATCCAAAGCCAATATAGTAAATAATTTTTTGGCCTCGATTGTCGTTAGAAACAATAATATAGCTAACGGCTATAATTTAGCCATTAGCGGATTTTTCATAGACTTAACGAAGCACCAATTTCTAAAAAATATTGTTCAAGACCCTTCTGACGTTCAAGAAGTTTCGGAGGCTTTATATTTATACTTGTATGAACTGGCTTCAGCAGTAGATGGCCAAAGTGAGTTTTCCTTCCTATTTTGGTAAATAGGAAAACATCGATAATGAGATTAACAAAGTAAGACCTTTCGTTTCGAAATAGCTACTGTTGCTGAAATGAGTGTTTGTTTTGGTTAAATTCAAGGATCACTGAATAGTCTGAATAGTCCATTTTCACGCCCGTCCGTTGAAACATAATCCTTGTTTAGCAGCAAATTGTTGAAAACGCCCCATTCAAGTCACTCGAAAGCTCTTTGTGACCGGCTTTGGGGGGGGCTCTGGAAAACAACACTTTCCGTTTTGAATTGCCTAGTTTTTCAGTAAAATTCCAGAATTTCACTTTTAAATAGAAATTATTGAGGCCGTTCCGGGAATTGGTGGAAATTTCTCAGTCACTCCCGGTACTATTTAAATCCTTGAGTTAAGAGGCGATTTTTTAG
>CAZYOE010000285.1:0-4118 GCA_964648725.1 uncultured Pseudobdellovibrionaceae bacterium | reverse complement strand
TCTGGCGTCTAAATTCAGGCACTCGACGTTTTGCCAACGAAGGAAATTATGATAAACATTATGACGATATTTTCGACGGAATGCTCCCCGTTAAAGCTCCACGGCCTGATAGGCTCGTACTCCAATTGAAATGTTGATCCACAAACTTTGTTTGTTACCGGATCCCGAAATTGACAACACCCCTGATCGCGTTGCCAAACGGAGCGTTTAATCTCATTGGGAATCGACCGTGTCACCTTCTTGACTCGGTCAGCAGATTTAACATCCTGCGGCCTCATCGATGAGTGCCGCCTAGAAGGTGAAGTCTTCCTAATTTGGCAATACGAAAAAGAAATAGACAGAATTTCTAGTCTCTTTAAAGGTTTAAAGGGCTTTAAAGTGGGTACTAATCTTGAAAGTAACCTTTCGGGTGTCATTAATGAAGTCTAAAGTATTTTTGGTTAATTTTTTATTTCAAGTTTTCCTGAGTTTGACCTATGGTGCAGACCGAGAAATCGTTCTTATTGAATCCACTCTGACCAGAGGTGCCAGGAATTACTCTCAGAACGGTCAAGGCTGGGTGGTTGAATTTGTTGATAGGAAGTCTAAATATATCCTTACTCCCTCCCATGTGGTGGATGGTTCCGATCAAATTTCATTCTATTGTGGAAAGGATCTAAAAATTCCTTTGGAACTTTTAGGTAACTCACCAACCTATGATCTCGCGCTTTTAAAAGTACCCAAGCTCGACAAGGACTGCATTTTGAAACCTTTGATCAGCATCAAAGGTGAGGGGGCATCTGCACTGCTCACCGGCACCACAAGCGTTGTCACTCCTAGCTCAGGGTATCGCTTTGCCAACAAGGAGAGTGAAGATTTTGTCGCTGGGGTGATTGAATATGATCCCAAGCGAGCTATTAATGATCCGAAAACTAAGAAAACGGCGGAGCTGACACCCTATAGATCAGACCTTCTATCAGAAATAGGGATTAGGCCTGGAATGAGCGGAGCCGCACTTGTTATGGCCAATGATAAGGAACCATTAGGAATGGGAACGAAAACAAGAATTAACGACCATCTCTCGTTAGCGATTCCTCTTTCTGAGATCATCCCCTTGGTGACGTATCTGACAGAACCTGGTGATCCGTGGAAAAAGTGGGGACATAAAGCTCACTTCGAGTTTGCCATTCTTGAATACAAAGACTCCATCAGTCGCCTACGTCGAATGGTGGTAAAGGAAAAACAAAAACAATATATGTTTAATGAGCTTTGTTCACACTCAACCTTTAGGCTTTCCTCTGATTGGCAACTCAATGGAGGTAGTTGGGCTGATGGTGGTGGGTCTTGGGTCGACGGTGGCGGATCGTGGGCGGATGGGGGTGGTTTTCTTGATCCCAAGAGTGAGTACTCTGGAGTCCCAACATATTTTGCAGATACACCCAACCAGCGATTTATTATTTGGGGATATTACAAAGATTTAGAACCCTGTGAATTGGAAGGGATTGAGATCGAAGGATTTGCACATAAAAGCGCACGAATTCTGATTGGGCTTTATGATAAGGCGTTGGGTCGTGTGCTCAAAGCGGATGATCTTAATAAACTCTTGCCGCTAGCTTTGCAAATGGGGGATAGTTTTATTTCTTACGTTGAAAAAAACGGAATTTTCAAGGGTGAGAATGATAAAAATTTTGATATCTTTTGTCGTCCCGATCTTTTGGGACCGCATTTAAGATTGGTTCAGCCAGTTCGTGATCGAGGTCAAACCATGATGGTTCTCAAAAATAAACAATTAGCGTTTGCTCATGAAAATCATATTCCTTGGTATCCTGCAAAAGAGGATGAACCTTGGTTTGGAGGTTCCGAAGAAAGCTCCATCAGGTGTAAGGAGCTTGATGATAAGCGTCCAAATTTCATGATCGAGTTAAAACACATTGCAATGAGCTACACCTTTTACATTGTTCTGGCTCCCAGAGGAGCTTCAGGAATGATTCTCTTTCCCAAAGCGGATTCAACAATGGATGAACCAAAGTTCATTGAAGACAAATTTTTTGTTAAAGATGGAAAATATTGGAGTCATACCGTCACCACAGAACATGGGGCTAAAATTCATTTAGTGCTTAACCCTGATTCCACTCTTTTTGAAATGAGTGTTTTAAGTGTTCCTCCAGCACTAAATGCTGAGATCGCTCCGCAATTGTCAAAGTTTACCAATGTTCCACTCTGGCTTCTCAAATATTATGCGGAGTATGACAAAAGAAAATAAAATAATTACCAGTAAGCTCCACCGTGGGCGCCAATAACACCACCCACGAGGGCGATAAGACCGAAGGCTAAAAGTAAATAATGAAGGCGCTGTAAGAGGAGGAGGGTGCCAGCAGGGTCTGTTTTTGCTTTATTATGCAAAAATTTATGAATAAGAAATGGCTCTAGTACAAATAGCATTAGCGTGAAAAGCGCCCAAGTGATGGCCATGGCCCAAAGCCACCAAGTATTTAAAAAACGACTCCATGAATTGGTCTCCCACAACATTGCCAGACCCGATATCAATGCCAATTGAGTGGTAATTTTAGCCTGATTGCCAAAGCGATGTTCAAGTCTTTCAAATGTTTCGTAGTCGTCACCGCTTTTTCGGAGTGAGGGAATTAGTACGAGCGTTACAAAAGCGACGCCACCAATCCACAGTAAAACTGATAAAACATGAAGCCCTCGCCAAAGTGCATAGGTATTAAAAGTCATTTACTCAACGTTCGCTTTCTTCAGAACTTCCATTAAATTAGAAACTCGAGAGGCTGTTGATAAATGACAATTATCACCCGGGTTGCAGACGCGTGGAATTTTGCAGTTTACATCGTCTGGATCTCTTGCGTAATCTTCATGTCCATGCGAGGTGATGCCAATTACTTTTCCAGTGATCCCATCAAAAACAGGCGAGCCGGAGTTACCCTGAAAGATATCGAGGTCACTATCAAAGGAATGACTGTTCTCGTTGCGAAGGACTTTTCCCCCATTGACAATCTTTAATGGGAGTCCAGAGGGATAGCCTGCAGCATAGAGAGGAACAAATAGTTCTGGCTTAGCCTCTAAATCTAAGACCAATGGATTTCGGTCCAACACGGGGCGATCAAGTTGAATGATTGCGTAATCGATATCTCCAAATTCAGCAAATTTTTGAGCAATAATTTTTTTGCAATGGTAGAGTTTGGCGCTTGGTATTTTTGTATAGGTTTGGTCGCCAGGAGCTTTTAAAGCATAGTCAAAAGCCCAAACATTATCAGTACAGATTGATTCCTTCGTCATACAATGACCAGCGGTTACCAAGACATCCGGTTTTATTAAAAACCCACTGCAGGTTGGTCCAATCACTTGTTCGGCAAAGCGATTCTTTTCACACTTTTCTTTGCCAAGGGTCTTGCGTTTGACAACGTAATCGTTGCCCTCTTTTTTTAAATGCGCTATCGAGATGCGCCCTGCCACTGATTTCGCTGTTTCAGATTCGAGAGCACCCGCTTCATAGGGCTCCTGCCGATTGTCTTCACCATAAACGGCCCAAGGCGTGAAACCTCTCCTTGCAGAGTTAGCGAGTGTTGTTGCTGCTCCAGAGCCTGCAAACAGAAGGCTCATCCCTAGTACTGTGTATTTTATAGATTTTCTCATAATGTCACTCTTGCCTGATCTGGAGCTTGATAGCAAACATTACTTTTTGAAAGGTTTAATTAATGGCTTGAGGAGTTTGAAGCTTGAATGGACCATTCAGAGCCTGAAGATACTTTCATCGTTTCTGCGAAACTCCCTTGATTGAGCGCGAGGGAAAGATTCAGTAAACTATTAAAATACAACAGTGGTTCTCCCAGTTTTACGCCGGCAAAAGTATCGATCAATGGCAGGATGCCTTTCTAAACGAGTTTATTTTTTCGAAAGATCCGACGCTGTTGATGTTAAGGGGACCCTATAGATTATAGGTTTTGGGTGGTGATCCTCGTCAAGATTTTTAGCGACAATCTTGGGTGGCGAAATTGTAAGGTTTTCGCATGTGAGTTTTTAAACAAAATGCATTTCGTCAGAATTTCCAGTCAGAGAAATAGGATTCCCCCTGTTTCAGGGAGGGTTGCAGAAAGTGGGCAGTTAAATAAACTTTGTCA
>CAZYOE010000284.1:0-4138 GCA_964648725.1 uncultured Pseudobdellovibrionaceae bacterium | reverse complement strand
TTCTGGACATCTCTGTCCGGTAAAATGTGTCCACTAAATCGGGGGAACTTCACTCATGCATTCGAGAATGCAAGGTTGATTTATTTAACCCCATGGCTGTCGCTAACTTTCGAATGGAACCGAAATTTTCTAATCCTTTTGCTATTATCGTTTTTTGTTCGGCATCAAACTTTTGCTTACTCAGTAAGAAAGCTTCTTTTGGGTTAGCGTTCTGTAATCCAGTACTACTTTTAGAATTGATTCGGTCAGGAATGGAATTTTCATCAAGTGTGTCACTTGTCGCTCTGACGACCATTCCACCTATGACTGATTCTAATTCTCGCACATTTCCAGGCCAACTATAAGATTTTAACTTCTCGATGGCTCTGGCTCGAATTTGAAAGTTACGGTCCATTTTTTTTGACTCCACTTCTAGAAAAAACAGAACGAGCGGTTCAATATCTTCGAGTCTTTCCCTAAGTGGAGCTAAATGAATTTGGAATTCATTGATTCTAAAATAAAGGTCCTCTCTGAATCTTTTATTTTCAATCTCTATTTTAAGATCTTTATTTGTGGCAACAATGACGTTTACGTCAACCTTAACTGGCTCATTTCCGCCAACAGGTTTGACCTCTTTAAATTGAATCGCTCGCAAGAGTGCTACTTGGCCCTGTGGCGTTAGCTCACCGAATTCATCCAAAAAGATAAAGCCCTTTTGTGCGGCCCGAAAGGCACCTTTTTTATCGTACTTGGCATCGGTAAACGCACCTCGTAGACTTCCAAAAAGCTCTGACTCGATAAGATTAGAAGGAATCGCACCACAATTAACAGGAATAAAGGCTTCTTTTGCACGCTTGGAATAGCGATGTATTGCCCGAGCTATAACTTCTTTTCCTGTACCAGTTTCACCAGTAATCAAAATTGGTTTTCCAATATTGGCGTACTGTTTTATTCTGAGGGCAACATCTAGCATATTTTGAGATTGCCCAATTAATCCTAATGTCGAAATGAAGTTTTTATTTTCATCGAGTACTTGCGTATTAACTTTCAGAATTCTCTTTGTGGAATCATATTTTCTCAAATAGCCGGAGATCAGAGCAATTTTTCTTTCTGGCGCTAGGTCTTTTGAGATAAATGTGACAGCCCCTTGGCCGATCATCTTTTCATAAATTTCGTCTGTGTCAAAACCGGAGATTCCAATAATATCAAATGAAGGATCTATCTTTAGCAGTTTTCGAATAACCTCATCACCAGATATTCCTGGCAAACGATAATCAACTAGAATCACCGCAATTTCATTTTTATTGATTTCGGCTGTTCGAAGGCCATGCTCACCCGATTCTGCGCCAATCACTTCAATAGAGAGCGGTTGAAGGCATAAGCGAAGGGCTTCAATCACTATTGGTTCATCGTCGATAACTAGAATCTTGTATTTCAAATGACCTCCCTAGGCATTAGAAATGGACTCGCTTAGGTACTGAGCAATACTAATGCCACCAATTTCACATTTAAGTTAAGAGAAGCGAAGGCGTTGTTTTTGTTGGGAATTCAAATGGTTTGAAAAAAATACATGGAGCGAAAGGTGTCCAGGATTCTAGCCAGTTTTTTGATTAAAAAAGGCAACTTCAAAAAAAGCTATTTAATAAACTCAACGTATTTATAGGTTTGAGTGGCAAATATAATAATTTCATGGTGTCCTGAAATATGGACAGACATACATATTAAAATGCCCCTTTACGATAAGTTACTAAAAGTCTTTAGATTGTTGTGCTGACTGATTTTAAGGACAGATTGAAATTACTTTTTTGAAAGTGTAAATTTTGCTTCTTCCTTATCAGAGCGCCAATGAGTAGAAATAAGTGCAATTTCTTTCTCAGAAATGAGTTTAAATTTTGATTTGCTCTGAGCTATTCGTAATCTTCTAAGTATTTCTTTCCGAGCTTTAAGATGAAACGGCCCTAGGCCTTTTGAACCATTTCTTCGAAATGGTTCCCGATATTCAGGCAAGTCTCTAATTTCAGCAAGCCAATTTCTGAATTCTAATAATGGCTTGAGCTGATCAATCCCAGATTCTATCAAATTAGTTACAGATTTATCTTTTCGAACAACTGTGCATGTCCAGCATCCAAAACGTCCTTGTCCGCACGGAGAAGACTTAGGGTCTCGTACCATTGGGCATTCATTTGATGCATTTCTATACTGTGCGAGCAATTTATATTGTAAACCATCAAGCATTTCATTGGATTCAATAATCAAATTCCAAATATCTGTTACATTTAGGTCTAAAATTGGTGCGAAAATAGTTCTTTTTGTAGCTTTTTGAGTGAGAAAATACCGATTACATTTTGAATGCTTTTTTATTATCCTGTCTCGCTCCTGGCTTTCTCCAATGCGGACCCCTAACAAAATTTTTGAATCAGATTTGCTATATTTTTTTATTATACTCTCCACAGGTTTTATTCGTAAACGATCAGTGCACCATCTGAATTTATTCGTCGGTGGCACATAGCCTCTTCCAATTACTTTGACAAAAAATCTATCGGTATCAATAGGCTTAGAAATTTTGAATGAAATTGGTAATTTTTTAGCTTCGCAGTATTTTTTGAAACCATTGAGTAAATTCTTAGTTAATAATCTTACGGTGGGTATATCCACGCCAGTGTCACAGTAAGTTACAATAATTAAAAAATTGGGCGGGAACACTTTGACGGTTTCCATTGCCCTGATAGTTAATATTAAAAGTGCCGTCGAATCCTTACCTCCACTGAAACCAAGAATCCATGATGTAGGATTTGAGATAATTTCTGTAGTTATTAGGTTTAAGGCATTATTGATTCTAATTGCCATTACTCTTGATATCTGTGAGTAACTCTTGAATTTTAGCAACTACATCTTTGTTGTGGTGGGCACTTAGTTCTGATAGTTGATCTATTCCCATTTCTATGTGAATTAGCTTATGCTTTTGCAAAAGCTTGTCGGAAATTATAATTCCAAAAAGGCAAAATAAAATAACCCCAATATTCCAATAGATAGCATTGTCAGTATTAGCTATTTTGAATAATAGCGCTATTATGCAGAGAAACGAGAAAAGTTGGATGTCGGCGAGCGAAGTAATTATTAGTCCATTGACTCTTACTTTGTCGGAGGAATTTTTTAGCGATTCGTCGGAGTCAATGAGTTTAAAGAAAACTCTCATTAATCTTTTCTTTGCACATACAAGTTTATATGCATCAGAGTCGTCTAATTTTGCAATATTTGCTAATTTGATTTTAACATTAAAATCAACATCAACCCAAAATCTTTCAAGCATTCGTGGGAGGATGTACTGATGAATGATAAAACCAATTAATAAGAATAGAAAAATTGAAAGGGACAAATTAGTAACGTTTATTGTGCTTGTAGCTATTTTATCGGCTAATTCTCTTAAGTTATTACTTGAAGCTAAGTAAAAATAAAAAAGTCCAATAATTGCAGGCAATACTATCCGAAGATACAATTGAGTGTTTTTATTCATAAACATCCCGTGTTTATTGAATGGTATTACTCAACTTCGTATATGTCTATGTCAGTCTTTAGCTTTAATTTTTTTTAACCAGTTGTTTATTCAACCAAAGCAGTGAAACCCCTCCATGACGATATGCCTTTGCAGCTTCTTTACCCATACAGCCAGTGGCTTCGAGCAAAGTTCCACAGGCTCCAAGTAAAAAAGCGGTAATAATAAGAGATCGGATGAATTGAACTACGCCGAACATAACGGCCTCCTTTGGGCACAATTGTGCCTTTAAATTTTCAGAGCAAATGCTCTAGCTCTTGATAGGGGGATTTTGTCGCACCCCAGTTACGTAATTGATTCTTTGGAATTTGAAAATGGCTGTGAGTGGGTATCATTGGTGGGTTCAATGTTTTGGCAGTGACCATCAGAAAGGGTTTTTCCAATATTAACTCGGAAAAACCTGTCATCAACGTGTCATCATTCTGTCATCAAACATTGAAATATGCTGAAATATCATGAAATAATGGAAATGAAGTGAGTCTTCGACTCTAGTGATTTTAAGTAGTTAGTTTGCTTGGATTTTTGGTATAGACTTAGTTTTTAGGTTCAGAAAATTGGTCGGACCGAGCGGATTTGAACCGCCGACCTCTTGCACCCCAAGCAAGC
>CAZYOE010000283.1:0-4148 GCA_964648725.1 uncultured Pseudobdellovibrionaceae bacterium | reverse complement strand
ACAAATAGTTGGTATTGGCACGTGACTACACCCCACTAATTGGTAGAGAGGCAGAAGAAGAAACCAGAGTAGAAATTACTGATTTGCCCACTTTCGCACAGGCGATGACCGAAGGAATGTTACTTCGCCCCGAACAGGGTGAACTGTTTGAGATCTACCGCAAAATTTATTTTGGAGATCCACTCACGTCAGTATCTTCGCATACTCTAAAATCAGGGACAGATATTTTAAATCAATACCCAGAGTTGGAAAAACCCAATTTTCGCGAAATGGAAGTTTCAAAATTTGAAAAAATTTACGACACTCCAGCTTCATTAGCCAAGTACTTGCACTCACAGATTCAAACTGCAGGTCAATTGCGAAGTAATCTTTTACAAATAGATGCTAACCTTGGTTATGGGAAAAAGCTATTGGACTACAAAGAAGAGTCGGCTCCAGCAGGCCTCACTAGAGATCAGCAAAAGGATTATCAAAAAAAAGCTAAGGCAAGATTTGAGAACTATTTGCACCGAATCATCTCAAGACACAACCCTATACTTTTTGAAATGCTCAAAGACCCAAAGGTGGACTATAAAAAGAAAGCCAAAGATCTATTTATAACATTGAGATACATACAAGAGTGGATGGACCAAAAGGGCCGAAATTCAGGGCCCATTCGTCAAGCCATGGTTGATTTAGTAAATACCGTCGGATTTGGCAATCAGGCGACGCAAGCTCTGTTGAAAAGCAAAAACGGTAGCGAAAAAATCGACGGACTCAAAAAGCTGTTGGACGAACGAGATACTTTTCCATGGATTTAATTTTCGCCGGCCACTTTGAAGAGCTTCAAAATCATCTACGAATCGATTTTCCAACTGGTTTTTCAAAAAATGAAGACCCTAATGACAATATTCGCCATCTTGAAAGGGACCTTCTACAAAGTAGTTTCACCAGCAGTCCAAGACAAGTTATTCGAGTCCGTAGCCTTTCAATTCAGGAATCGCCCTTTCGATCATGCATCGGAGGATCCGACTGTTCCTCGCGGACTTATTTCGATAGGGCCCTTGATCCAAACTATATTTATTTTACGATGACTGATAGTAATTTTCACTCAACTGGTCATGTTACCCTAGTGCTTGGGCAAGCTACTAATCCTATTAATGGAAGCAAGGAAAACGTCGCCTTTATCGATAAACTTCAAAACGTGCCGATTCAAACAATACCAACTTTTCTTGAAGCCGTTTCAAGGAGCCTTGCAGAGAAAGGCTACAAACTTGCCTTTCCAAAAACTGTTGGGGATCATAATGATTTATCAAATATGGATTCCATCCGCCACTTTGTCGCAAACTCAATCTTGCCAAACCTCAATCAATCCTTAGAATCTTTCGAGCCACATTCTCATGATTATAACTTCAAAAATGCTTACTCCAGAGCCTATAAGCAAAATAATGTATTGATTTTCGAAACCCCAGCGCTCGACAGTGAGACGGAAATCAGACCTGGACAGATGCGTAGAGCTTATTTATCAGACGCTAGCTTGAATAGAAACAAACTGGTTGAAGAATTTCTGCAATTACGAAACTCCCAAAAACTTGAAGACATTTTGAAATTTATTTCTAGTGCCGAACTCGTAAAACAACTCGATGAACTAAGGCTTTATACGACCTATAATTTTGACCGGGATGTACGGAAACTCCTGGACCGCAAGGATTTGAGTTTCCCAACACGTAAATTAGTGGCACTCAATCGAATCATTGATAATTTCGAAAAAAACAACACCGTGTATCTCGACAATTTGGTGCCCATTTTTAAAAGCTTCAGTGACTCCGAAAGAAAGGAACTGGCAGGTGAAATCATTTTGTGGTCCAAATCACCACTCAAAAAACAACGAGCCTTTGCGGAGAAACTTTTGCAGATTTGGCTCGATGCCACTGAACATGGAACACTAAAGAACCTAGAAGTGCTTATTGGCTATCGCTTTTTCGATGTCAATTTTCGAGATGCGAGCGGCGTTTCTGCACTTCTTCGCGCCATCTATTACGAACAAAAATCGGTTGTAGATTGGTTGATCAATAAGCCGAGTCTGGAGCTTAGCAAAAAAGAGGCTCTCGGCTATACTGATTTGGAACATGCTAGAATGTTGGGTAAAACAGCGATGGCTGATTCGATCGAAAAAAAGAGACCGGAGTCGAAATCGCGAAAGTTCAAAGTCTTAGAGAGAAACCGGGATGGTTCGCCGATCATTGCCTTCGTTGATATACCTGGTGGTTCTTTTGGCATAGGAGCAAAACGATTTGCCTCTGCCACCATCAGTCGTTCTTTCTCAATGCTTTCAACACCAACAACCCAAACAATGTGGCAGGGAGTCGTTGAACTCGCCAATACCCATCTCTCCGGAAAATATCCACTGAATGCAAATCCTTCCCATTTTAAGTTTGAGAAACCAAAAGTCCGCTGGTTTAACAAAGTTCTCCCGTTCAAAAAACGAGAACTATCAAATCTCCCGATTGAGTCAGTTTCATTTAAAGAGGTAATTCTTTGGCTCCAAGCCATCAACAAGCTCTCCAACCTGAGTGATTCATCAGTTCATGAGGTTCTAGCCCAATTGTTTCCTGGTCATAAGAAAGGTAGCTTTTATGATCTTCCAACCGAAGCACAATGGGACTTCTGCGCCAGAAATAGAGGTCTGATTACGGATGAACCATACACGAAAGATCGTTGGCTTAACTTGAGTAAAGACTATGCATGGACCCAATTGAATTCAGAATCAAAAACTCATTCCGTGGGTTTCAAAACTCCTATGATGATTCTTGGGAAACCCATTTATGATCAATATGGCAATGTCTGGGAGTTTGTTAAAGACAACTATAGTGAAACTTTGGCTGGTAACTTGGAACCTCCAGCAGAGGATTTAGAAACCGGCGGTAGAGTTATTAAGGGAGGAAGTGGGAAAGAATTCAATAACCATACAACTCCAGACATTCGACTCTATTATGACCCCGCCTTACGAAGCTCCTCAGTTGGATTTCGTTTAACAAGAAGCTTTAAAGAAGTTGGTCAGTCCGAATGAAAATAAATCGCTTATTAAGTTGTCTGACATTTTTTTTTCTTTTGAACACCGCTCTTATTCAATCTCGATCGGAGGCCGTTGGGAATGGCTGTATTAACGCCATTACGGCCCTTCGCTTTGAAGCTAAATTATAATCGCTCGCACGGCGGCTTATCCAACTTGGATTAGTTAAAAAACTTAATTTAGATATTGACGGATTTGAAAAACATGACGGTACTTATCGGATCATTACCCTCAAAAATGAAAATAACGAAGCGTTAGGCAGAATAAAAGGTTTTCAAATGAACGGCGAAACGCTTCTCGATATAGTAAACATTAAGATAGAAAATAACTATCGAAAGAATGGTATCTCTGACTATCTTTTTCAAGTATTGTTAAAGGAATTTCCTCGAACTATGAGAATTCGAACCACCCTGACAGCCACAAATTGGCTCGTTTACACCCAGGCAAAAGCATCTGGACTAAGTGATTTGGAGGCTTTACGGAAAACTCCGGCATACAAAATTCGCATGAATAATGGATGGGGAAAGGTCAATGATTTTTGGCCAGAATTGGATTCCTTCATTGTTGAAAAAGAGTAAAGTAACAAAAATTTTGAATCAGGGCCAGCTTGCGGTTTTTTTCAATTTCTAAAAAAACGATTAGGAATTCCAAAGCGGAAAGTGTTGTTTTCCAGAGGCCCGCCAAAAGACGGTTACAAAGTGCTTTCGAGTGACTTGAATGGGGCGGTTTCAGCAATTTGCTGCTAAACAAGGATTATGTTTCAGCGGACGGGCGTGAAAATGGACTATTCAGACTATTCAGCTTGACTCTGCACATTGAGCATTCGCACCGATGGCAAAATAATTTCAGAATCTCGCACTCTCGTTAACATGCAACCAGAAAATATCATCAGTGGGCAAAGCACACCTAAAAGTTTTATCCACCACTTCACGATTTCCTCCTTAGACATAAGAGACCAAGCACGCCGAAATCTGCCACCTGAAAAGTGTGACTCGCAGCTATCAGCCTATTTGCCCTAGATGTTCCCGGAGGCCAAAAATATTGGGGTCTCTAACTTTGAGTGGGGTGACGCAAAAAGTGTTACTTTTTAAGTGGC
>CAZYOE010000282.1:0-4195 GCA_964648725.1 uncultured Pseudobdellovibrionaceae bacterium | reverse complement strand
TCAGCTGGGAGAGCGCTTGCATGGCATGCAAGAGGTCGTCGGTTCGATCCCGATTATCTCCACCAAATTAATCATAAAAGTCAACAAATTCAATAACTTAGAAAAATTAGGTAGGCGCTTTTAGGTAGGTTGAGTAACAGTTTCTTGTTTTAGTAATCGTGAAGTCATACCGATAAGAAAGGTATGACGATGATCAAAGCGAGCGGTAATTTCTATATCAAAAAAGATGGCTCGAAGACTGGTAGTTGGAACGTGTATTGCCAGAGTCCCATTCCAGCACTTCCACTATATTATGCCATTGAACAACAGACAGATTTATACTCACTCAATTCAGGTGTTACTTGGTCAAAGATTGGATTTAATGATCGTGATGATGAACCAAAAAAAACTCCAGTTACATATATAGTGATTGATAATATGCCTCATTTAACAGCAAGGGATGGTTTAGAGTCCCATATTGAAAATTGATCGATAAAGAAAACACCTGAAATTAAATGATTCCAATCTATTCTAGAACTTAAGTAAATTTCTGATATACCTCGATACTTTTCGTAACACTTCTGAATATCGATGCAAAAAGCTTCATACATTTCAGGAGCCAGTGCCAATTCGAATTTTTGATTTATTGCATGCCCGTTTTTTTCTCGTTGCATTTGGGCCACAAGATTGCTGAATATAACTTTTTCGTAAGCATGAGTTAAAGGTCCGTTAGGGTTCCATTTAAACGGAAACGAGATCGAAGTGATCAACCTGTTGCCCGGTAAAAGTTTGGCTAAACCAACAGCCTCTAGTTTTTGTGCCGACCTAAATATCTCTGGATTGGTCCATCCAATTTTTTGCTTGATTTCAGTGAAAGACTGTCCTGCCAAAATCATGCGAAAAAAATTCATGTAGCTAAGATCTGAGGCCAATAACTTTTCTTGCTCAATTGTTAATAGTTGCGGCTCTCGATGAATTCGTTTCGAAAGCTCTATAACTTCGTAAAGAGTAACGTTAAGACACTCTCCGAATTCTTTAATCTCAAGTAAACTTAAATCATCTCCATTTAGGCGTCTTTTTATCGTTGCTGTTGATACTTTCAACTTATGGCTAAGGATTTGATGAGTAATTTTTTTGCTTTTCATGATTTGCTTTAAAATAATTTGAATACGACGAAGCTCAATATTAGTCATAAATCCCCAAAAAAAGGTCATATTATGACCCTAAGATATATGTTATTGTTATGAAAAGTCAAATTTTGTATATTTCAGATAACTTTCATTCCATTTTAATAGTTACCATTGGAGGTTAACCATGAAGAAAACTAGCTTAGCTTTGATCTTGCCTATATTATTCCCTACCCTCAGTCACGCAGGATGTAATCCTTGCCTGTGTGGAGTTAATGGGGAAATTCCACCAGAATGTCCAAGGTGGTATCGTAATGAGGGCGACGTCATAAGAACATCCAATGAGTCACTCCCTTCGATTAACTATTCAGGAATCCAGCAGGTTGGCAATGGTGATGAGGATATGTCAATCACAAGAATTTTATGTCATGCACTTGGGCGCCCTGTTGAAACAATATCCATAGAACTACGATCTAAAACCATAAATTTCGGCGGCAAAAGTGGAATCTTCGACTTAATTGAAAATGATAATCAAGTCATATTCAGAGGTGCAGTTCAAGGAAATCCCAGTGGTTGTGGGTTTTCAGAAGAAGTTATTTTGCCAAAGAAAATTCTGACTTCGGAACAGGATTTGACCGGATATTATAATCTGAATATTTTTGGTATTGAGTGTGGCGGTGAAGGCCAATCAGAGCCAATTCAATGCAAATCAATTGGAAATTGCAAACCAATCAGTCTAACTCAGCTTTTTGAAAGTGGTACACTATGAAGTAATTCAGGTGGTATACTGAGAGGAAATTCGACAGTAAAAGGGCCAAAAAGAAAATCAACGGGGAGAAGAGCACTCCTGCATGCAGATCATAATTAACACTATTTGTATGGTGAAGAACTAGACGCTTTTGTTCTAGGTGTTTCGGCACCTTTGGAGTTATTAAAAAGAGTTTGTATTGCCGATGTCAGCAGGACATGGCGATAAAGTTGATTTGGACTCATTCGCAAACATGAATATCGGTTAATTCCGGATATCGCCACCAAAAGTATTATTTGGTATTAGTCACAAATAGGTAGGGGCTGTTCGGTAAATCGCTTTTTGATGATTTTTCATTAGTTTTATTTATAGCAAGGCACTCCGACGAAGCTCTAGCCTGAGGCGCTAAAGCGAGGAGGAGTAACGAAGCTATAAGTAAAAGTTATGGAAAATCACAAAAATGGATTTACCGAACAGTCCCTAGGTATAAGACTTCTGCCGGAGGGGGGACTTATGAAAAAATTTTTAATGTTGCTAGTGATGGGATTTTCCATATCGGCTGGAGCAGAAACCTACAAATGCAAATTGCACCGACTAAATGGTGGTCAATTAATTCAAGTATTTTTGATTAAACCACCTGAACAAGGGGGCTATTCGACAGACTTTCCAGGAGAAGGATATCGAGTTAATGTTTGGACCTATGAGACTTCTTTCGGTGTTGAAATCAATAATCTCTCCACTAAGTCAATTGAGCTTAGCACTCAGATAACTTTAGACAGTATAGGAGGAATTTTTGATCTAACCTTTAAAGCTGCTGATATACGATTGACTTGCAACTCCGAACACTAACTCTGATTTCTAAGTCACTAGGTAATCAACAATCATTAGGTTTTGAACCAAGCTTTGAGCATTTTGATAACAAGCCGAATTCTTTTATCCTCTGCTAAGACAGAGCGTGTAGTTGCACAAATGCTATGACGCCCAAATCCCGTCATCGGAAAGCCTTTGAGTGAAATATGTGAAATTCGCTTGGATGAAACGTAGGATGATGCCAACCGTTGAGGAAGGACTGCCACACCCAAACCTTTTTCGCCGAAAGTGGCGACGGATGTGAATGAATCCAGTTCGATTTTCTCTCGGAAGAAATATCCATTTTCCTCCAAGTGCCGCAGGATGCTTTTATTATTTTCATCACACGCTTGTGGACAATAAATTAGTGTTAGGTTGCGAGCTTCTTCCGTAGTGACTTCAGGCGGTATGCTTGCCTTTCTACCATAGAAATTAAAACGATCGTCGTAAAGCACCCATGAAGTAACTTCTCCAAATAAGCGTGGTTCTGCATCCACCAGTAGATCCAAAAGACCCTCCTCGATAGCTTTTTGGTATCGGGCCGGGCTGTGTGTTGTAATTGACAATTTTATTTCTGGACATTCCTTTTTTAGATGGGCAACAAAGTCCGGCCAAAAATATTCAGCTAAAGATTCGTAAGAGCCAATTTTAATGAGCCCAGATAAAATCTTTTCCGGATTTTTCAATCTTTCCTCAAAGTCTTCCAGATTCTTTTGAATAAATTTTGAGAATTCAAAAAGGCTATTTCCAGCCGCAGTCAGTTCTACACCCTGTCGACTTCGATGGAATAATTTTTGACCCGTTGAATCTTCCAATGTTTGAATAAGTCGCGTTAGTGATGGCTGGGTTAAGTTGAGTCTACCAGCGGCCTCGCGAAGCTTCCCAGTCTCAGCAACTATTCTGAATGCGGTTAACTTTTCCAAATGTTGCGCTAGACTCATTTGTTTCACCCAATGATACGGAAAACGTATCATAAAAATAAAATAAAAGCAATTTTAACTATCAAAGAATTTGGCTATATTTCTCCTATACCCATTTACGGGAAGAAAAGGATGGATAGAATGAAAGCATTTATTTTTACTGGGGCTACATTAGCTTTATCGTTAGCAGGGAGAATAAGTTATGCGGGTTATAGATTTCCAATCAATTATACGGGAATGGTATGCATAGAGCACTCGACATATAAAAATGATGAGGTTTTTCATCTTGTATCGAAAGATTCTCAAGATTATCTCCAAATTCATTGTGAAATGGCGCCGGGCGCTGGCGGAGCAATTTCGACGTTTAAGTCTATCGCAATTAAAAATTTGCAACATGGTTGTCCCTATGGGCATCAGTTTGAATATGAATTAGTTGCAGACTGTTATATTCCGTAATTTCATTTAATCAAGAATTTGGAGCGGATCGCTAATGCAGAAATGAAAAAGATGCTGGCTTCCAATGCTGATGCTGTTTACTTCCGCTTTGAGCCAACCCGTTCTGGGTCGATTGT
>CAZYOE010000281.1:0-4214 GCA_964648725.1 uncultured Pseudobdellovibrionaceae bacterium | reverse complement strand
AACACAAGTAAATAAATAATCAACATTACTCCCCCTTACGAGCGGCGTCGATAGCTGCGACGTCAATCTTCTTCATCGTCATCATCGCGTCGAAGGCGCGCTTGGCCTCATCTCCTCCAGCGGCGAGAGCTTCGGTAAGTGTGCGAGGTGTGATCTGCCACGATAGGCCCCACTTGTCCTTGCACCAACCACACTCACTTTCTTGTCCTCCATTCCCCACTATCGCGTTCCAATATTTGTCGGTCTCCTCCTGATCCTCAGTCGCTATCTGGAAAGAAAACGCTTCACTGTGTTTAAAAATCGGTCCACCATTGAGTCCGATGCAAGGTATGCCACAAACTGTAAACTCTACTGTGAGTGCGTCGCCCTTCTTGCCTCCGGGGAAATCGCTCGGGGCATAAAATACATTTTTAACTTCGCTGTCTGGAAAAGTGGCTGCATAAAATCGAGCTGCCTCCTCGGCCTCCTTATCGAACCAGAGACAAATTGTGTTTTTTGATATCATAGTTTGAGTATTATTTTATTAAACCTGAGACTCCACGTACTTTTTGAAATTATCTAGGTATGCTTGCCAGCCGGCTCGCTGCATCTCTTCGGTATTTTGATCTTCCATTTCAAACTCCTGGACTATCCTCACTTCATCGTCTGTTGCTTGTTCAAAATCTACCGTGACGGTCCTACCGTCGTCTAGCGTATAGTCAAGCTCCGAGTAAGGACTCACCTTTGTATACACTCCACTAAAGTCAAAGCTCGACGAGCCGTCCTTGGCAAACATCTTGGTGACGAATCGGCCACCTTCTTTCAAATCATTTGACACTGGCTCCGCTCCCCACTCACTTGAGGCAAAAGCCCAATGAGGAATATGCTCTGCTCCGTTCCAATATTCCCAAATTTTTTCGACGGGTGCTTTGACCGTAGTTTCTATTTTGATTTTTTTCATACGGAATATTGTATCACGCCCAAAATGATGAGAGGGTGATTAAACAAATAAATTTGTTTGGAGTGATGCAATTAAAAGAAAAGGCCAATCCGAGGATTGGCCTTCACTACGTATGGGTGCGTGTACGATTAAGGGCGGGCTAATCTAGTCCCCTTACTCTCCGTGAGAGCGTAAGAAGTCTTTGAAAGTGGGTGGGTCATCATGGGATGTGTCGAGATGATCGACTACGAAAGCGAAATACCTCAATACTATATTAAAGTTTCGTACTACAGCCCTGGTAGGTACGAGCCTAAAGAACACCTCTTCTCCCGGAGTGCGGGAAGGCCATGGCTTGCCGTCGAAGTAGCACTGGGTGATCTCGACGTCTCCGTGAGAGTTGCTTGCGGGATACTTGTTGATCGTATACTTCATCCGCATCCGAAATGCTGATTTGAGGTGAGAAGCGCGGACGACCAGGCTTATCACCCCGTTTTCTGTTCTTTCCTGGTAAGGGAGCATTTCTGCTCCTAGTGCGGGCATGGGTTCTGTTAACCTCCGGAATCAGAGTAATACAAATATTCAATAAATCAAGTGTCGGCCGCCTGGTACGAAGTTGGAACTAGTGTATTAAATGCAAGATCAAAGTGAAAGGCCACCCGCTTTCGAGTGGCCTGCTTAGGTACCGCTATATTTCCATAAGCGATTCCGAGATGAGTTCGTGGATCTCAGCGCTCAATCGTTCGAACGCCCCACTGTTCTTTCGAGTGCCGCGGAGCTGGTCAAGCTTTCTCTTTGCGCGTAATAGGTTGTCGTACTTGTGAGCTACGTGCCAGAATGCTTTCCAAGACTCGAATGATATGTCGAACCAAGAATTAATCCCAGATGTGAGAAATATGGCTACCTCATCTTTTCCTACAAGTCCCATTCCCGAACGAATCCAATATCGAGTAAGTCCACCTGGCTCCAATACTGCTGAGCCATTTCTGTTGCCTACGAGCTTACTTTTGGTCGTTGGGTCCGTAAATGATGTCGGAAAGATGCCGATACCGATTTCCAGAATTTCAATCTTACCAGACCCGTTGGGTTCCGTGTAAAACCGATTCCACTCTCCAAAGTCAGGGAAATCATGCTGCGATTTCGTAATGTACCATCGATCTGTTGGAGAACCAGATACTTTTTCTTGGACAAACTGGAGCCAAGGTCGTCTTAAACGAATCTCCTCGGCATCATCAAGACTTAGCTCTGGAAGACGAACAAACGAGTAAAAGGTGTAGCCCATACTCACCTCCATAGGCAGTGTTTTAGGTACACCGCAAGACCTTGAGTACGCAAGAGCGTCTGTAAGTAAAATACTAGGATTTTATAAAAAGTCAACAGCTCGCGGTTTAGTACGAAGTTGGAACGATTTTAGAACAACTTTCCTCCCAATAATGGGTATTGTTTGTCAGGTGTGATAAGAATTACCTTACCTTCAGAGTCAGGCACACCAAGAGTCAGAACTTCAGACTCGAATGGTCCAATCTTTCGCGGAGGAAAATTCACAACTCCTAACACTAATTTCCCAATCAACTCTTCTTTTGAGTATAAGGCGACTATTTGAACGGATGAGTTTTTTATTCCGATTTCTGAACCAAAATCTATTTTAAGTTTATATGCAGGTTTTTTAGCTTCTGGGAAATCGTTGACCTCTAATATTTTACCGACCCTTATGTCTAATTTTTCAAAATCTTCAATTGTTGCCATAATTTTTTAGAATATTTTTTAGTTTAAAAAATAATACCTTATCTAAAGTAGTTTAATACCCGAAAGGGAAAATTGATTTTTAGAAAAAATTTCATTAAATAAATTTATACCATAATAAGCAAAATTGCGAGCTAGGAGACTAGGACCGCTTCGCTTATCTCCTAAATATATAACCATCAAAGTTTCTTTAACAACGTTAAATTATGAGAAATTAGAGCTTCCTTCTTTGCTCTAGTCCAACCTTTTAGCTGATTTTCTCGCTGCATTGATTCAAGTCTCGTATTGAAGTTCTCTGTGTATACTAAATCAAACTCACCATGCTCTTTGCTGAACTTGGCACCTTTAGATTGATTACCTCTGTGTTCCTCCAATCTCTTTTGCAGATTATTGGTCTGACCTATGTAAAGGCTCTTATCGACGAACCTTAAGATGTATACATAATACATTTTATATTTCCTTCGACTCGTCACTTTGTTCCTCGCTCAGGACGTTCGACTTATACAAATCAGGAATTATTGGATGTATAGAGTCATATGGCTATAGCCGTGAGCGGAGCGAGTGCAACGAGCGAAGTCGAACGGCTGGGAGACTAGGAATCGAACCTAGATTCATCGCTTCAAAGGCGATTGTCCGACCATTAGACGATCTCCCAATATTATTTGGACATACTATTTATACCTTTATAAATGCCTCTAGTCCAGCCTGAAATTTTACGAAGTAGAGTCGAGCTCTGACGCACCTTTACTTTCAGAATACCAAAATATTCTTCGCCTACTCGGCGCCTTTTTGTTCCTGGTCGGTCTTTTTTGAGATAAAACTTATCAAATTTTGATCTTGGAAAGTGAGTGACTTTTGACCAGTAGCCTCTGATTTCCTCAATCCTATGTCGGCTGCGTTCGTGCAAGTATATTTCAAAAGCTACTTCAGTATTTGGCACCTTACAGAGTTTGAGCCAGACAATGAATGCCCGGATCATGTACGGGTCCATATTTATAAATTGCACCGAAGATCCCGGAGCCCACTCCTTTTCTTTGGATCCTTCTGCCCAATACATAGTAGTACCAATAAGCCATGCTTCTCGTTTGGAGATAGGCCCGATTTCACGCTCTGCTTCATCAATGATCCGATTCATCCTATCGATCCTCTCCATCTTCTTTTTGGCACCACCCCTTTGTGCTGCTTCGAGGCGACTTCTGGTAAGTCTTTGTGTTTGAGGTCTAGACAATCTTACATCTTTGAACCATAGAGCCAAGGTTGATTTGGCTACAGGCACTAATTCTAAAATACCAGAATACGTCACACCCTTTTTCCTGAGTGCAATCGCCTTTAACTTTAATTCTGTCTTCTTTATCATTCTTTTTGCAGGTAGGATAATGGTTACATAAATTATGCACTACCTACGGAAAATAAAAAAATCAAAAAACTCAAAAAAATATAATTTAAAATAAAATAATAATGAAAAGTGAATATATAAAAACAATATGCGATTTTATTTATTCTCCTCCCCGCAGGATTCGAGGATCGCGAGCTCTATAGGGAGCTCGGGAGTTGC
>CAZYOE010000280.1:0-4257 GCA_964648725.1 uncultured Pseudobdellovibrionaceae bacterium | reverse complement strand
CTAACTGCCCCTTTGGTTAAAAATTAGAGGCGACATCATTCCTGACAGATAGGGTTAATTTTAAACTTCCTTTGTCAGCACACGCTCGAGTTAGGAAAACCGATTGTGTTTATGAGTTATGACATGCTTTCTAACTTTTCAGGAGTAAGCAAAGGCAGCGTTAAAACCACCTGTACAAGGCTTCGCGACGCGAATCTTATTGGATTACATTCTGTTGGAGGGGGTAGGGGAGCCGTGACTGGTTTTGAAGTCTATTCCCAAACAATTCAAGTTTATTCCCGAATTAAAGCACTTAATAAAATCAACCACTTTAATAATGAAACTGAACACAACTACACACAACTACACACTACACTGCACACAAACGCCTCTAGTAAGTTAGTAAGTAATTATAATAATAACTTACTAACTAAAGCCAAGACAGCAATCACTCAAACTCCTGAAGTCGAAGAAACGACATCTTTTAGCGTTGAGGAAATACGAATCGACCACCTTTCGAAATTTTCAATTACGAGAAAACAGATCCAAGATATTAAGAACCAAAAGCTTGCATTTACGACTATGGACCTTCAGGACTTTGTTGACCGCTTTGGAATCTACGCGTCAGAACCGAAGAATATTCGAAACGTAAATAGTCTCCCGGGAGTCTTTGTTAAAATGGCCCAGCTTGCGGCGAAAGGGGAGGACCCCTTAGCCGGAATCGAAACGGAGTCTGATCGTTTAATGAGGGAGCATTTATCCCATTTAAAATCGAAAATGGAAATGAGGGACCAGCAAAAGCAGGAACTCATCGAACTGGAATTTGAAAATTGGCTTTCCGAAATTCAACAGACAGGGATGGATGAAATCGTTCCGCCGAATAATAATTTAATGAAGTCGGGGAGCATTGCTCAGAAAATGAGCCTAAAGGAATATTTCATGGCATCAGTATGGCCTAGTCGAAAGGATAGTCTTGGTTTTGATCTCTAAAAATTTTTTGAACCATGGTGACACGGGCCTACCTGGAATTGAGCTGGGCTTGTTAGATGTCAGTTTCTATAGGGGCAACTTCAGATACCTTGGTCTAGGATGCTATTTTTTTTGGTACTATTTTAATTGCGCAATTTAGACCAGCCCTTAAAATTTCATCCTGAATGACATATTGGATGAAAACTTCAGGGCTATCATTAAGTTTTTTAGCAAATTGAGCAGCTCTTTGAATACTCACAAACTTTCGGCCTTTTTCAATATCGCAAAGATCCGATTTCGAAATTCCAAGGTTTTTCGCAAAATCTTTCTGCGAGATCTCTTCAGAAAGGCGGATTGAGGTGAGCATATCACCAAACGAAACATGACCTAAAATTTGGCTAAAAACTTCACTCGCTGGCCTGTTCTTTTTAATACTCATGTTTATTTACCTCAACTATCTCAATAATTCTTATTTCTTTTGTTTCTCTGGATATAACATAAAAGGCTCTATAAGCTTGATTAAGACAAATTGAGTGCTGACCCTTTCTGGGGCCGGAAAGAGGCTCGTCATGGTAGGAAGGAATCTTTTTTGTTTCCTCTAATCCGACCAGCTCAACAGTCCTTTTCCATTTGTCCAGTTTAACTACTATAAAACGAGGGAGCCTTTTTAACTCCTTCATAGCCTTAGCGGTGATCTCTACCAGGTGCTTTCTCACGGACCCTTATTGTACACTAATTTAGTGAATTGTACACTAAAAAAGTGTACTTTCCTATGTCCATTTATTGAGGCAGGTGATATGTAACATAATCATTGGGCCAAAATCCAAAAAAGGCATTTAAAATCGCTCAATAGCCTTGCTAACACAGACCTGAAATAACTTTTAATTTCCAAATCTTAGGTCACTTCAGAGTCAATAAAAAACATGGATGACAGGTGAAATTGATCCCCGAAACGTGCCATAAGTGGCAACCAAAATTTAAAAAAATCTCATTTAAAACCGGAAAACTAAACCCAAGCTAAATAAACCTTTTCTTGTCTTTATACTCAGGTCGAGAACTGGTCGGCCAAAAAGGGGACCGCTACATAAGAAAATTAGTACTGCACTGGAAAAAAACACCAGTTGCATCCTGCAACGGAAAACTTCGGGTAAATGAGAGGCCAATCCTTCGCATCCGGCTCAGGAATTGGCTTTAGAGTTATGTTGCTGTTTACGAAAGATGTGACATTGGCAACTTCGAGCAGCCAAAAATCTTAACAAGGGAAAAATTGACCAGAGAACAAAGAGAGCTAACCAGCTAAAAGGCAAGTCTCGAAAGCCGTATAGGGTCCGACGACCGAAATACCACTGTTTTCTTTGGCTGCAATAGGTCAAACTAGAATCGATAGAATTTGCATTAATGGCTTGCTTGAGTGCAGCCAATAGACCTTATCAGTATCAGAGGCGAAGACCAGAACGGAGGCTGCTGTTTCAAGCAATCGCAGCGAATGCCGATTGCTATTTTACTGAACAGTCAGCCAAAGGAATCAATTACCCTGGTTTTGTGTATCAGACGTTTAAGGCGTATCTTCACTGCGGAGTTCTGGATTATGGCTTCGTTCGCACTTACTGTCGCAATTGTAAAGCGAGGGAGCTTGTAGCGTTTTCTTGTAAACGAAGAGGGTTTTGTCCGTCCTGTCATGGCAAAAGGATGAATGAGGCTTCTCATCATTTGATGGAAAATGTTTTGCCAGAAGTTCCAATGAGGCAATGGGTTTTATCGATTCCATTTCAGCTAAGGCCTGTGATTGCCAATGAGCCTAAACTTATGTCTTTAGTCGGAAATGTATTTATCAGGTCTGTTAATCGATGGCTCAGACACGTTGCAAAGGAAATGGGGATAGTTGACGCTGAGCCTGGCTCAATCACTTTTATTCAAAGATTTGGTGGCGGACTTCAATTAAACCCGCACTTCCATGCACTTTTTATGGACGGCATTTACTATAAGAAGAATGGGTTGTAGCTTTTTCATGCCATTAGAGAGCCCACAAGGGACGACCTCAAATCCATCATCCATAGAATCATTCGCTTAATAAAAAAGCTTTATGAGAAGGGAAGGTTTGAGCGCGAACCCCTTGGAATAGATACCGCAAGCAAAGATCCGAATAGTCATGGCTACGTGCAATTCCTCGGTGATTTAGTGGCTGTCCCCAAAGGGGAGTTTCAGGATTTTGAATCATCAGGAGGGCTTAAGATTGATGGGTTTAGTCTCCACGCCAAAGTTGCCACTCTCACTCATCAAAAAGAAAAGCTCGCTCGGTTGATTCGCTACATGGCAAGCACTCACTGAGTGATAGTATGCCTAATGAGCTAGTCGTGAATGCGATTGATATGGCGATAGAGCGGCAGGGATTGGAGGAAGTGACCTGAACCCCGACTTTAGCGTCACTTGCAAAGAGAGAGGTCCTGCGTAAAACTCGACAAAGGCAGAGATTTCATGAAGGGCAAAAGGTTCACGGAAGAACAGATTATCAAAGTACTCAAACAACTAGCCGCCGCATAAAATCGACTCCACTAAACTGGGGCCACATCATAGGTCTATTCACTTTAGAATTGATAATTTGTCCTTCTGGACTATGGGCTTGAAGTAATTCTAACCCTAGATACGTAAGTCATTTTCAAAATATTTATTATCGCTTTGAGTTTTCCAAACTTGTTAAAAGTCTTAAGATAAAAGGAAATGCATAATATTCCTAGCGTTTTACTTTTTATATTTACTTTTATTCAGTCTTTTTACTCTTATGGAAAAGATCTATCATCTATCAGATGCAGTAATATAAATTCATGTACATTTTCAACACCTTTGCAATTTCAAGTCGAAAAAGCCAATTGCGAAGTCCGAAAGGTAACATGTAAAAAAAATTTAAATTCAATTTCCGAAGGTAGATTTCTCAAGGACCATCTTATTGATTGCAATAAACAGTCAAAATGCGAAGTTATTGAATTTAAAAATATGATTCGAGGTTGTGGTTCACTTCTTCCAGAAAAGATGAATCAAATATCAAAATTTGTCGATAATATTAATATTAAAATAGCTAATTTGATGAAGCAATGTAGCTCTGCTAGCAACGCAAATACACCTTCGATAAATCTCAATTCAAATATATACAATAATACTTTGAAAAACCCTTCTTTTAGACAATGTCTTGTTTCATATTTCCCACAAATGGAAGTTCCAACATTCTCACAAGTCAAATCATTTGTTGTAAATCAATGGAGTGAAGTTCCCCCGATTTAGTGGACACATTTTACCGGACAGAGATGTCCAGAA
>CAZYOE010000279.1:0-4293 GCA_964648725.1 uncultured Pseudobdellovibrionaceae bacterium | reverse complement strand
GCATTATACACCATCCAGTTATATTTTAGGAGTCCGTTCTTTTAGAAAGGATCAGTGGATTGGTTTCGAACTTTACGGCCAATACCGTAGAATTCCCTTCATGTTTAGCTTTGCAAATACGATGAATCCCATCCATTACGAGATCATTTTCACTTAAGATAATTGGATACTGTAAGTCTGCGTTTTGAGTTCGAATTTGATGCTTGATCACAGCATTAATGGTTGGCTTGTGCCGATCTCGAAACCAACAATCTTCATCGAACCCCTTAAAAAGGGCAATTTCATATTCGAATGGTTCAAGCTCTTTCGCAAGAACCCACAGACTCTTTATCATCCATGTGTGTTTGGAAGCGTCTTTCAAAATTGAGTGTGAGTGAGAATCACTAATATTTTTTTTCATATCTAATATATTAAAACATCTATGTATCGTCGTAAATCTGCATTTTAAACTAATCTCTAAGAGCTGCCATCAGCTCGATTTTACGCAGGCTTTTCAGCAAACTCGGGCTCCGTGGTCATCTAAGCCCGCTATATTGATTTTAAGGGGGCCTTCCTTGAGATGGTCTACCGTAACAGTTTTTGCCTTAGAAACCCAAGATCTTGAAGAAAAGCAGGCTGATCTTAAAGGTCGTAATCCCGAGCAAACGGGCAAAAGGGCTCGATCTATATATCAGTGGTTCCAGGAATGCCTGGCAGCTTAGAAAGATTCCTTTAATGACGAAGATTCGGACCCGTGCTAGTCTTCACCTATGTCTATTGAAAATGAAAGCGACCTTATTGCACTTCGAAAAATTGGCAAAATTGTAGCTCAATGTCTTCAATACATGGGCTTAAAATTGAAGCCGGGGATCACGACTTTTGAGTTGGATCTTCTGGGGCAATTATTCCAAGAAAAGCATGGAGCTCGTTCGGCCCCACGCCTTGTCTATAATTTCCCTGGCACGACTTGCATCAGTGTGAACGAAGAAGCAGCCCATGGTCTTCCTAGCGCGAAGGTTCTTGCTGCGGGTGACTTATGAATATCGATGTATCTGCAGAGCTAGGTGGTTATTTCGCAGATACCGGAGGATCGTTCGTAATCCTCCAGAGTCGAACTTAAAGGCCAGCCTTTGCCTTGCTACTAAAAGAGCCTTGGAGATGGCAATGAGAGTCGCCCAAGCGGGACAGCCGCTAAACGCGATCGGCCGGGCTATTGAAAAAGAAGCTCTCCGCAATAATCTAACGGTCATTGAAACCTTAGGCAGCCATGGCGTGGGACGCGCTCTTCACGAAGAACCTGGTTTTATACCCGGATATTATGACCCTAAAGATAGGCGTATCCTTAAAGAGAACCAGGTTATTACAATCGAACCTTTTCTCTCCACGGGAGCAAGGGAAGTCTGTGATACGGGAGACGGTTGGACACTAGCAACTGCAAAAAGATTTCTGACGGCTCAGTACGAACACACGATGGTTATCACCAGAGGCAGACCTTTGATTATGACTTTACCTGCATAACACTACAAAATAAGCCAAGGCCCACATCGAAAAATGTGGGCCTTCGTTAATCGCATCAATTTTCCAAAAAACAAAACCATCGATTAGTTGACCATTGCGGCCTTAATGCTCCCTTTTCATTACAGAAAGTACCCGGGGCGAACCCCAATTTGAAGCTTGAGATGCTTTCATTAGCTTAAGAGTTGCGATACGAACCTCATTCGTAAATTTATCAAGATTTCCTGTTAAAACCACCGCCAATGCGACGGCAAGGGCATACTCAGTGAGCTTTTCCATAACTCTTTCCTTTTCGCTTTTGTCGTGCATTTTGGTGAACAAAGGCCTCAGAAGCTCCGATGGCCTCTGCCGCTTTCACATAAGATCCATATTTTTTAATTAGAAGAAGTAAATCGGCCGGTAAAAGTTCTTTTGGCTCTGCAATCTCCTCAAACTCAATTTGAATTAAGGATTCAGATCGAAATAAATTGATCTCTGAGGTCGAAGGAGTGATCTGGCGTGGTTCGCCTACTTCCGAGACTCGCGCACCATTTTGGTGTCAATTCTTGCTCTTAACTTTTACTTCTGCAAATGAAGTTGAACCGCTTCCCAGAGTGAATTTACTAATCGATCAGGACCAATTTCGTAATAAGGGCTGGTTTCAGGATAAGGAAAACCAGCCCCACCGCGGAGTCCATAACTAAATAATTTCATCGCTTGGGCACACTGAATATCTCTCCAAGTATCTCCGGCTAAAAAAGACTTTTCCATATCGACTTGAAAATCTCGCCGAAGAGTTTCGATCATTCCAGTTTTCGGTTTACGACATTCACATTCTACATTCCATGGAGCCACACTGCCATCTTTCGAATGAGGACAAAACTGAATTGAATCAAGGTGCGCACCAAAGCGTGCCAGATCCAAGTGCATCTTCTGATGTATTTCATCAAGGCCTCTCGGAGTGAGTAGCCCTTTGGCAATCATGGGTTGATTAGTCATCACAAAAACCCAGTAACCCGCTTTATTCAGCTCTTGAATGGCATCGCCTACTTGGGGACGTAATTTAAAATCTTCGGCTCGATGAAGATGATCAACGTATTCACAGATAACGCCATCTCGATCTAAAAATGCAGCAGGTTTCATAAAGCTCCCATTTTGGCATTGAAGAAAGTGCTTGTGAAACGACCATAAAAGTTCACACAAGCAGTGGTCGCCTTTCGGGGCTCGGCCCGTCGAGGCTCCGCTCCGAACTCACCTTTTCGCTCGCTTCAGAAACGCTATCAATAAGCTCAAGCGATAATAATATATTTAACCTGGCTTCTGCAGGCAATAAAGATATTGATGACAGTAATCGAATCCCTGCCGCTGATCCTTGTCCAACAATTGAATCTGGTATCTCTGACTTGTTTACTTGTTTTCGCAAAGGTTTGGAAGTTCAGGCTGAAATCGGAAAAGATTCTGATGGAAGTGGAGAGCTTGAAAGTGATGAAGACAAAGCGAATGATTAATAAAATGAAATGAAATAAAATGAAATAAAATGAAATACGTACGTTCTTCGAGGGGCCTTTAGGGGCTCCTCCCACCGTTTCTGCTAGAGGATATATGAAACGACCAGATGTTTTTGATTATCTAGACCATAAAAGTTTTTTGAAAGACTGGATGGTGTTCCTAAAAACACAAAGAAAATTGGCTTACGCCAATTAGCTGCGTCTGCTGGCGTTTCGGCAGCCTCACTGTCACTGTTCCTTTCTCAAGATCGCAATTGGACTGTTAAGTTGATAGGTAAGCTTATTCCCCATATTGAGTTGAAAAAACCAGAACAAGAGGCCTTGAGATTATTGTTTGTTATTGGAACCACCGAAGATCCCATGGAGCGCTTAGCGTCCTTTGATGAGCTTCGTAGGATACCGTCCTACTCGGTGAAACAAAGAGATAGTTCCACCGTTTATTTGTACTTAAGGCATTGGCTCAATGTAGCCGTTCGTGAATTGGTTCAGCTGAGAGATTTTCAGGCTGATGTAAAATGGATAAGGGAACGACTACGCTTTATGCCGAGCGATGCAGAAGTGGAACGGTCCTTAAAGTTTTTAATTAAAGAACAATACATCCGTCAGAACGACCAAGGTCGTTGGGAAATCTCTGTGCGCGATTTAGACTGCCAAGATGGTGTCTTTCGTCTTTCGCTGGGTGAATACCATCGACAGGTTTTGCAATTAGCACAGCGAAGTATTGAGGAAGTTCCTCGTGAATTATGGCTCATTTTAGGCCACACCGTTGCGTTAGATGGAGAACAAAAGAAAAAAGCTGAAGAAATTTTAAAACAAGCACTCAGTGAGATTCAAAAACTGAATGGGATGCAAAGCCATCCTGATCAACTTTATCAATTTGAGCTTGTAATGATCCCCTTATCACAGAAAGGAAAGGTGGCATGAAGCGCGCACTCTTATTACTACTCTTACCCCTTATGGCTTGTCAAAAACACCAAAGTACAACAACAGGAAATCCTATGGTGAGCTTAAATATCACTTCCAGTCAGAGCTCCACTGCGATCGCCGTAAAATCAATTAGAGACTGGTTGGAGAATTTCTTTTTTCCAAAGGCGGTAGCATCTGTGCCCCCTTTAATGACGGATGCTGGCACAAATACAATCAGTCTTGATCAAGGCTGGATGGTTTTAAAAGAGATCGAGTTTGAAGAGACTGAAGTTCCTGGCGCCGATGAAGTAGATGGCGATGACGTCGAATTTATAGGACCCTATGTCGTCGATTTATTAGTCCCTATTAAAGGTTAAAAACCTTCGGCTTTAGCCGGAACCTCTTG
>CAZYOE010000278.1:0-4314 GCA_964648725.1 uncultured Pseudobdellovibrionaceae bacterium | reverse complement strand
TACGAATCCGTCTATTGAATGGGTTTTATTGCGCTCATTACAACAGGTAGCATTTCGGGAACGTCGAGGGTTTGAACCGCGACACTGCATGTATAGTGCTGACCTACCAAAATTTAGCTACACCACAGTAAGTCTTATCCGACTTAAACGGATCTGTGCGCCCTGACGGTGAGCACGCGCACAACAACTCCACTCACCACGAGGGACGTGATCGCAAAAAGTCGCCAAATTTTAGGCGCAGGTGTGCCTCCGACCATTTTTCATGGCATCGGAATGGCAAAAATATTTTTTCGACATCGGTAAACAAAATTTGATTGAATTAACGCGACTTATCCGCGCCGTTGAGTCCAAACCGTGGTCCAAAAACAAAAAACCGCCAAAAGCTAACCCGTTTCAATTTTTAAAGACCCCTAAAACGGCGAAAGCCCTGGGTTTTAGGCCCAAGTCTTTTATTGGTTGCGGGGAACTGTTGCGCACCCGCTGGTGGCCTCGAAAGTATGAGTTCGCGCAGAGAATGACAACTTCATATATATCTATATAATATTGCGTGGCATCTAAACTTTTGAACTTAAAGGCGAATTCGCAAATTTTGGGTGCTGTTGAAAACTGGCATAGATCATGCAAATTTCTAGATGAATTCAATATCTTAGATTTTGAGGTGCCCACGTTGGCTAAATGGCTTTTGAGTACGCTTGTAATGACGCTTTTTGTTTGTGTGTCCAACGCCCAGACGCATTCACTTGGCTTGAATGTAAGTGCCAGCTGTTCGGCTTTGCTTACGCCCCGCTGGGCGCACAACCAGCATATGATTTCTCAAACCGTCGTTGGGAGTGGAACAGCTTACTTGATTACACCTAAGGAATTTTCGGCGGCACTAGGGTTTGCGCCTCGTACTCAGGCACGTATTCAGGTCTATGCGGACTCTCCAAACCGTCATCATCGTGCTGCTTTCGTACTTCTGCCAGACACTGCCAGCCCTTTGGGCAATACACTTGCTTCGACCTACGCAGACAATCCTTCCAGATACCTGGCGTTCAGCAAGGGAAATGAATGGCTCGCCACGAATTTACGTCAGTTCGAAGAGCAGCTGCCTCAGCATTTGGTTCTCATGTCTCACCGAGCCGACGCTTTTGTTGCACTTCATGAGGTTATTCACCTTGAAGACTTTGATGAGATTTATGATTATGCCGCTGCAAAAAACGGTACTGCGTACCTCATGCGTATGGACATCTTCACGATTCTGAGCGAACTGCACGCCTACCAGGAACAGTTCCGCATGATTCACGCTGAGAATCCATTGGGGGCGCTAGCTGCAGCCGAAGGACTCTCGCGGGACCTCCAGAAGCAGGTTGGTCCTTCGTTCATGGCATTGGACAAAGAAACACACTCGGAACTAAAAAAAATTGTCGGCTTAAACGGTCAGGGATTGGAGGATTATCGCAGGTACCTAACTACTGGGCCCGCCTTTCGAGCTTGGTCCGAGATCTTACCCGAACTCAATTCAGAACTTTTTAAGGAGTATGCGCCATGACCTTTCAATTTTCTTATGGAGAGTTAAAATTCCTGAGGTTTAAGGGATCGTTTTTTACAGCTTTCGTGTTGATAATTTGCCTTTTTTTCTCCATCGAAAGCTCCGCCAAATCTCTTTATGAAATTTTAGGTGTTTCCAATACAGCGACGCTGGCCGAAATTAAAACAGCCCATCGTCGTCTTGCGCATAAGTATCACCCCGATAAAAACCCCGGCGTTGCTGACGCCAAGGCTAAGTTTAAAGAAATGCAAGAGGCCTATGACATCTTAAAAGATCCTGAGAAACGCCAACGGTACGATCAGTACGGGACAACAGAAGGCCTGTATCGTTCGAGCTCACGTCAACAGTGGAACGAAGAGGATCTGCGTCGCCATCGTGAAGAGAAGGATAACGCCTGGGCTGACAAGTATGGACCGGAATTTTCGAATGATAGGTGGACCTACGATCCCGTAAGTCAGAGAATGTACGATAGCCGGATAAGAAAGTGGTTGTTTGTCAAAGACGCTTACTTTCGAAGCGAAGAAGGATGGCTATTTTACGGACGTGAAGGCACTTATCTAAGTGTCGATTTGCGTGCCGACTGGAATCCTGAAAATGACATTGGCTGGTATAGGCAGACAAGCAATTTCGGTGACAATATAGTGCTCATCGACCCCGCAACTGGATTTTCTCGAGCGGCAAAGTACGCCCCGGGATCTGTCTCGGATGCGTCTCACCTTTTCGATGAACTGATGAATCCGGTAAGCCTTCTTGATTTCAAATCGAATCGCGGTAACCGATCTGAGTTGATGAAACAATTTGAGGCTTTGAGATGGACGGATTCGCAAGTAGCTGACTTCATCGCGAGAGCAAAAGCCCATACCACGATTTTGTCCCGGCCAGACATGAAGATCAACTTTGCTGGTGATCAAATTTACTTTAATACCGCAATGGATGCGGTATTAGATTATGAAATGGTGCGCCAAAATCCTGAAATTGTCGTCGACTTTCTGAGGAGAGCAAAACAATACAGGCAGGAAATTCCTAAGGAACTATTAATGAAAGAAGAGTGGCTAAACCACAAGAATGCTTCGTTTTGGCTTAGTGAGTTATTCCGATATCCAGAGGGAGCTGAAGCATATTTGGTGGCAGCACTATCAGGAGATCGCTCGAAGGGTCGCGAAACCGCGGCCCGATTCGAAAGAGCTTATTCGGTTATGGACAAAGTTGGGATGGATACCAAGACTATGGATCTCTTACTCGGAATGATGGGTCAATTTGGTGACGATGCCTACAATACCTTGGCCGACAAAATGTTGGCATTGACATCTAAACCGACATTTCTCGAGTTAATAGCAACTGTCGGCCCCGAGCGACTCCAAAACGTCCGTGCATTTCTAGCTTGGTATTCGAAGCATGAACCAAACAGAGCGCGAGTTTTTGAACAAACTCTCAATATGCCGGGCACCAAGTGGCAAGACTTCTGGCGCCTGTCGGCGGACCGAACTCAGTACAGCTTGGCCGAAAGTGAATACAATGCACAAAAGGCACGCACCTCGGCTGCTCGGCTGCGATTCATGGATGTGAATCTGCCAAAGCCTAATCCTCCTACAATAAGTCGTGGATCTGGATTGAGTTGTGCAAAAATACTAGGTGGCCACTAAAATAAACGGTCGGTATAGTTCTCCTCGGGCGCATCATCAATCTTTAGGATACCCGGGCAGCCCCCGGTCTTTTCGCAACTCAAGGAGTCTGTCAAACAGATCATTCCATTTAATTGAGCCAGCTACGGTCGTTGGCCTTCAGCCTGATCCGTCGGGCCTCACTCAGGAAGAATTTTTGGCCTTCGTCATCCAGGTCATCGAAGGTGACTACGCAGTCGCCAACAATGTTGACTGTTTGTATGATTCGTCCGCGACTCCCCGATGCAGTCAAAATGCCTCAGGCTATAGTAGCATGCACCACAAACTTCAACTGGTGTTTCGAGATCTTTTGAAGAAGAAGGGCCAGTCCGCCCGCAAGGCAGCAAAAGCTTGCGGTGTTCCTCTTTCAACCTTCAACGGATATCTGAAGCCCGACAGACATCAGATCGATCCGAACCATCTTCTTGCGATGGCGCGCTACTTTGACGTGAGCCTCGACTTCTTACTCAGCGGTCGCGACTCCAGCAGTCGCATTGATGGTCTTCCGACAAAACGTCTTTTCAGCCGCTGGGTCAAACTCACCATCGAAGAAATTGCTGGGGAAGATGGCGATCTCGATTTTCTAAAGGGAGGAAAGAAATGAAGTTCCTCCAACTCGTTTTTTTGCTTGAATTGACTGTAAGTATAAGCTCAGCGCGTGGTGATTCGTTCACAAAAAAGTCCAAGTTTATTGGCTACTATGGAGTTCAACTCGAGCTTGAAAAGCACAAACTAGCTGTCGAACTATCGAAACTTTCAGTTCACCATCTCAATCGAGCCGAGCACCTCAAAGTTTTAGGCCAAGGGAAACTGGCATCAGTTATTTTTCAGTACAAAGATGTTTGTGCTGATGACCCCAAAGATCTTGGCAAAGGCTACGAGCTAGTGATCTGCACATTCACTTCTGAGAAGGCGAAGCAGCAGAATATCAAAGGAATGGCATTGATCTTTGCTGGGGCGAAGCTTTTTCGAATTGAAGCCAATCTCGATGGGAAATCTGCAAAAGAACTCGATCAGCTGGTCAAAGACGCGACAACTCGAGAAAAAGAAAAATTGAATGCCATTGGAAAAAGGGCTCTACATCAATAACGGGGGCAGTCAGGACTTTTGTTATACTTGGTT
>CAZYOE010000277.1:0-4324 GCA_964648725.1 uncultured Pseudobdellovibrionaceae bacterium | reverse complement strand
CTAATTAGTCGTTAAGTTGCTGAATGGTCCAGGCCTCTAAAGAGTCAATGTCTTGAGCGGTGAGCTCAGTTTTCCATTCGCCTTTAGGATAGCAAACCGCCGCAATGCCTTTTTCACATTGTCCTAAGCAGCCTGATGCATTGATACGGAATAAGTTTTTTTTATCTGGGTATTTTTCTTCGAGTCTTTTTTTGAGTTCAATGCGAAGAGCAGCGGCACCTTTGGGGCCGCAAGAGGAGCCTTTTTCCTTAGTGTTCGTACAAATAAACAAATGACACTTATAACTAGGCAAACTCATCGTCGCGCCTCGCGATGCAATGCCGCTTCACTTTCAGCTTGTATGGAACTGACTTTTTCAATTTCTTCGGCTTGGTGGACTTTGCCCTTGCCCACACCAGGACAAAAAGTAGCAACTTCTTTGCTCCAGGTTTTAGCATTGAGAACCTCTGGCCAAAACGGCCAAGTCCGGCATTGGGTGGGGCGTGCGACATAAATACTGCATCGTTTTTTCTTTAAGAATAAACAATCGGGATTTCCCATATCTTCACGCAAATGAAAATATCCCTGAGTTTTTTGGCAATAGTCTTGAGTGAATTTTCTTGTTGGCACACCAAGTTGTTTGGCTATTCTCTGGCGATCTTTAAGCGTTAAAAATACAAATCCGTATTCTCCATGAGAAGTACAACACTTACCAGAACCCTGGCATTCGAACTTTAAGCCTTTTTGATAGAACTCATTTTTTTTCATCGAGCTATTTTGGCCTTTTTTCATATAAAGGCAACTTTTACTATAAAAATTCATCAAAATATTGAATCAAAGGAGTGAAGACCCACAAACCAACGTTAACTATAGGTGAGGCTTCAAAGTAAGGGTACCTATTATCCATAGGCATGCCATCTAGTCCAAGCTGGCCCGCATAGTCCTTATGAGCTTGAATATCAGATATGACAAAGGCGGCCAGTTCAGGGTTGTTCATGCAAACAAAGGCAAGCTCATGATTAAAATTCACAGAGCGGGGATCGAGATTAAAAGTGCCGATAAGAGTGTGCTTTTGATCGAAAACTACAGTTTTAGAATGAATTCCCCAAACCGATCTCTCGGCGGGGATTGTGACCATGGGGTAATTAGGATGGCTGCCTCCATAAACAAAGACCTTTGCCCCTTTTTTTATTGGTTCCTTGATTCGTTCCATAAAGGCGGCGGCAACAAGTCCAACATCGGTTGAATAAAGTCCGTTGGTCAGCATAACAAAGCGCCCTCTTTCATCAAGGAACTTCATCAACAATTCGTAACCCTGGTGTTTCAAGATAAAATAGGGTGTTTCAGTAACGATTTCACGCTTTGCGTTCTTTAGGAGTTGTAGAAAAAGTTTATTCACAAAAGGGTGTTTGGGTATTTGCGCATTGTCAGAGACAAACAGAGGTTCCCTGCAGTCAAACACGGGTGTTAAGCTTAACAAGGGACCACCAATGATTTTTTGAAGTTCCAGCCTGGCAATGGTTGCGGGGTCCTCTTCAAAAAACTTATCAACTTCCAAAATCCATGATTTCAACCTTGAAAGTCCGTTATAACGTTCTCGATAGAACCATTCTATTCGAGGGATGGATGTCTCTTTAGAATTCCAGAATTGCTCGAAGCTAAGAGTCATTTTGGTAACGATGGGACCCTCTACATAAATGTCACGATCAATAAAGTTAAACTTGCTGTTTTGGTCAAAATACTCGTTGCCGATATTTCTTCCACCCATCATGGCGCGTGATCTATCGGCAATGATTAGTTTTCGGTGATTGCGCCACAGAGTATCTTTGCTACTAAATGGTAATGAACGACTGAAGTAGCGAACCTCAATGCCATTATCTATAAAACGTTGTGCAAATAGATCTGTTATCTCCACTAACGTGGTGGAGTGATCTAATAACATGCGGATCTTTACGCCGTCTTTGGCTTTTTTAAGAAGCGCATGAGTTACAATTTTTCCACCGAGGTCTTTGCGATAGAGAAAATACTCAAGATCTAAGGTTTTCTGTGCTCCTTCAATAATATTTAAAATTTGATTGAGGGCAGTGGAGCCTTCATTGATGACACGAACACGATGGCTGTTGTCGGCCCTGGCCACACTAAAAACGAAGACAAGCGGTAGCATTAAACTGATGATTGTCCCCATAAACTCTTCCCCTTCGACTCAGTGAACTGACTGATAGAAGGGAATCTGGAGCTATTCAGGCGTTTAGGCAAGTGGATTTATTCGGCTTGAAAAAAAATGGGTCGCTGTATTCACAGTCAAGTTCACCGATGTCGCTCTAGATGTTAAAAGAATCTAATAAATAAAAATGCCCTCTTCTCGGCATCCATCGAGAAGAGGGCTTGCGGTTACGCCTCATTCCGTTGAGACGTTCTACGACAGGTCTCTTTAATTCATCGACAAAAATTCTTTTTGTTTGCGATAAAATCGGTACAGCTCCCAAAATTGACGCAGTTTGCGTTCTTTCATTTCGAGCTCTTCTACCGAGTGAGCGTCCTGCCAGAGAAAATTAAGCTCCTCGTTCATTTGGCTGATGTAGAGGCAGTGTGATCTATCCAGATTTTTTTGCTTTGTTTGTTGTTCCAAAGGCACCTCCTGCCTTAGTACTTGTGCAAGTGACAGGCCAAAAGCTAAACTATTGAAGATACGGCGTTACTCTATTTGGGATGATACAAGCACCAACTTTTAGTGCCAACTTTCATTGGAATTTCTCGGATATCGCAGAACTAGTTGGCGTATTAATTTAGGACGCTCTATTGCGAATCAAAATTTTTCGAAGGCCTTCACGAGTGATTCCCAAATGGCGAGCCGCTTCTGTTTTATTGCCCTGGCATTGTTCGATATGGTGCTCTACTAACTTAAGCTCAAACTGAATTTTAGCTTCTTTCATGGGCAACTTGAGAATGTTGTCCGCGACAAAAGGTGAATTTGATGGTAGTAAATTTTCAGGAGATTGAATCGACACGGTAGGAAGTTGAATGTGTTCTGGTTCGATTTGTGGACTGCTTTGACTGATAATGTATGCATTTTCAAGTCTATTCTGAAGCTCTCTAATATTACCAGGCCACTGATAGTTTGTGAGTTTTTCAAGGGCGCTTGATGACAATTCTTTGGGCTTCCAGCCTCTTTTATAGAATAAAGTTTCAAGAATTGAAGTTGAGATAATTTTAAGATCTCCCTTGCGCTCTCGAAGAGCGGGCAACTGAATTTCGATCACATTGATACGATAGTAGAGATCTTCTCTAAATTTTCCCTGCTTAATCAATTCTTTGAGGTCTTTGTTGGTGGCACAGACTAAGCGGAAATCAATCTCCGAACCTTCTGTATCTTGCCCTAACTTACTGACCCGTTTGTCCTGGAGGACTCTCAATAATTTGCTTTGTAAGTCTAATGGCATTTCTCCAATCTCATCCAGGAATAAAGTTCCATGATCGGCCATTTCAATCTTACCCTTGCGTGCAACCGTGCCAGTAGCAGCTCCTTTGGCGACACCAAATAATTCGGCTTCAAAGAGCTGCTCGGGAATGGCCGCACAATTGATAGCAATCAGTGGCCCCCGCTTGCGGCTACTATAGTGGTGAATTTGTTTAGTGATTACTTCTTTACCGGTGCCACTTTCCCCTCTGATGAAAATTGACGAATCGCTCAAAGCGTAATTCTTCAGATTATTATAGACCTCTTGAAGTTGAACATTTTCAGATTTAAGTGAGACACCTTCGATGGACCTGCCCCATATTCCCCGGGTCTGTTCGATGATATTCTCTGAATCATGAAGTTGTTGAAGATTATGAAGGTAGTCGAGTGCCATTGTTGCGTAGATAGAAATGAGTTCAAGAATGACGCGATCATCATCAGAGTATTGGCCGTCGCGCTTATTGAGAACTTGAACAACGCCAATGGGATCAGACTCTTTGAACCAAAGGGGAACAACAAGGGTGCTTTTTGTTTTGTAGCCGGTTTGGCGATCGACACCATCGTAAAAGTATGGATCAACGCTAACATCGTTGCAGATATAGCTTTGTTTTGTGCGATAGACGTGACCGACAATACCGTGCTCGACGTCCACTACAAGTTTATTGTTTTTGACTCCGGTTGATAAGATAGATTTTAACGAGTGATTGGAGTTCGGCGAATTGTATTTAGGATCAATAAAAATAGAGGCTCGCTCGGAATTGGTAAAGTCCACAGAAGTGGAAAGTATTTTTTCAAATACATTTTTGCCATCCAAGTCGTTTCAGAAATGTTGATAACTTTTTACGACATTTTCGAGTTGGGATTTTAAAGTCATAGAAAGATATCGGT
>CAZYOE010000276.1:0-4357 GCA_964648725.1 uncultured Pseudobdellovibrionaceae bacterium | reverse complement strand
GACTGGAAACCCATCAGCGTCTTTCCAGAAGAGGCAAAGAGCTTTCGCTAAGATGTTTTCGAAAATTTCTCGTTGGGGCGTCTCCATCAAAGTTTGATGGCTGACGCTCCTTCGGGAAATGTATATTGATCACAGTTTTTGAAGCGTCACACAACTGTACCAAAAATTTTACCGATCCCCGCTGTGATGGCCATCGCGAGTGCGCCCCAGAGAAGAACTCTCCAGGCTCCCTTCCATACATTCGCCCCACCGGCGCGGGCTGCCAAGATGCCAAGTAAAACCAAACAAACAAGAGAGGTAATCGAAACAACGAGAACAATATTTCTCAGTGGTGAAATGAGAGCAACTACGAGTGGCATTGCAGCACCTACTGCAAAAGCGCCGGCCGACGCTAGCGAGGCCTGGATGGGTCGCGCACTCAGTGCCGAAGTGATGCCCAGCTCGTCACGGGCGTGACTACCAAGCGCATCGTGAGCCATAAGTTGTTCTGCAACTTTGGCCGCGAGTTCAAGTTCCAATCCCCGTCCGACGTAAATTTGGGCTAATTCATCACGCTCAAATTCAACATTAGATTCAAGTTCGGCTTTTTCACGAGCCAAGTCCGCGTTTTCGGTATCGGCTTGCGAGCTGACGGAGACATATTCACCTGCAGCCATCGACATTGCGCCGGCGACAAGTCCTGCGAGACCAGTCAGTAAGATATTCTGGTGTGTAGAGTTTGCTGCGGCCACACCAACAATCAAACTTGCTGTTGAAACGATTCCGTCGTTTGCGCCCAGAACCGATGCGCGAAGCCAGCCAATATGTTCGGAGCGATGAGATTCTGCAAGAATTTGATTCGATTTCACGCTCTACGTCTACATAATTACTAATGAAGTGTCTAGGAATCGACTGGCAATGTGGTATGCCATGGAAGCTCATCTTATTTACTTGCATTATTGCAACTATTGTATATAGTGAACAAATGTAGTGAGGCGCAGAGCTTAAAACTCGCTCGGCTTGTTAAAGTAGGAGTTGTTAAGATCATGAGTGTGCCAAGCGGCACCGCTGTAGAAAGGACTTATGAAAAAGTTTATTTATCTCTCTCTTTCACTTTGGGTTCTAACCGTCGGATCGCTTTTGTACATGTTTAATAAAGGATCAACAGAAGTCAGCTCGGACAACCGACTCGCTGTTCAGCTCAGCCCTAAAGAAAAAGATATGGTGCTGGGCGAAATGCGAACCATTCTTGCGGCTGTAAATGGTGTTTTGCATGGCGTCGCGCAAAATGATTTGGCCGCCACTGCAATGGCGGCCAAATCAGCAGGGATGGCCATGGCTGTCGACGCCACACCCGGGCTGATGGCGAAACTTCCGCTCGATTTTAAAACAATGGGAATGCAGCTCCATAAGGACTTCGACTCTCTGGCGGCTGACATTGATTCCAAGAAGTTAAATCAGATCCAAATCATTGATCGCCTAGGAACCATGACCAACTCATGTTTAGCGTGTCACGGCAACTACCGGATTGAGGCCTCTGTAACGACTTTACCAAAGGGAAATTAGTATTTATGGGTAACAAGGTTTTAAACTCACCGATAGAACAATTTACTAGAATGCTTTTTAGTAAAGTCATTGAGAGATTGGCCGTAGTTGTTAGCGAAAAGAGCTTAAGTTTTTCCCAAGTAGCAGCTTTGCATATTATTGATAGAGAGCCGGACGTAAATATTAACGATATTGCTACAAGACTAGCTCTGTCTATGTCGGCAACTAGTCGGATGCTTGATGAGCTCGTAAAAAAAGAACTTGTCGAACGAAATGAAGTTGAAGGTAATCGGCGCTCAAAATGTTTAACACTGACTACGGACGGTCAAAAATTTATGAACACACTAAGCATTGAGCGAGTGAAGATCATTGAACAATCGGCAGCCACCATCGCAAACAAAGTGCCTTTTAAAATATTAAAAACTGCAGGCATAAAAATATTCGGTCGTAAAAATGAAGGAAAATTATGAAACGTATCTTAAAAGATGAGATCATCTTAAATGAAAACTCAAAAACAGTTAAAGTTCTTGCTAGCCCATCTTTCAAATGTATCGGCTTGGGCTTTAAAAAGTCGCAGGTTTTAGAAAAACACACGACTTCGACAAAAGCTATATTAATCGTTCAGTTCGGCGAGGTGGAATTCCTTATAAACGGAAATAGGTTCGTGCTTGAGGCTGGAAGTTTTTTTGAAATACCGGAAAACGTGGAGCACGAAATCCTCGCTATCACCGATTCGTATCTCTATTTAATTAAATAGAAAAAGAATATATATGAAATTAATAATTACTGTATTAACAAGCCTCCTTCTTTACGTTGCCCATGCGCAGAATCCTCACGATCATTCCGGGCACAGCAAAAAGTCAGAAAAACTGACAAAGTCTTCTAAGAAGTTTCAGGCGAATAACGATTTAAAAATCCGCATGGAGAAAATATTAGGCTTCATGAGCGAGTTAAAAGGCCGAAAGAATAATGTCAAAATAGTAACTGAATACGGTGGCAAACTCACAAATGTGGTGAATGAGATTTTTACAACATGCAAACTAGAGCCTGAAGCTGATGCCGCCGTACATCCGGTACTCGCTTTGATTCTTGAAGGCGCTGAAGATTTCAAATTGGGCAAGTATGACAGCGGCCATTTAAAAATTCACAACGCTCTCTTAGATTATGAAAGTCAGTTTAGCCATGAAGGCTGGAAACATTAGGCGCGATCTCTAGAATTTCATTTCTCATTTAAAAGGAGTATTCCAAGTGGAAGGTAAAAAAAATATCGTTATCGGACTTTATGTTATGGCTGGCTTTATGGCCTATGGATTTTTATTAATCTATCTTAGAGATTTTGCGCCCAATGCAGCAGAGTGGGCCGCCTCCTATAGTAGCGGCAAACACTTTGAGGCCCGGCTTGCGCACGTACATGGCAATCTGTTTGCATTTTTGCACGTGCTTATTGGCTATTTGCTGTTCAAACTCGATATTCATCCAAAACAAAAAAAGATCGTTTCATGGGCAGGTGTTTGCGGATTATTAATGCCAATGGGCATCTTGGCAGAGCTTGTACTGTCTGCGCCTCCAATCTTTGTACTTCTTGGAGCCATAAGCATGACCACAAGCGTGTTTCTTCTTGGCTTCTTTGTTATGAAATCAAAAAAAGTTGTGAATGAAAGCTAAGGCGAGAAATGTTTTTGAGACACTAATAATGAACGGATAGTGTTCGTGGCACATGGTGATTATGAAGAAAGCAAATTTTTGGATTGCGTTAATTATTTTTGTCTTTGGGGTACTTACATTGGTGTCCGGTGGCAGAGCTTTGTTTACTGAGGGCGGCTTAGACACCAGAAGCAATGCAGTTCCATTGATACTATGGTTTAACTTTGTTTCTGGCTTTTTCTATGTTTTAACTTCGTATCTGACATTTGCTTTAAATAGCTGCGCAAAAAAGGTTTCTTTAGTACTGGCGGGTTTTAATGCACTTGCCCTGCTTTACCTTGTTGGTCATATTTTTCAAGGCGGGTTGTTTGAAAATAGAACTCTTGCTGCCATGAGCTTCAGAGCTATTTTTTGGATAGCATTAGTGACCTATTTTCAGAGATCAGCTTTGTTTATAAAAAAGGATTGTAGCTGCTGAGCATTGTTTCTGAAAGATCTCTTGCCCCCGCTGCCCAAATAACCCCAAAAACAATCTGCCCCTGAGTTATCCAACCTTCAATTTCGTGTCGGGATACAGAATCTGCAAATAACCAATGAGGCGATCGGTCGAAAATTCATCAATACGGTGCCTAAGAATTTTACTTACTTTACCTTTGTCGATCCCAAGCGGCTCGGCGATTTCATCAAGAGTCAGATCATTCTCTCTTTTGTAGCGGACAAACTTTTGGCAAAGATCCCACCGGAACTTTTCAAGAGGTGTGGCTTTCTCGGGGAGCATGAGCGTCCCTTCAGCCTTCTCGAGTTTTTTTCTAATCACTGCGAGTTGTTTTTCTTTTGGAAAAGCCATGTTCATTTCCTCCTATAGGCATTCACTATGCCAATGTAGAGTTCTCCTTTTTCGAGCAGCCAAATCAATTTGTAGAATTTTCCAGAAAGCTCCAAACGATCTGCTACGAAATATTCAAAACCATCATCAATATCTTCAGCTTCGAAATCACCGCCATCGAGCTGTTCAACAAGTTTTAAGATGACGCTATCGGAAATGGATTCGTTGTGCTTAAGCTCATAGTGAGGATCGATAACGACTTTGACTATCCTCAGTCCGTTCACGGTCAGCCGAACCGCGTATTCCCTTCGCCTCATCTACTTTCAATATATCAAATGTTGCCAAAACTGGCAACAGTGTAAA
>CAZYOE010000275.1:946-4417 GCA_964648725.1 uncultured Pseudobdellovibrionaceae bacterium | reverse complement strand
AGAAATTTAATATCTACTTTAGCAAAATCAACATTTAAAGTTTGGAGGAATATGACCAAACTTCAAAAGGCAATCGTGGGCTTGGTGATGCCCTTTGCTCTGCTCATACCTCAACCCAGTCGGGCCGATTTCTTTGGCGGCGACGTTGCCGTGCTTGTGCAGATTCTTGCGAACGCAGTCCAACAGCTCGCACAATTACAACAGATTCTCGGCACAGGCGCCAATACACTGAACTTATTGAGAGATATAAACCGTGGCATTCGAGATGGCCTCAATGTTATCCGAATACTAGATCCACGCTTTAATCCTGGCATCTATGGAGATTTGACCTCCGCCGATCGTGCGTTATCAGCAATTCAAGATTTGTATGGGCGAATCCCTCAAACTGCTGAATCAAGATTACAAGCGGCACAAGATCAATCCGCAAGTGAAAGCATTGCGATGAATGGAACTCTATTTCGTTTTGCCGATCAAGCTGATCAAGAAAGTCGAAGAATCATAGATCATTCACAATCAGTGAATCCCCAAGGAGCGGCAAAGCTAACCGCTCAATCCATAGCAGTTTTAATCAGTGTCACAACTCAGGTCCTTCGGACCAATTCGATGATGCTGAAGATAATGGGAGAAAATATGGCTCTAATGAATCGAAAAGAAAAAGTTCAGTCAGCCCAGTTTCGTTCACAGTATGACGGATTGTCCTCCGCATTTGGCGGATTACCGCAAGATACAAAGCTGGCCCCAATCAACGGAGGTGATTAGATGCCACAGTTTGAACTTCTGGGTACATTAATGCGCGATCTCCACCAAGAGTTTGTCCGGCTATATTATTTGATGTTACCAGTGTTTTTCTCTATCGCCATCGTGGCAGCTTGGTTTAAGGCTCCTGGCGGTGGATTTGATTTTATTGAGACTCTACGAAGAGCTGTCATTGCAACGCTTCTTCTAGCTGCTTTTCCTGATATAAGCCGTGCCATTATTTTTTTAGCTGATGGAGTTGCTGAAAAAATTGATCACATAAACAATATTGATACCATAATTCGTATGGCGCAGGAAAAATCTCAAGGGTACTCATTGTCTGTCAAAAGTGTTCTCTTACAGTTCGACGATTTGATTATAGCGGGGTTATCATTTATCAGTTATTTGGTGTTGTACATCGCTCGATATTTGACATTAGCAATGTATCACTTTTTTTGGTTATTCTACATGATCACAGCTCCGCTGTTACTGTTATTCAATTTATTTCCAGGAACAAGTCAGATCACCAAAAATTTATTTAAAGGAATGATTGAAGTTGCTTCGTGGAAAATTGTTTGGGCGATTTTGGGTGCAATGCTCGCAAGTCTTAGCTTCGGTGAAATGTACCGGAGTGAAGGAAGCTATGTTGAATTGATTGTGATGAACTTCGTAATCGCCATAGCTATGCTGGCTACACCCATGCTTGTGCGGTCCTTAGTTAATGGTGGACTTGAGTCAATGTCTTCAACCATTGGCCCCGCAGCCGTTGCAGCAATGGTCGCAGCTCCCACAAGAGCTGGAGCTATTTATTCTGCCGGACGCAATGGAGTTTCAAGTGGTGTTAATTTTGTGAATTCAAAAATAGAAAAACGTCGATCTGAAAAAGAACAATCGAGAGCTTCACTTCGTTATTAATTTTAGGAAAATTCATGCAAACACAAATCAAATTAAAGGAACTAAAGCTCCCAAGAATTTTGAGTGACCTTGCCCACTCAAATCAGTTTTTAAAAATATTTTCACTATCGAGCCTTGCTATAAACTTCCTGAGCCTTGTGGTGATTTTTGTTCTTTCGACCCAATCGCCCGTTGTTCTTTCTTTCAATACAGAAGGTAACTTGATTGAACCAATGACTATGCCAAAACCTGAGGTGGAAATTCTAGCTGCTATCAAACACTATTTAGAACTTCGGTACCAATGGGGACCAGAGAACGTGAAAGGTAAATTAGCTCAAGCGCAAGAAATGATTCATCCAACTGCCATGAAGGCATATCTTGGCGCAGCTCAAAATGTTGTGCGATTCTCGACAGAGAAACAGGTTTCTCAACGAGTTTATGGAAAAGGATTTGAAATTGATCTAGAACACAAAACTGTTCGGGTATCTGGAGATCGAATCACCTCCATTCAAAATCTAAAGGCTGCTGGTGAATTAAAACTCGAACTGGCTTTTGATTTTGGTCCTCGAACAAAAGAAAATCCCTGGGGAATATTTATCACTAAAGAAATCGAGAACTGATGGCCAGAATAAATCACCCGAAAATGGTATTTAAAAAAACCGAGCAAATAGCAAGAGACCTGTCAAAATGGGATAGGTCTCTTAAAATAAATTACTTTAAAAGAAATATTTTAGCATCGCTAATCTTGTATGGAACCTGCCAAACGAAGTGTCTCACGAACAAAGGGTGATTTCCCCTCAAGGTATTCAAGCATGCCTTTTGTGTTTGAAGCAGCAAGATTTAATTTTAATTCTCTATACATTTTAGCTCGGCTAGGGTTCTTAATTAAGTAATCTCTAAAAATAATTTGTTCTTCTACGGTCCGATGTTCAGAGCTAAATAGATGTAGTTTATGAGTCCGTCGGCCATTTATATCTTTACTGAAATACCAATGGCCCGGCGGGAATGGAGCATCAGCACGATAACGATAGCTCTGTAGTTCTAATGAAGCAAAATACGATTGAAAGTCGGCCTCAGGCTTTAATACAACTAAAATGTCGATTTCTGGCTTAGCAATCATGCCAGGAATTGCTGTGCTCCCGACATGGTAAATTCCAAGAAGATCTTCATTAAAAATGGATCTTAAGAGGTCGGACTCGGATCGAAATTGATTGACCCATTCTGGGTTAAATTCTTCGAGTTGATTTGTAAGTGCCATATATATGAGATACCTTAAGTTCGTTACTGATTCAAAAATAAATTAATCTTAGCAGTCCAGTCCTCATTGGCTTCAATGTGGGCAAGATGTCCAGCGTTCTGTAATATATGGATGTGACTTCCAGGAACGAGTTGGTGGAGTTGCTCAGCCATCTCCACTGGAAAAACCAAGTCATTTTCTCCGTGTAATATCAGCAAATTAGATTTTAACTGTTTAAGAGACTGGCCATAATCTTTCTTTGACAGAAATTTGGTTTTCTCTACTGAGTAACCAGATCCCCACAAATCGGTGAAGCGGATACCATCTAGAGTTTTGGTTACAACATCGGTATACATACGGCTATTAATATTGAACTTCAATGTCTCGAATGCTAATTCACGAGTGACAGTTCCATGTTGATCGCCTGGACGACTCCAAAGTTGATTAATTCGTTCGGACGACTCCTGATCCATCAAAGTTTTGTATTTTTCTTTAGATCTCAAAATTTCCTGATAATCACCGGAATATGTAGTTGATGCCAAAATAAGCCGATTAATTTTGCTAGGATTTTTCTTGGGAAAAAGAGTACATATTTTAGTTGATGG
>CAZYOE010000275.1:0-936 GCA_964648725.1 uncultured Pseudobdellovibrionaceae bacterium | reverse complement strand
CTAGGATTTTTTTAAGAAAAACGCATGGCTACTCTGCCTCCGAAAGAAAATCCAAGAATATTGGCGCAGTTTATTTCCAAATTTTCCAGCAAATCCTCAATATCTTCAGCGCAGGCATCAACATAGGACGAATTTATTTTATTTGTAGTTTTTTTTGAGGAAGATTGACCGCAATCCCTTAGATCGAAAAAAGTTAACTTAAAATTTAATGCTAGAGGAAGAGCATATGGTAAAAAATAAGAATGATCCCACCCTGGACCTCCATGAATAAAAACTAGATCTGATCCTTTCGATCCAAATCTTTTCACATAAATGTCTGCATTTTGTAAGGAGACAAAACCTTCTAAGCTTGGTTTCATATAAAGGAATCTGCCATTACAGACTAAAAATAGCAATGAATACCAAACCATAACCCAATGCTATTAATGTTTTGAGTGGCCGCAGAGTTCTTGGGCATTAGCTTCATCTTTTCTACAAAGTTTTGCAGAGTAATCCCAACAGCCACCCGAATCTAAACAAGAGTCAATATCTCCTAAAAAATATACCCAAGTAAAAAAGGTAACGATAATGCTAACTAAAATGACGAATAACCATCTTGAAATCTTACTCATTAAGTTCATGTTTCACTTATGCATCATCTGGTCACTTAAAAATCGTTTGAAGTTCATTTGGAAGATTTAGGACTCCATTGTTTTCAACTTGATCCGTAAATTTGTTCAATTAGCGCAGTGATTAATAAAGCTGCCATTTTTTTAATCTTTCGATTGAGTTAAGTCAATAGTTTCAAATTAGGAGTTTTATGAAATCCATCATCTGGCTCATACTCCTTGCTCCGTCCCTCGGTTTTGCTGACGAACGCGTCCGTCATGTTGAATGTTTTAATGACCAAATTATCACCGTTCGCACCGCACTTGGCATCGCCACGATTATTCAAGT
>CAZYOE010000274.1:3027-4420 GCA_964648725.1 uncultured Pseudobdellovibrionaceae bacterium | reverse complement strand
TATGAAAATCACAAGACGAAAGTATAATGAACCAGTATTTTATTTTAATCCAGATGGTAATTGTTTTTTAGTTGCTGAGTACCTTTTAAAGAACTCTATTATCCTTGATGCTGGATCACAAATTCCAAAAGAAAATGGAAAAATTGAATTTTCATTTCCGGACTCAGAATATGTGGTTTCTTGCGAGTATGAACTTGAAACTAAAGATCATCAATCAGTATTGAATCTTAAAAACCTTAGTGCTTTGGATAAAAAAATAATCAGCGCCTTTCTTGGGGAACCAACGGACACTAAGATCAACACAAAAAAGTCTGAGATTATACTTTAGCATATCAAATATGCGATTATTATAAATCGAATTTATAGATCCAATTGTAAAATCAATTTTTCGGTGATGGGCAAGCCACTAGCTAATATTTTTTTTGCCCAAGCATTTTCGATGAAAGCTCTTGGCAAACGCTTGCTCGAATTCCTTTCGACATTTGGTATAAATTTCAACTTATTTAGGATTAGAATTAAAACTCTACGAGACGCCCCTGCTCATCGTATTCATTAACTATATTCACTTTTCGATGAATTCTTCGTCAATGAACATCTCAGCATATCCCATGAACTCTTCATGGGGCCGGCGCTGTACATTCCAACGACGAGGCCTAGAGCTTGGCAAGGGCCTCTCTACCGAACGAGTTAAAACCAGCCTGCGCTTAGCACGTGATGCACCTACAAAAAAAGCACAACGTTCAGCATCTTCTTCACCCCAAAAGGTCTCCCTCTCAATTCCTAATAGAATAACTGTATCAAACTCCAACCCCTTACTTTTGTGGATTGTCATAATACGAATGGCTCTGTCTTCCGAAAACCTTGCTAACATTTTTAAGACATCAGCTTCATCAACGAAGATTTCTGAAACTTTTTGTTTTATGTCCTTAACAACCTCATTGAGGCGAGACCCTTGTTCATAATCGGATGAAAGTGAAACTATCCGATCCCTACCAACTTTATTCAAAAATTCTCTAACTAAATTCCAGATTGGATCGAAATCAATATTTTGGTCGCTTGACTTTCGAATTTCAGCTCGCTTGTCATTAAAATATTTATGCCAGTGCGCCCGCAAGGCTTCTTGATCATCTTCGTCAAATCCAGAATCAGCCAATAATTCCATCAAACGTATATACGCTTCTGGCTCTCGGTCGGCATACAAAACAGAAAGAAAATCGAGAATAAGTCGCACAACAGGTTCAGTAGAAATGTCCTGTAAACTCTGCTCGTTTCTGTAGGAAATTTTTCGTTTTTCTAGTTCGGCAAACAAGTGTTCTGCATACAATTCTAATTGTTTGGCAACCAGTATAGCGATTTCTGAATGAGGAACTTCCTCAAAATAAAGCCAATATTC
>CAZYOE010000274.1:0-2969 GCA_964648725.1 uncultured Pseudobdellovibrionaceae bacterium | reverse complement strand
TACGAATCAGAAGCGGCTGAGATCGAAAATTTTTGTATAGGTTCAAGCCTCTTGCGTGGAAGTCGTTGGCGAATTTCAGGAAGATACCCTCGAGCGCTCCGGCCCAGCCCATGATTCGTTGTTTAGTATCTCCAACAGCTGTCAGGCGAATATCAGTGTTTAAAAAAGCAAGTCGAATCAGCTCGTATTGCCGTTCAGTACAGTCCTGGAACTCGTCCAGAAATACGTCGCTATAGGTACGACGAACTGCATTTCGAGCTACTTTTGACCTTTTCAAAATATCAATTGCAAAGGGAACAAGATCGTCGAATGCTATTTGCCTTCTCGAAACTCTTCGATCACCAATTTGATAATCTGGATCAAGAGCATCAATTCCAGTCAATACAGGACGAAATTTATCAATTATCCGTTTTGCAAAAGCGTGAAATGTGTGACTATCAAATCGGCCTGACAGCACAGGGCCACAACGACGCCTTACCCTTTCCTTTAAATTACGACTGGCATCAACTTTAAAAGAAATTGCGAGAATTCTTTTCGGATAACGGCAAATTCCAGTCCTCAATAAAAAGTCTGCTCTTTGTGCAAGCATTTCAGTTTTGCCAGCACCAGGCCCTGCTGTTAATGCTAAACTTACTGCCCGCTCCTTCGCGGCTGCCAAAGCATTTGGCTCTAAAACAAGGCCATCGGCAGGTTTCCAATCCTCAGGGCGGATCACTCTTTAATCTCCTGAAGAATTTTCTTGGCGGCATTAATTAGTCTTCCAATCACATCAGGTGTGTCCAAACATAAATCATCATCTCGCAGCTTCGCTAATGCGGTGATATGTGCGGCAGGCTTGCTTCCCAGTTTAAAGCGGCTAACGTAGGCAGAAAAATACTCATGGTCATCACTCGAATACTGCTCGATATCATGATGACTCTCACCAAGAACACTGCATAATGTCGAATCGCTTGGTTTAGAAAGCTCATCATCTTCAACCAGATATGCATTAGGAAATGTTTTAAGCATCATAAAATCAAGATCTAGTGGTGTTGAAAAGAAAATTCCATTTTTTTCCAAATAGTTGATCCAATCTTGGCCAAATTTTGATTCTAATAATCGCGGACTACCATTCCATGTAGGTAATGAATTTAAGTTTTCTTTAGTCAAAGTACTTCCAGGTTGTGGAAACTTCAAAAGTTGATTTACTACATATCGAATACGTCCCCATCCACCTTGATGACGACCCAAATCTAGATCCAGCAAAGTTATAAACGGAATGTCTAAGCCGCGGAGTAAACGCCAAAAGTGATTCACATGGCGCCCCCCAAGTGGAGTAATGGATACTGATGCTAGGTCGACCTCTAAATCATGGTCCTCCATGAACCTAGGCAAAACTAATTCTTCGCTGTCGCCTTCACCCAAAATCACGAGGCGAGAAAAATAGATTTCTGGATATGCACAAACAGCCTCACGAACAAACTTATGAGCCTCATCTGTATCGCTTGGCATTTCAATCATCTTTACTTGCGATGCTCTACTTTTATTAAGGCGTAAATATCGAATATTTTCGGGATCAACCCTTTTAAGTAATGAGGGGGCGTGCGTTGCGACAGCAGACTGAGAATCTTCACTATCCGAAAAATCAGAAAGAGATTTGATAATACGCCCAAGGTAATGCGGAGATAGACTGTTTTCGGGTTCCTCCATCGCAATAAATGTGAATATAGCGGGACGTAGCTTTTCGACATTGAACGAATCTAGTGTTCCACTTAAAACTTTCCTCCCAATCTCATGAGCAGCTAAAACAAGTGACAAATACAAAAGAGACTTTTGACCATCACTTAATCTTGAAAAATCGACTGAGTTCTCAGTATGTCCCGGCGAAAAACCCACAGAAAGATGTCGGAGCAACGAATCCATTTCATTTTTTAGAAATGAGACCTCAGGATCGGAAAAGAAATCTCCTTTATGAAGACGTTTCCAGCTATTTGCTAACTCTTCGCTGAAACCATCGACTGCTAAATTGTTACTAAGTTCGTCGCTGATCTCATCCGTAAGCGTCGCAATGTTTTCGCGGGTTTCATTCCACTTTACAGATCTAAGCACTTTTCCTAATAATGAACTTGTCGCATAGGAAATATGATCTGATGGATCTCTCCGGGCAGGCAAATAATGGACATGTATTCCATTTCGATCTTGTTTGGGAACGCGAGACTGTTTTTTAGGCTGACCATTTTCGTCAACCTCCAGAACATAGTTCAGGATTTCTTCGATTTCACCATCTGAATCTAAAGTCGCCTCAAGTCTAAAGCGAACCTTGGGAACACCATCTGCGGTATCAAGGCGCATATGAGCAAAGTTTGGTGGAATGGTCGAAAATTCACCTTCATCAGAATTCAGCTCCGGAAATTCAAAATCAGCTTCTATCCAAAGTGACTTTCCCACATCTAAATCTACTCCATGTTCAGTATTAGATACATGGAAGTCCGACCGAACAATATGTCGATACTTTGGATCAAAAGAAAAAAGACGGCAGAGAGCTTGAAGTACTGCAGTCTTCCCGCAGCCATTTGGACCAATCAGAAAAGTCAGATCTTCGAAACTAACAGCCTCGGGTTCTGTTCCAAAAGATTGGAAGTTACTTAATCTCATATTTGTGAGTTTCATTTTCCCACCTTAATTTCGTTAAATAACCATCTAACCAATTCTACCATTACCAAGGTATCTTTTTTGCAGTATTCGAGAAGTGAAGAGGTAATCTGTTTCTTTTCTTCAGGGTCCGTATTACTGGAGATAAGTTCTTCAAATGCCCGTTGCGCTGCCGTACCATCGCTAACTTGCATTCCCTTATAGGAAAATGCATCTCCCAAAAGCGCAGGGGCAACAGCCTTGAGGATAAATCGCCCCTCAAATCCAATCTCATAAACGTGTTCTCGAATCATTGGGAGCGGATCAACGATTCGCTGACATATCCAATCGAGTTGTTG
>CAZYOE010000273.1:0-4428 GCA_964648725.1 uncultured Pseudobdellovibrionaceae bacterium | reverse complement strand
AAGAGTGAGTGGGCGGCGGGATCAATGAACCCAAGGAAAGTCTTAAAATGAATACAAATACATTAAATATTAATACAGATACTAATACAGAAGTGGAACAGACTAAATCGAAGAAGAGAAAGCAGATTGAGGAAGAGCAATACAGACTGGTCATAAATAAAGAAATGAATGATATCCTAGAATCCCTGGTTTTTCGCACCAATGATGGCTTTGAAGGCGGCGAAGTGAGCAAGTCCGAACTGGCAAATCTTCTTCTTCAAAATGCTGCAAAAGAATTTGGGGACTCTGAAATACGAATCTTGCGTTCGCGCTGCTTTGACGAAAAAAAAATCTTAAGGTCAATCTTACGGAAATCTGGCGATGATGGCGAGATTCCCGAAAACCTCAAAAAACTAATTCGCGAACATTACGGACTTGATTCTAAAGAACGCAAAACAACTAAGAAGCTCGCCCACATAGAATCGAAAGATTCCTTTTAGTAGTATGTTTAAAGGATCGCCAAACAGTTCGTAGGACACTTAAATCAAATTCCTGAGCGGTCGACAAAAATCTTCAAAATGGCCCCTTCTGAGGAGTTTTAAGTAATCACTTCATATTGTATAAATATCGACATTTTTTGAAAATACGGTCAAGATATATCCATCCTAGAAAACTCTTCTAAGATGGAAATGACCACTTGAGCTCATCCTAAACATTAAAACCCTATTTATTAAACTCGCTCTCAAATTCCGCAATGGTCTTCATCATTTCATCCCAGGCGGGAATATCGCCAAAGAACATTGGCTTCATTAGCTCGTAGTCTTTTTTGAGATCATCAAGAACCCGTTCAAGAGGCATAAGTTTGAGTGAACCTTTCCGGGCTTGATCGTAGTTGGCCCATCCCGCGGAGAAATAAACTTTCTTATGATTCGCCACGCGCTCAAGAAGATCTAGATTGCTCAGTGCTTTTTCTTTGAAGGGCGAATTGAGTAGTTTAAAGAAGTCATACCAATGACGGGAAAATCTAGCTGGTATTTTCCTTTCATCGGGCAAATGAGCATATTGGTGAAGGATCGTAGCTTTCTCCCAAAAAGTTCGTTCTACTTCAAGCACTCGGACTTTGACAGATTCTTCCGTGATTTTTTCTTTTAAAGCCTTTTTTGCATAACTTTGAATGTCATGAAGACTCACTGGCCAATGCTCAGCCCTCGCACCCATTTCAATTTTTACGATTGGGCGAATATAACCGCCCATGGTTGAAAGGCTTGGGTAATGAAACAGTAAAGTCTGGCTATCATCAAGATCAGTGACAACTTTCCATTCCTCGTCAGTTGTTAACTTTGAACTGATGGCAGCAGTTAGATCACTCATGAGTCGATTCTGAATGTATTCTGAGCTTGCATTATAAATCTCCTCAAGCAGCTCTTTTTGTTTCTTCTTTGATGATAGTTTTTCAGGATTTTTGTCTTCGCCAAAACCTAAAAACTCACGCTCGATAGAAACATCAATGTCTTCAGAAAATCTTTCGATCACACCAAAGATTTTTGAAAGTGAAGTTCCACCTTTGAACGTTAAGTGACTGCTGATCTCAGGAATTGAAAAAAGTCGCCCTAGCGTCCAAACGACCCAATAATCTTTTTCAATAACCTCAAAAGATTTCTGATCTTCGTAAGCTGCTACTTCAAAGAAGGTTCTTCTGTCGTCTTTAGTTAAGAGATAGAGTTCCTTTTTCATTAGTTTGTCTCCGTCACATTAAAGACGACATCGCGAATCCATTGAGGGGCATATTTGAGGTTGTCCTTTAGTTCTTTTTGGCTAGTTCCCTTTAAAAATCGTTGCACCCGATTTTTTGCGGTAGCATCAATATGTTCTTTACCCAAATTTCTTAGTGCTTGAACTACAAGTCCAACTTTGCCTGAGGCATGGAGGGATTTTTCCCTCGCTGCTCTAAAAATGATTTCAAGTTTTCCAATTTTCAATTTTTTAGTTGGGCCACTTGTTAAAAAAATCGCTTTCGCAGGGACTTGTTCGGAAAGTCCCACTAAATTTGCGGCGTAGGCACCTGATGGTCGAATTTTAATTCCATTTTTTTCAGCAACTGCCTTTGCGATTTCATCAATCTGCGGAGGCAATACGCCTAGATCTGAATGCTGACGAGGATATTCGTAGAGGCCTTGGGCTAATCGCCGGATGACCTTCTCATCTTCAAGACGAGACAGCGCTTTCCGCACGCCCATAGGACTATTAAGATCTAAAAAGCTCTTGTTTGTGAAACACCAGCCCCGTCCATGTGAGGTCAGTCTCTTCTTTATGGCGTCAACAATGCTCATTTCCATGCACTACCCCTTGTCACAAAATATACCAACTTTTTGTGACTAAGTCCAATCCATTTTGTCACAAAATACAGTAACTTTTTGTGACGTAAGTAGCATTTTACTTAGTTATTTCAAATGGATATATAAACTAGACTAAGAGCATTTTCAACTTTGATATCAATACGCGAGACTCTCAAAATACACATAGAGCCGGTGTTCCACACCTAACCTCGCCGCCATGTTTATAACTTTCGCCATTGTAGTCTCTTTTCTGCTTATGGCGGTCTTTATCGCTTTAATCGCTGTATGAGTACCGATAAGTTTTCTCTGAATTAGACAATCGACAAGGGTACGTTCGATCGTGGTAATAGAGTACCCTTTCTCTCTGCAAATACCTATTTCCCAATGGGGACTTGCGGTTCTAAAAACCCGAATATCTGTCTTAGCTGTGCGTTTTTGTTTATCCACCATCAACCACACTTTTTTTGAAATCAGGTCTGTCAAATGGTAGAATTCCAAGGCTGACAATAAACAAACTGCTGATTTGGAGTTCAGCCTGAGCGTTGCAGACCTAAAAAGAACCTCAGAATAGATATCTGTTTCACCACCTGCGACCCGGTATACCCCGCGCGAAATTCTTTCCAGATATTCATCTCTTACGAACGCTTTAATATGATTATCCGTTAACCCCACTATATCGAGAATTTCATAGAGTGCCGGCCGAGATGGGTTGACAGTGGCAGATTTGGGTTTGTTCTCTTCCGAGTAACTCGCATGTTTTTCGGCTTTATTCGCCTCCCCATTTTTGTCGCTTACTTCTTTTTGTAATTTTAAATATTTTTCCTTATAACTAGTTAACTCTGAACCCGAGATATTAGTTGGTGGGGTCCCTTCAATATGGCCACACGGAGTTCGAGTTAGTAGATCAGATAATTTATGTTTATCTTTAAAATCGTCTTTAAATTTGGTGAAGTCGTTTAATGCTTTGGTTGCAACGACTCGCTCTTGGATTACCTTTTTGGTTTCAGCAACAACCGGAGTGCTTGAGTCTTTAATGTTAACGATTAAGTAATTCAAACGGCAGTTCCCTTTCTAAAGCCCCCAAAAACTGGTCGCAAAAGAGCTTCCAATGAAGCTCTTGAGTCTCGGATTCATTGATTTTTAATCAAAAAACGTTATGTTACAGAGGCGTCCGGGCTAATCAGACTCCAAGTAAGGTATAAGACTTTTACAGTGGCAACCTATTGTCAGCTATGAAATGCCCATCAATGAGCAGCATCCCAATTAAGTCCGATCCCTCCGTTTACTAAGAGAGGTACCTTCAATTTGATTACATTTTCCATTTTATAAACAAGAATTGGTTTTAACTCTTCGGCGATTTTTTCGTCACATTCAAATAGGAGTTCATCCTGAACTTGCAACAGCATTTTTGCTTCTTTGAGGACAGAGACCACTAACATCGCACGTCTAAGGCTTTCAAAACGGAAAGTGTTGTTTTCCAGAGACCCCCAAAAGCCGGTTACAAAGAGCTTTCGAGTGGCTTGAATGGGGCTTTTTCAACAATTTGCTACTAAACAAGGTTTTGTTTCAGCGGACGGGCGTGAAAATGGACTATTCAGTTTTCAAACCGCCGGTTGGTTCGGTTCGGGTTGTTCTTATCAACCTGTGTCCGTTCGTGGCATATATCTTGCTCATCGGTATCTTGGGTACGAGTAACCTGTAAACTGACGTTAGGAAGGTATTAAAAACTAATGGCTAAATTAAGATCGTTGGTAAATGAAATGTATTTAGTAATATTCCTATTGATGCTTGGCCTCAACGTTAAAGCTGGAGGCGGAGCCAGTAATGGTAGTTTTACAGGGGAGCGAGCACGACTTCTGCTACAAAAATCGACCCAGTCTTTAACTAAAACCCTCGAACAGGCCGTCAATAACGAGATTTCCGAAGAACAATATCAGTTGGCTGTTAAGGTGCTTCAAAATCTCAATGAACGCCCCGATGAGTTAGGACCTAAAATCGAAGGAAAAACTCTCATGTTCGATTATGCTCCACGATTTGGTGAGCCGGTAGAGCCCCAAGTTTGCCTCTCTACCAATTAGTGGGGTGTAGTCACGTGCCAATACCAACTATTTGT
>CAZYOE010000272.1:0-4435 GCA_964648725.1 uncultured Pseudobdellovibrionaceae bacterium | reverse complement strand
TACGGATCTATGATCCGTACAAGAGTCGATGCTGCTCCAATCAAATCTCTAATGCACTTTTTTGCTGTCTCAACATCATTGAACCATAATTGGTCTTCTTCAGTTCGTGCCTTTTCTTTATACTCAAGCCAATCTTTTAAAACAATGGTGGTCGCAGATAGAAGCTCCGGTTCGCCAGTGAAAGAAACTTGCTCATGCCCAATAATAGGAACGGAATAATTTTCTCCCGATTGAAGTGAAGCTGAGCTGGGTACAAATATTTTCTTTGTTCCAGTAACTAACCTTAGGTTAATGTTAATCGAGCGGATAAAGGTTGAAGGTTTCGAACTAAATAGAATACCTCTCTTCGAGCAAACTACTTCATATCCAACTTCATGTGGTTCATATCCAAAGTCTATGGAGAAAATAGAGTCGGCAATGGGAACTTCAAAAAGTTGTGCTATACCTCCAGGTCTAAATTCTCGAAAGATTGCTTTGAGTGAACTGGCGTCCGCACCAGGAAAGACTCTTACATGCACACTCATTTTGGTCGGACTCGATTTCTGAAATCTAGTTTCCACGGATGCAAAAATAGGATTAGGAAGAATGAGATGGCACGATCCTATGAGCAATGGTCTTTCAATAAGAACATTCTCTAATTCGATTCGTTCGCGAGTATTCAAATTATCCAGTGGATTTTCTGAATCAAGTGCAAGAAGTTGATGTCTCCTCACTCCACCAGGTCGAAATCCCCAGAATGGACTTTTCTTCCAAAAAAAATCTCCATCAGAATCGCAAAATGTTTGTGGCCATGTAGGTTCTTCACCAAGACGACGCAGATTTAGAAGATATGGTAACTTGCCATCCGCAAGTTCTTTGGATGTTTGAGGAACAGAAATTGTTTGTGCTTTTCGGTAATGCTCATACCGATTGAGTGCTTCTTCGATAGTACAATGAATTCTTCGAAAGTGAAGACTAAAATCAGAGCTACCACTAAGGCGTCTCGAATGGTCTTGTTCCGGTCCGTGCTCTATCCACTTTGGTAAAAACTCAATTGCTTCAAAAAGGAGTTTGTTCCACCCGCTGTCACCCTTTTTTCGCAGATATAGGATTGTTATTTCTACCTGCGCATAATCACTTTTAAGCAGAGACATATCACTTAACGGCGATGAATTTGGTGGGTAAGACTTCACTATTTTCTCTGTGTTCATATGCCTTCAGATTATAACCGTCGAAGTGACTGGTACAAATAAAATCAATAACATAGCGCCTTTTTGCCAAAACAGTTGCAGAATGACTGCAATTTGAGCACTACATTCAGGAAAAAAGTATGCACCAGAGAACATCAAACTGAGAAAATAAAAACAAACAATGATTATAAATTAATTGATTTCGATTTTAAGGATCATTTAAATAAATGTTCTTTATTTTTGTTTCGTTTAATAATTTACCACCACCAAATAAGCTTTGAGTCCATTTTGAAAAAATTTCATTAAACCCACAAAAAATCTGTGGGTATCGAAAACCTAAATTTTTTTTCGACAAATTAATAACTTAGGACAACTTATATGCAGAATGACCCCGGAACCCACAGAAATTCGGTGGGTATTTGGAGACTTTTGTATTGTTTTTATGCTAGATCCACAAGCAGCAATTTGTTTGAGGATCTTCTAATTACTCGCAATTCTTGCTGAATCTACTGTTGAAACATATCTGGCCTCGAACTTGCTTTTAGGTAATTTCGTGGCGGTCGCGCCTCGGAATTATGGGGGTTGTATGTTTGCAACAATTCAACAGGATAATGAAATCACATTTGATGAATTCGCATCATCAAATAAAACAGACTTTCCATTTACCTATCAATCCTTTCAGCTTTCAACGGGTTTTCGTCCAATTGGTTTTCGGTACTCAAAATATATCACAGAAATTTCGGCGCGTCTTGATGGACATGAGATCGTGGTCTGTGGCGAATCGGAAAAGCAAGACATTGATAGTCAAAAAGCATTTTCAGAATTGGTCGAGCGGTCGGCACTGATTAAGCATGGATCAAAATTTTCTGCAAAAACCAGTAATGGCTGGGCCGCTCATCCTCAACAGGATCAAGCTAGAATCAATGCGATTCTTGAAATTGTAGAACGAGATGCTGTGCTGGCGCAGTGGTACTCTCAAACTCCTTTTATTGAAATACTCTACGAAGAATTTCCATTGGATCTTCAAGCTTGGATGCAATTTGAATTATTTCAATCAGAGTTTCCAATTTTAAGACTCTTATTTTCAACAATGGGGATAGGTCCTTCAGTAACCTGCGTTTTGATGAACAAATCTGGTTTTGGTGTCAGTGGTCATGCAACAAAAGAAACGATTTCAGGATCAATATCAAGTGCGGTCAGTGAAGCTTGTCGGGCTGCCCATGCTTCAATAAGACGTTCCCACTGGAAAGATACTATGAGATTAAAGCTTAGCGAAGCTGGTCCTGTAGATCCAAGTGCTCATGCACTTTACTATGCATATCACGAGAAGTTCCCTGATTGGATGTTCGGACCGCAGCAATCCTATTTAAACGTTAAGAACAATTGGTATTTGAAACTCAAAGAGTGTCTTTCAGACAATCAATTTTATTATCAGGAAGTTATGAGTTCACCTCTCCATGTGGGATTTGCAACACATCCAGAAACTTTTGAACTTAAATGGGAAACTACTGATCCACAATCAGTGGTGAGTGAAATTGGTTTTGAACGATTAAAAATTAAACCGGAAGCAATTAACGGCAAACCGCATATTGTTTCATAAATGAGGGGGTAAAAATGAAAGTTAATAATAAAGCAAAACAAGCTGCTTTGCTTGCCTTAATGGGGCTGCTTCAAATCTCAACAGCACAGGGAGCTGAGCACAAATTTATTCCTCTTGAGCAATTGCCTCCAGAGCAAAGAATAATTTTGACTGAGAAACTAAATAATCTTCTTAAAGATGTGAATATTGATTGGGATGAAATTGTGGTGGGCGTTGATGAAAATGGCAAGCTCACATTGAAATTAAAATCTGAATGCGAAATGAGAGAGTTATCTAGTCCCAGTTCTTTTGCGGCAAAAGCTTCCACGGAAGATGACAAATGAAATTCCTTATTACAACATTAATATTATTTATTTTCTTCGTAGAGGGGGTTGCTTTGTCAGATCAATCAAAAATTGTTAAAACCTATATGTCATTTGGATTCCCAATTGATCCTGCTAACGTCAAAACACTTGTCGATCTAGATCTTTCTTATGCGTTAGCTTCAACACTGATAGATTGGACTGATAGTCGTAATCTCAAAGTCGGTGTTGCCAAATACATTGATGGTGGCTCTGAAAGAGAAGCTGTATTTAAAGTCCGTCCTGAAGCCAAGTGGTCCGACGGTTCGCCAATTATCGCGGAACAAATTATTAAAAGTTTTCTGCATGCGAAAGAAAAATATGGCAGTGATCTCAAAAGTCTTTTTGAAACCATTGATGCTATTGAAGCTAAAGATTCATCAACAGTGGTTTTCAAATTGAATCGACCCGTTGGCAAGAGTCAGCTTCTTCATAAGCTAACTGAACCAATGTATGGAATTTTATTTGTTAAAGACAATGGTTCTATTGATCTAACCAAATCAAGTGGTCCCTTTTTTCTGATCAAAGAATCGAAAGAAGAATTGCAACTTGTTGCAAACCCTCATTGGTTTGGAAAAGAAAATGGGATGGCTGATTCAATTACGATAAGACAACCCAAAGCGCAGACCACGGGTGATCAAGATGGATTTGCTGGAGATATTTGGCCGAATATTGTGGCCTCATCGTCCCTCATGTCCAAAGAACTTGAAGCTAAATACCGGGCGACTCATTTTTCTAGATGGAATCGAAATCTCGATCGTATCTTTTTCCTTGTTCCAAGTCCAAAGCATGCAACATCAGATGGCCGTGCACTCTTTAAAGCATTGAATGAAAAAATGGATCGTTCGTTGCTGACAAAAGGCCTCAGTGGATTTGAAATGAGTCAGCAATTTTTCACTCCAGGTTATGTGATCTCTGATCCTGAGTTTCCCAAACTTGCGACGGGAAACTCTGTACCAGAGACCTTTAAAAAGAAGCCTTTAGAGTTGCTCGCAGCAATTGGCCGAGTGGACCAAGTACTCAAGGAGAATATTTCTGTTGCTATAGAGAAGGTCACAGGTATTAGGCCTCACTTTCAGATGGTCCCATTAAGTGAATTTGATAAAGCTAGAGCCGCGGGACAATATGATATTTTAGTGGCGACCATTCCGGTGAATGATCCTAACGTGGAGGGTGCCGTTTCTTTTTTCTTTGGAATGACTCCCCAACTAATTCCAAATTCAGGTGAAGGAGCTGGTGATTTTAAATCTAGAGCCATTGCTGCTCGAAATTGGGAGCCATCAAAAAGAAATGCTGAATATCGAAAAGTATTTACTCAGGCTGTC
>CAZYOE010000271.1:0-4521 GCA_964648725.1 uncultured Pseudobdellovibrionaceae bacterium | reverse complement strand
TTAGCGTGACTCAAAGATGCTTGAAACATCTCTGAGCCACTAACCATAACCAACAGCAAAGGAGCTAGTCATGGCTAATCATGATATACAAAACTCTCAGCATCTCTTAAAGCGATTAAAAGAAGAAATGGAATTTTTGGACAGTCTTATGGCTGAAACCCAGACCCATTCTTCTAAAATGAACAACCTTACAAGTCAGGTTCGGTTCGTCGCTTCCAACATTCATAAGACGTGGTCATCCATCCATGTGGCTTATGAGAGTTGGAAAAGAGAGAGCGGAGAGATATAAAGAAAAAAGCCCACTCTCAGAAAAAGTCTCCTGAGAGTGGGTCTTTTCGAGGATAAAATCATGGAGGTTTCTTACTCTAACTGATTATTCAGCCTCCTACAATCATGCTCTATTACAAGCCACACATGTCACCTCTTGACTCTTTTTTACAAACTTCTTCGTGGTTGATTCCCAAAAATAGATCTCCTCCATAAGAGGTTCGCTACATTCTTCACAGTATTTTGTTTTAAAAAACACGCTTTCAAAAGGATCATTATTCTTTGAATTGTTTAATTGTTGCTTTTTTTGAGCCATTTTTTATTCCCCTCATGGTTTTTGTAGAGCTTCTTCATCTGCTTTACTCATGATTCGTTCCCATGAATAGAAATGTTCCATCTCATGCGCCTCAATCAACTCATAGTCTTCCTCTGTTAACCGGCACTCTCTTTTTGGACCTCCGTTTCCTCCTAAAAGGATATACTCCATGGAGTCATCGTCCCAAATAAAAACCTCATCATGTAGTGGTCCCCCACAAACACTGCAAACCTCCTCTTCTTTAAATTCAGTTTCAACATTATTGATATCATATTGTATCATTTTTTTTCCTATTGTAGTTAAATTAAGTAAAAAAGAAGCTTTCCCAAAATTATCTCTTGAGATTATAAGTATTTTTTTTAATTTTTCTATCGTCATCTGCTTTTTCAAATATCATGGAGGTCCCCTCAAATGAATCAAGAAAAGAAAAAATGAGTAGATCTAAAAAGGGAAAAAGAGTATCTCAGAGAAAAATATATTGAGAGAGTGAAGTTTAAATGCTCTCAAAAATGTTTCAAAAAAACGATTAAAAGTAAATGAAAGAGAATAATATATGAACACTTTAACGTCAAAACATGGTGAAGATATTAAAATTTTCATCAAAATCGCCAAAGAAAGATACCAAGATAAAGAAATTCAAGATGAAATAATTAATAAATTGCCTACTATTTTTTTAGATTATGTATATGATTTATTAAGTATAGCCGAAACGCATATAGAACAAGAAAATACTATAACAACAGCTGCTGGAGCATGGAATCTTTCTTTCATAAGTGAAGACAAAGCAGAAAAGGAAATAAATCGTTTTATTAAAAAAATGAACCTTAAAAAGGATCCGGATATGTTGAATGCCTTTAATGTTATATTTAGATCATTAATAATTAAAAAGAAAAATGAATATTCATTTGTAAGAAGATTTATTGATAAAGTTATATTTAATAAGGAAAAAGACGGATTTTCTCTACAACTTATTTCAAGTCCAGTGCCTTAGCAAAACACATGTGTTGCGAAAATCTTTATTGATGAAAGTCGTATGGGTTTTGCTTCTTTTGAGCCATTTTTATTCCCTTCATAATTTTTATAGAGCTTCTTTATCTGCTTGTCGCACACTTTCCCTATATAAGAGAAACAATTTCTATTGAACTTAATTGCTGTTTTCTGCTGCTGCCAGCAAGGTTTTTTGATGGTTTCTCACGTTTTTTCAATTCATGAGTTTTTTAAATGATGAATAAAAGATAAGGGATTGAGATATTTAGGGTTGATTAAAACCGCGGGCCTTTGTAGTCTTTCGTTGTTCACACTACAAAACAAACAAAGGCCCTTGTATCCGTGAAGAATAAGAAAAACCACCAAGACAGTCAAGACAAAAAGTTTCCAAACTATCATGAAGCTCTCCATGACTATAAAAAGTCAGGAAAACTAAGGGATTGGGACGGGCGCGAGACGCTAACGAATGCACTTGCTATAGCCTGTCTTGAAACCCCAGGGCTTGAGAAGCAGGGCGAAAGAATGTTGCTTTGCGGCAGATCTCTTGATTTTGAGGCCTGCATCATCGTAAGACACGGAAAAAAACTCAAACGGGCAAACTTCTGTAAATACCGCCTTTGTCCTATGTGCCAACCTAGAAAAGCCAATAAAGTCAGAGACGAAGTCTTTGCTCTTGCTAAAGCTCATTTGGAAAAATATTCAAATGACGTCCCCCTTCTTCTGACCTTAACAGCTCCCAATGTAAATGGAGAGGACATCGGAAGAGAAATTGATGATCTCATGAAAGCCTTTGAAAGACTCATAAAACGTAAGGCTGTCAAAAGAATGAACCGCTCTTGGTTTAAATCTCTAGAAATTACAAAAAACCAAGAACGTAATGATTTTCATCCTCATTTTCATATATTATTGATGGTCCCCCCTGAGTATTTCTATAAAGACAGCCCCCTCTACATCACCCACGATGAATGGCTTAAGCTCTGGCAAGAAGCTAAAAGGGATTTCACCATTACTCAGGTCGATATTCGGGCTATTAAAGGTAAAAACAAAGAAGGAAAGTTAGAGGCCCTTATTGCTGAAGTCGCTAAATACACAACCAAGCCCTCCTCTTATATTTACAAAGACAAAGACGGAAAGGAAGTCATCGACAGAGAAGCCCTCAGTTATCTTCATGACGGCCTTAAGGGTCGGAGAACCATTGGATATGGTGGATACTTTAAGGAAGTTCGAAAAGAAAGAAAACTAGAAGCTCTTGAAAAAGCAGCTATAGACGATACAGAGAATCTTAATGAAGATGGTACGCCCAAAGAAAAACAACCCTCTCGCTGTAGGGAATGTAATCGAGAAATGATAGCGGAAACGTATATTTATAATGATAAACTCAAAAGATATTGCAAAGTGAGTCAACATGATCATGGTCCTTCCCCGTGATTTTTTGGGAGAGAGTCCCTAAAGTCCAAAATCACATGACAGAGCCCAAAAAAAGGTCAAAAAAATGACCTAACGGGATCCTCTGTTCTTTTGTTTTTCTGCCTTTTTTTACAAAAAACATAACAAATCTGCCAAAAATTAAACTCTCTTCTCTCCTTTAATCCTCTTTTTCGATATATTTCTGTTATCAGGAGATAAAATTCTCCTTTTTTGCAAACAGTGACGCGTTCAAAAACACCCCCCATCTGAGTCCTTCCTCTCAAAGCTTCCTAAAAATCCCACCAAAAACCCCAAACACCTCTTTTAAGGTCTAAAATGCCTCTCAAAACCCCTTAAAGGCCATTTTCCTCACTCTTCAAAAATCCTAGTGTTTGAGCCATTTTTTCTAGAAATAAATTCTTGTTGTTACTATATTATCAAGATAAATAGTGCTCCGCCTGTGCGGCCTTCCCCCTTAAATTTTTTTTGCTTTCCTCTCTCCATCCATTTTTCTCACCCCCCATCGTTCGAACTGATCAACCCTTTAAGGGGGGGGGCTCATTGCCGCCCCCCCTAACCCCCCGCTAGAATATTTCCAACAAGAATGGTGAGTGGAAATTTTGGCAAGACTCGGATATCATAAAAGCACAGTACAGGCGGGAACGCCGATGACTGTACAAGAACGGTGCCCTCAAGATCACCGAATCCTTTCAGATTCCTCCCATGTCTTGAGGGTTACTTCCTTTCTCTGCATCCTATATTTACCAATCCAAAGTCGGCTTTAATATGATTTAGTAGAATCAATTTAAAAATTAGAGCCTCCCTTATAACGCCAAATCCATGCAGCTAGGCTGATATGATAATCATATAAATGCTTAGGTTCTGGAAGGCCGTTTTCTTCTGCAATATCCTGTGCAAGTTTAATCTGGTTTGGTTTTGCTGAACGGCCATAACGCTCCTTTGGTTCTTTATTGCGTCCTTCTCTGCAAAACTTGGCAACGAACTTGAGAAACTTTTCATCCTCTTTTTCAACCCATATCCTCACCTGCACAAGACCTTTTTCTTTCATCTTTCTGCGGTATTCTTTCGTCCTGTCTATCATAAATTATCCTGTAACGCCGCCGGCAGGCCCACGGTAGCACGATTGAAAGTGTTGCACACTTTCAATCGTGCATAAGTGCGCACTTAGAAATTTTGCAATTTCTTCATGACTGACTCGCTCGCTATGCTCGCAAATGTTGAATGGAAGTCTGAGTCGTGTTTTGAAAAAATCCGACGAAGCGCGCTTATACAAACTCTCCGAGTCTGCGCTATGTCGCAAGCGACACCGACCAAAAATATCATTCCTAAAATGACGCTCATAAAATGATGCCCTTATCTGCAGTGGGACAGTTTATGCGTGAAATTCCTTGAAGAGGTTAGGAGAAAAATTTTCGACTACGCAATATGTGTTGATGCCAACACAACACCATTCTTGTCCTAAATATCACGTTGTCATGAAATTCAAGATGAGCTATCCTTAGCGTGACTCAAAGATGCTTGAA
>CAZYOE010000270.1:0-4524 GCA_964648725.1 uncultured Pseudobdellovibrionaceae bacterium | reverse complement strand
ATTTAGCACTCGCAAGTTAACTTTTTCGTGTCCATTTTTTCGGGGGAAGATCAGCATTTGGATCAAAACTATTTGTTTGACTATCAGTTGCTAGAATTATTTCTTCACACTTATTAACCAGCTGAGAGGATGCCTCAATGTATTTAAAAAACCGTTCTGCACCCATTGAAATCAATTGATCAATCAACTCTAGTTCTCTTTGATGCTCCGCTGCTCTTTCATTAGGCGAATAGGAAAAATAAAATGGAAAGTATGTTTTCCGGGAGGCCCCAAAAACCTGTCACAAAGAGCTCTTTAGAGCTTAAAAAGGAAGATTTTCTTAATACTGTTCTCTATCAATAATTATGTATCAATGGATTAGGGTTAAGACAGGCTATTCAGCCTTCGGCAGTTCAATGCATTGGTCTGTCGAATTTACGGAACCGGCTTATTGAGCAAGTGTCACCATTTGATGGTTTAAAGACGGGATCTGGATTCCTGTTGCAGTGCTCATTGAAATTCTGCAATAAAAGGCATTGAATCAAATGCAATTATAGAATGACTAATATCGAGAATTTTAGGGAGATATATCCGCTTTTTATTTAATGTTTTCCTATGAGGTTTGACACTGTCCTATTTCGTTCAAACCTCATTTGCTGCCAACTCAACAAACAGGGGTTTAAATTTTGTAGTAGGTTCTGACAAGGTGTGGGTGGGTGACTCGGTTTCCTGTTCGCTCGTTGCTAAAGAGCATGGCAAAGTACTTTGCTGGTACCATGAAAATGCAAAAATACACGAAATTTCTAAATTGTTAAAAGATTTGAACCCGGATCAAATTGGGGTTGGGTCAGATCATATTTGCGTTCAGATGGACAAGGAAGTTCGCTGCATGGGAAAGAATTCTTCTAACCAGCTGGCAGTGCGTTTCCGGACTTATTCATTCGTGATACCACGATTTGGCGGCAGCTAGTAATATGGACCGATTTTCCTCTCCTATGTGAGGATGGACTTTCGCTTGTTCAGCCAATTCAGCTGCAAAAATGTTTATTGTTTTCTGCCGCTCCATTCTACCGTGGATCCTTTCCATCGGAAGATAAAGATTAACCATAAAAGAATGTAGAATTTCCGTCATTTCCCGTGATGTATTTTCAGCTTCGGAAAATAACTGCCATTGGCCTGAGTCAATCCACCTCATATCTCCTGAAGTACTTATTAAAAATTGAGGATCTCTGGGCAGAATTCCTTCGGAAAAAGATTCTAAGAATAACTTAATGGCAATCTTTGATATCTTTTGGATTTTTGCGGCTGTCGCAAAATCATGATGGGGGTCTGAAAGCGATTTTACCGAAAGGAGGCTTTTGGAATTTATGGCTGATTCATGGGGGAAGATCCTTTCCATTTCAATAAAAAAATAAAAATCTGTATTGAATTCGGTAATACCGAAACTTCCTATCGTTGGTCCATTTAAACTCTCGGCAAGTAATCCGTTTCTCAGCTCATGAAATGATTCAGCTAACCTCTCTTTACTATTACCTATATCAAACAATTTGAGAGTTCTTGCTTGTCCATCTTTTTCGAAAAAAAATATTCCTTGGTTACTTTCGCCGTCATAAATTCTGGTGGCAGGTATTGAATCGATAAAAAACTGCCGTAGCGGCCTGCCATTGGAAGACTTTAATTTTTCTTCAGTGATTGTCAGAGACCTACCGTGAGAAGCGACAAATTCTGCTATAGAAAAAGATGGATTTTGAATACCATTAAATAATTCTTTTTGCCAAGTCCTCGACGGATTATCCGATGGACTTAAACTAGCGCCACAACTGTTGATATTATAGGCATTTGCTTGGTCACAACAAATTGGAAGTATAAAGCAAATGAGTAATTTTGCTACATTCATACTAATTAGTTCAGCAAATTTTATACCAGAATAATGCCTCAAAACGAGAAACATGAACCTGAAACTTCAGGCGGCTCAACCCACGTTTAAACCATTTAACTTTAGTTTTACCGAAATCGGCGTGTGCCAAAAAATGGCGCCCCGGGCCAAACTCGAATCGGCACATGTTTACGGCAAGTTATTGGATTCTGGGTGTTTTGTAAACACGAAGAAATTCAAACGGCATTTCCCCTTCCCAAAGCCCCCAAAAACCTGTCACAAAAGAGCTTCCAATGAAGATCTCGAGCGCCGGATTCATTGATTTTCAATCAAAAAAAATTATGTTGCAGAGGCTGGCGGGCTAATCAACCAGCCACATTATCAAACGACCACAACTTTGAAAAAGTTAAGCCAAACGAACTTCGACCTATTTATCCCTGCTCAAAATCACCGACTGGGTAATACAAAAGAGTAAATTTGGGAATAAAATTATTTCGATCGGGCTAAACGCTTAAATTTTGGACGGTAGAGCGGCGCCAGCCGCTCTGTGGGCATTATCAACTTCGGAGATTAGAATATTTTTGACGTCTTCTGAGATAATTCGACTTAATCCCCAATTAGCAGATATTTCTAAATCAGATTTGATGCCTGGCGAACAGTTCTCACAAATTTTTAGTGTCATGGCCGCCCAAAGATATTGGGCAGAATATGAGCTGAACAATTGATCGTCACAGAATGGCTCTCCTTGAAATTTTTCGTCCAAAAAGTCTTCTGGGCAAACCACATGCCCATTATATCGAGGATAATTAGAATGAAAAGCCTCGTGAATCAAAGCAGATGCTATTTCAACAATAGATTTGGTGGTCAATAGTTTTTCGCTAACTAATATTGTGCCCCAATCATTCTTAGCTAAATCTAATTTGCCAAAATCATTTTGGTAGTACTTAATTAATACTATTTTCGATTTTAGAAATTTACAGTATGCAATTCCTGAAATATTTTCGCCAAACATTTCAGAATGAAGCTCAGATGAGGCACCAGTCGGAATCAATCCTATAAAATTAATGGCCACGATTAAGGATTTCAAACGGCATTTCCCTTTCCAAAAACCCCAAAAAACCGGTCACAAAAGGGATCCAAAGGCAGCTTTTGAGCGCCAGATTCATTGATTTTCAATCAGAAAATATTATGTTGCAGGAGCGGGCGGGCTAATCAACGTGACTCTCAGTAACGCTCTGAATTTTCATTAAGATTTGATTTTTTGAAAAAAATTTGACTAAGGCTATCTCAGTGTTACATTTAGGTAACACTTATGCCTAAGAAGAAGATCCAATACGGAACTCCGTATAAAGCCAGAGAAATGTATGCCGTGCTTATTGAGAAAAAGCGAGAGTCTCGAAGCTGCGAATAGGAAAAATAAAATGGAAAGTATGTTTTCCGGGAGGCCCCAAAAACCTGTCACAAAGAGCTCTTTAGAGCTTAAAAAGGAAGATTTTCTTAATACTGTTCTCTATCAATCATTATGTATCAATGGATTAGGGTGAAGACAGGCTATTCAAATAGCGGCTGCCAAACAACGCCCAAATCAGTGGAGACCAGCTCACAAACAGTGGAAGTCGCCCCCACGGCAACGCCAACCCCAGCGGAACCAACCAAACTTCGCTGGAACCCCCATCCTAATGAAAAAGGAACATTGGCGGGTTACCGAATTTATCTTAATCAAGGTGGTGGCATCAAGGGAAAGCTATTGCTCGAAATCAAAGATCCCAAAGTGACAGAAATTTCATTGGAGCAGTTTAAGAGTCTCATCGAAAGCAATAAAGCTTATTATATTTACCTTTCGGCGTTTGATAAGGCGAATCACGAAACAGCCGATGGACAAAATAAAATTTGTTTGGGCAAAGGCTGCGCGAAGAAATAATTTTAACGAAGCGTTCATACTGACAGTGGCAAAAATGTCGCTGCAGGTGAACGCTGAATCGGGAGCCGCGCTACTAAGTTCGAAGCTCCATCTGAAATAGGATTCTTTACTTCCACATCGCACATCTAACGGCAAGTTGTATACTCCGATTAAAAGAAAAAATCAATTCACCAGTGTGGCCATAAAAAACGAGATGATTGTCAGAATAACGATCATTTGAAGCCGACCACGATTTATAGGTCCCTGACAGTTCTGGGAGAAGTTCGGCCTTACTATTCATTATCAATGGACTGTATCCACTAGCAGTTTGACGACCCAAATAAATTGCTAGCTGCTTAAACTCTGGCTCTGTTGGCAAATGGGCCCCAATATCTTCACAGTAGGATTCAGCATCATCTTCACTCATACGTATAATTTCGCCATTCTGCTTCGCTAAACTTCCCCAAACTAGACCAGAAGGGTCCATATAGGCTTCGCCAAGTTTTGGGTTTGAAGTATCCAGTACAAATTTAAACCCAGCGGCCGAGATTTTAGTATCTATGTTTTTCCTGGCCAATACTTGAATTTGATCTTCAATCTTGATTTTTAAGTTTTGACAAGCTTCAATCGAAGCGCAAACTGGTTTTGCCTCAGCCATTTGAAAAATTACAACAATACTTAAAGATAAAATTGAGAAAGTTCGTACAAACATTGTGCCTCTCTACCAATTAGTGGGGTGTAGTCACGTGCCAATACCAACTATTTGTAT
>CAZYOE010000269.1:0-4546 GCA_964648725.1 uncultured Pseudobdellovibrionaceae bacterium | reverse complement strand
GTTCCAATTGACGATCGATACTTTCAGACAAACCTTTAATATGTTTATCGGCTTCAGTTTTCCAAACCTGACTTTCTTCCTGCAATTTTATCTTCTGTTCTTGAGTTTCTTTAAGTGCGACTTGAGTTTCTTCAAGTTTAGACTGAATTGATTGAAGTAAGTCTGTTTTATGAGATAGGTTACTTTGAGAATCCGCAAGATCAATTCGTGCTTTAGCCGAAATTATACAATAAAAAACAATTCCAAGAAGAGATAAAAGGCCAATTCCAACTTCAAGTATTAAGTGCGCGCCTCGCAGCTGAGCGGGGGAATCGGAGACTAAATCTCCAACCACAAATAAAAAAACTGCTGATAACAATATTATAATAAACCAACGCTCTCGCTGCGTGCTCGCTTGCATCAATTCCATTCCCATCTAAAGTTCTATCAATCGTTCATTCAATCGTCATCGTCTTCAGATTCGTGTTCTGAACTGGTGCCACCGCTGCTATTAAGGGAACCATTACTCTCTCCATCTTCAGCCTCACCCCCAGCCTCGGGTTCACCGATCTGGAATTTAAAGTTGGTTCCTGGCGCTGAAAACAATGCCGTATTGCGATCAAAACCTTTGATAAAATAGTACCAAGTTCCTAGTACAAGAACCAGCATAATGATTGCCGCAAAGGGATGCCCATGCACAATGGCTTCTGACTTCTCGGCTTTTTTGTAACCTGTAAACATGGCAAGTGCATAATTCTCTTTGTGCATGTTTGTGGCTAATAGAACACCAGTAACGTGAACGCCAACTAAAGCTAGAACCACAAATGGAAGGGATTCGTGAAGCTCCTCAAAAAGTTCATTTTGAGCATTAAAAATTCCAGTCACCACTGTCAAGGCGATGAATCCTAGCATGCCAATTATGACCAATGAACTACCGGGATTGTGGCCGGCGTAATAGGCACCCCGGCCACTAGCTACTTCTCTAAAATAATTTACAACCGAAGTTGGAGTAAAAAATAGTTGTCCCCATTTGGCATGATGGCTTCCGATCAGTCCCCAAACAATTCTCCATACAATCAAGAGTCCTGCGAGGACTCCGAAGACCACATGAAGATAAAACAATGGTGTTTCTTTTTCGGCAAACTCCGCAAGCACTAAAGCCAGAATTACAGATGTTGCCAAGAGCCAATGAAATAGTCTTGTTGGTATGTCCCAAATTAAAAGTTTCATAATTTTACTCCAATTTTCAGTTAAGGTTATTTGCTCTGAACAACTGTGGCATCAACTGGATTAAAGTAGATCTCTACTTTTTTGCCATCTTTGTCGGTGCCATAAATCTCATAGCATGTCCCAGGCTTTTTAAACTTTTTGATCTTGTAACCCATCTCCTCAACCTTTTTCTTGAATGCCTCTTCGGTCATCCATTTGTCTTTTGGCTGATCGGTACAATTTTTAGCTGCAAAAGCCGACGAAACAAACCCCGTAATTAAAAGCGCCACTAATAAATTATTCATTTGGACCTCCTGTAAAATAAAAATCGCACTATTCAGAGAAATTGAATAGTGGATCTTCGCTTAACAACTAAGTCTTGAATAAAATTGAGCTTTTTTGACTCTCTAGGGCAAATGCCTAACGAGGCATTTCAATACGCGGAAATACTACGGGCCGAATTCCCAGGTCTTTTGCTTTTTTACTCAAAGCTCCTTGAGCCAAATTAGCGGCTTGGACCTCTGAAGAATTGGCCGAGAGGGGAAGCGTTTGTTTTTCAGGAGGTTTTGCCGTCACTACCGTTGAGTCCACGATCACTGATGGTGCTGTTGCTATGGGTGCCATAACACTTTTTTGAGAAGTCTCGAAATTATCCGGCATTGCCCTCTGCTTCATGATTTGTTCTAAGGGTCGAATTGGTGAACGAGCCTGAAAACTGGCAGACAATGTTTCTAGCTTTTTCTTTTCAAAAAAACTATGTTTGGTGTTTGGATCTTTATTAAGCTCTGATTTTAACCACTCAGGCATTTGGCTGGCATCAAAGCTTAGACGATCTGAATTTACTTTAACAATGAACTCAATCTGCGACTTCGGAAGATCAACAGTTTCGGCAATTTCATCTTCAGTTTTACCTTCATTGGCCATTAAAGCCGCTTTAACAAACTTAACGGTATTCTGCCTTTCAATGATTTCTTCATGCGGAATTTTGTCCTGAAAAATTTGCGCCACCTCAATGGACTTTTTCATTGAACTGGAAATTTTATGGAGAACTTCATCTGCCTCATCAATTTTACGTTGAAGATCGCAAACTTTATTTTCCATCATTATTGTCAGTTGTTTAACTTGGTTTTCCGTTCGATCGCTCAAGTCCTCAAATACGGCAATTTTGCATTGTAAAAACTGAAGACCTCGGCTCCAACGAGAATCGTCATCCATGCTTCGCTTCATTCGCATCCAGAGAAAAACTAGGCCTGCAAAAAATAATAACTGAATCAATGCGACAATCAAAATGCCAATGAGCGCCAAGCAAGCCTCCTGCCGTTGGGTATCTCTTCGTGTATTGTTTCAAGAGTCTGGCATCTCGCCTAGTCCTATTCCTACAAAGCAAGGCCAGAGTCGGGTTTTTCGAAAACCATTTAGTCAAATTTCTTGAGCCTTTAGTTAGATTCTGCTGAAAAAGTGCCAAATTCAAGGCGGCAAGCTTCAAATCGAATGAGGCGTAGTTCCTCTACGTTGAGTGAGAGATGAAGCGAAGCCAACGCAGAAGTTGGCCTTTTTCAGCAGAATCTAGTAAGCCAGACCACTTCCTAACATCAACCCTAAAGTCGAGGCCGAAATCTAATGCAGGTCTTGATATGAAACTCACACTCACTCCGCAAAAGTTATTTTCTTTTTTTGTTTTGTTAACAGTTAGTTTACTTACTATGGGACCAGCCAGTTCTGCCGGTGCAGCCACTGGTTCTAAGATTCCTAAGAATTCACCCGCGATGCATTCTGACCCAAGGTGGACACCAATGGATTCAAAGTTATTGATTTACCTCTGACCTCCAGCCAATGGCTCCTCAAAGAAAATGGTATAATTGGGCTCCACACTGAAGGTGCCGCTGTTCAAGTTCATTTTGTAAAGCTAACGCCCTTACCTTAGGGAAGCTCTATACGAAACTCCAGTAACTCGGAGGGGCAATGTGGATCATCATTATCGGTAACCATGCTAACTTCCACGCTTTGCCCGACTCGGCGCAAACTTAGGCCTTCTGCTTTCTGTCGAATCAGAGTCCCATAAATTTTGACTTTTCCTCCAGAAGAAACTTCACCCAGAACGGTTCCCATAACTTCACCGTCATCGATTGGGTTTGTGGTATTCTCAGCCGCAGCAATAAAGAACCTTCTGTTTTCAAACAAAGCAATGTCTGTAACCGTGAGCTTGACTCCATCGAGTTCTCCCACATCAATGATCTGAGTGCTCAACAAATCAATTTTATTTTCGTTGTTGATTCCCATAATCAAATCAATGAAATCAGATTTTTTAAATTCAAAGATCTTATTGGAATCACCTTCAGAATTACCTCGGTGGAACAAAACTAAACGATCACCTTCGATCAAAGAACCCTCAATATTAATCGCTCCATACTTTTCAACAAGGGGCCTAAAAATGGGAGTGAGATCAAACTTTACTATCCCATTTAAATTTACGGAGCCGTCAGCTCGAGTGGGAACATATACTGCGGTAAATCGTTTCTCGGTTGATCCCGAAGGGAATGCCACTAAACCGTCAGATGGAAGCCTTGCATCTGAAACCCGAAACATTGATTCAAAATCGGGTTTTTCCTTCTTGCGAGCCTTTTCATCAATGGGCAAGACTCCAGGTAGTATGGCGTCAAGAGTTCTAGATCCATCTTCGATATCCAAAATTCCTAACTTTAAATCATTATCAGCAACCACATAAATCTTCGTTTCAGTTCGTACCAAACCACTCGCTGCTGTTAGAAAAGTTTCGTTTCCATTAACATTGAATACTAAATTCTTTCTAGCTACTGGCTTTATTTCGTTGATCATTTTTTCTTTCAAACTTTCAATACAATTTCCGGTTGAATGGGAGTGAACCATGAGACCATATAATAAACTCACTTGCACAGCCAATGAAAATAAGTTTCTCTTTTTCAACATCGAAACATCTCCCTTATTAGATTCTGCTGAAAAAGAGCCAAATTCAAGGCGGCAAGCTTCAAATCGAACGAGGCGTAGTTCCCCTACGTTGAGTGAGAGATGAAGCGAAGCCAACGCAGAAGTTGGCCTTTTTCAGCAGAATCTTATTAGTGGGCTACACCCTGAAGAACCTTAAGACAACTCAGTGTTCTCTGTTGATTCACTTCCATCGCCTTGGCTTCTTCGCGAAGCGCCTTCTTTTCACTGATCACCTCAGCTACTTTATTAATGGCCGACTGAATCATCCAAATCCCCGTAGAGGCAATGGCTGCAGTCGTTGCTCCAAATGGTAATAAGCCTAACACTTCTTTCAAGGTTTATCTAGATTCTGCTGAAAAAGTCCGGTTAAAAATTAGTGTATCTACCCGAAATG
>CAZYOE010000268.1:0-4635 GCA_964648725.1 uncultured Pseudobdellovibrionaceae bacterium | reverse complement strand
CCTGCCTTCCGGACACAAAATAATGGCAACTCAGGCCATTGAAAAATTAAGTAAAAAGGTGGTATAGCAAAGTCCTATCTTTTAGACAACCGATAAAAACACCAGGGAGCCATGCCACAATTTGAGTTAGACCAATTTTGGATGAAAAAAGCCCTATTGCTCGCAAAAAGGGCGGCTTTAAAAGGCGAAGTCCCGGTTGGAGCACTAATTGTAAACTCGGAATCAAATACTTTAGTCAGCCATGGCTATAATATGCGGGAAACTTTAAACTCCCCAATTGGCCACGCTGAACTCTTAGCAATTCATAGGGCCTCAAAGAAACTTAATGCTTGGAGACTCTCTGGCCACACCCTTTATGTCACACTTGAACCCTGTGTTATGTGTTCAGGGGCTATCCTTCAAAGTCGTATTGATCGAGTTGTTTTTGGTGCCCTTGACCCCAAAGGAGGAGGAACCCAATCCCTCTACCAAATTCTTTCTGATTCGCGACTTAATCATCAAACACTGTACACCGGCAATATTTTAGAACAGGATTGCAGAGAACTATTAAAGGATTTTTTTAAAACTCTTCGGCAAAGAGACAAAAGCAAGGCGAAGCCATGAATCAAGCAACGGCCCTCAAAAAGCTCAATGCCCATTTAAAAGATTGGACATCGTCTTGTCATGGTCGCCGCGATTTTCTGGCCAGCATGGGCGTTCTCCTTTCTTCTTGCGCCAACGCGCCAAAAACTCGTTATCGTGAGGGAGATAATTCGGGACAAGAGATTCTTCTTAATCCTCTTGAGGAACAACACCTGACAGAAGAAGTTCTACCGCAAATGCGTAAGGACTATCCGCCGATGAATGATCCTGAAGTACAGAGCTATTTAACAAACCTCGGTCAAAAAATTGTATCCACAAGTAATTTGGCCAACCATCCGTATCAATATAATTTCACCGCAGTTAATGTTAACTCTGTAAATGCTTTCGCTTTACCTGCGGGAACGATTTTCGTTACCGTACCTTTGATTGCTATGGCCGAAACTGAAGCTGAATTGGCTGGAGTAGTGGGTCATGAGATTGGTCATGTGCTTGCACGCCATGCGGCTGAACGCATAACTAAAGCCAAAAGAGAACAAGGGAATACCTTTTTATATGCTATCGGAGGAGCCCTGGGAGGAGCTGCATTGGGTTACGGAGTTGGTCGACTTATATGCCCTTCGAAAGACGAGGCCTGTGTTCGCAAAGCTTCTGAGCTTGGTAGTTATGCCGGCGTCTTGAGTGGAATACTCATTCAAAAATATGCTTTTATGGCAAACTCTCGCGAAGATGAATTGGAAGCCGATCGTATCGGATTCAAAACAGCCTTGGCTGCCGGTTATGATAAAGATCACATCGGCACTTTCTATTCCAGACTTTTAAAAATGGAACAAAATAACCAAGGCACGCAAAGTCCGCTGCTGGCAAATATCAGCGATGCTTTGAGCACCCATCCTCCAAGCCAAGAGCGGGTCAAACAAATGACCGAGCTTGCCGGACATAGTGAGAACAAGCCGAAATCCTTGGTTTCAAGCCGCGAGTTCGATCAAATAAAGAATATTTGTTTAAAGAATAAAAGATCAATTAATGAAAAGGAGAAGTCATGAGCACACCAAGTCCATATCAAGGCAAAATTAAAGTTTATTCTGACGGGGCCGACAGGGCCTCAATGTTAGAAATGGCCAAAAACCCAGTAATTAAGGGCCTCACTACTAACCCAAGCTTAATGAAAAAAGCCGGTGTTAATGACTATAAAGCTTTTTGTTTAGATATCTTAACTCAAATCAAAGATAAACCACTTTCATTCGAAGTGTTTACTGATTCATTAACTGAAATGGCCAAGCAAGCCATGGAGATTAAAACTTGGGGTGAAAATGTTTATGTGAAGATTCCTATCATGAATAGCGAAGGTCAATCTACAATTGATCTGGTTCGTGAGCTAAGCCACAAAGGTGTTAAACTTAATGTAACTGCCATTTTCACCATGCAACAAGTAGCTGAAACTGTTATGGCCATTAAAGGTGGCGCCCCATCCATCGTTTCAATCTTCGCGGGTCGCCTTGCCGATTCAGGCCGTGACCCAATGCCATTGATGATCGCTTCCAGTGAGCTTTGCCGAACCATCGATAAGAATATCGAACTTCTTTGGGCCTCAACTCGCGAAGTTTACAACATTATTCAGGCAGAGCAAGCCGGATGTCACATCATCACTGTTCCACCTGACATTATTAAAAAGTTGAATGGAATCAACAAAGACCCTTATCAGTTGAGTCTTGAGACTGTTAAGACCTTTAAAGCGGATGCAGCAGCCGCCGGCTTTAAACTGTAATTGTTGAAGCAAAGAGCCCAGAAAAACCAATGGGCTCTCCTCCCAAATCTATTCCTTGGGAGTTTTTGCCGTTTCCACAAGCTTTCCGTGAAGTGCCGCCGTAGTTTCATCAGGTATCGGACTCAGAACACTTTCAAGTGGTTTTACCACAAACTCCGACTCTCCGAACTCCGAGGGCGTAAATCCTTTGGCTTTAGCCTGCATTCGAATCCGATAAAGACCTGGCGTGTAGCTATGATCATAAACAATGGACTTTGTTTTTAAATCACGAAACTCTTTTACTTTTTGCCAGCTAGTTCCTTCGAGCGGTTTATAGAATAGTTCGCCATCAAATTCTGCAATAGCAAGCTCACTTCTAATGGCTACCCATTGCCCCTTCTTCGCCACTTTTTGAAAGTTGACAGTAGGAGCCTGTATCTTTGCTCCCAAGACTGAGATCACTTGCGTTGGTTCGCTTGAATCGCCAACAGTTCCATCTGATAAAACGGCATGAACTCGAAACTGGTATTGCCCCGGCGGAACCTTGACCCTCGCTGAATTTGCTTTGATGCTAAACTCTTTTTCGACTTTTCCTTCTGGGGTTTCAAGTACGACCTTATACTCCTCAATTCCTGGTAGAGACTCCCACGATAAAGGTAATTCATAGAGTCCCGTCTTTTTTCCTGCAAAGAGTTGAGGCTCGGTTGGCACCTTGCTATTAAACCTGGTGGGTGGGGGAGCAATTAATAACTCTGCCATATCAGTCCATTCTGAAGATCTTTCAAATTTATCAAAGATTCGAGATCGAAAAAAATATTTCCCCATTTTAACATTTAGTTTGAACACATTGGATTTAGAGGTGAATGTTTTAATGAATTTTTTGTTCTTGCCGTCGTAAATTTCTAAATCATATTGAGTGGCATCAGGAATTTCATCCCACTCAATCTCAACCGTTCGCTTCGTTAAATATTTAGCAGCATTGTCTGTCGCCCCCAAAGAAGCTGAACTGAGAATAAAAATAACTATGGAAAGACGCAACGCCATCATTTTTCCTTCGTTGATTTTTCGGACTCTGGCTTTCTCTGTTCTGAATCAGACTGGTACTCGCTCGCCAAGCCATAACCTTCATGAATTTTAAGATTGGCTTCCGGAATTTTAGGAGGGGTATAAATTGGGGGTGGCCATGTTTTAACAGAATTCTTCGCCATTAAGACGGCAAACTTAATGGCAGCAATTCCACCCGAAGCCAGGCCTGATGGATCAATTGCATACTCATAAGATTTTAGAAAGGTTGACGGAGCCGTAGGACCATAAGGCAGAACTTCATTCATGATTCTCAACGCGGTCTGAATGGACACCCCAAATCGCCGATCTTCTCGTAGTGACTTATAGAGTTTAAAAAAATCACCTTTGATTCCTTCAGGATAATACTGACTGAGTCTGGTCATTGCCACGGCTAGGTTAGCGCACTGAGATACGGGCAGATTAAGACCGTCTTTCTTTAAACAAAATTTAGAGATTTCTAAGAAATCTTCTCGGGCTCTTTTGCGATTACCCTTGTAGAGTTTACTCAATTCAAAACTAATCTTCAGGGCCGAAGAATAATCCAGATCAAAATACTCACCTAAATAGGTTTTTTTAAATAACTCAAAAAAGTTTTCCACTGTTTCATCATCTGACTTTGCAAATTGAATAGCATACTCTATGCCCCGCGGGTGATCGACCCCAGACTTCTTAAGCAATAAAAAGGTTTTTACAAACCTCTGGGCCGCACCACCGCATCCCTTAGATATTTCCGCAGCTAACTGCCGAGCTCTTGCCTCAGAAGGATTGATCTCATCCTTCTGGACGCGAAAAAAATTGATAGCCTCTCGATACTCTTTAATTGGGTCACAATGGTCAGGGTGCTCTTTATTTTTCCAAAGCACATTTCGTTCTTTCTCCTGAAGTGATAGCCTCTCCCAAGCTCTCCAATCAAACTCAGGGGTCACCAGTGCACTCTTGTTGGCGCCCTCCTCTGCGGACCATCCAAGATTCACAATTAAACTAAAACAAACCAAAATCAAAAACGCCATTGTAAGCCCAATAAGGGAGTTGGTTGGTGCGTCACTGGATCAATCATTAAATCAATCTTTGTGATTGGCGCATAAATCTTTCGTTTATATTCTTGGTGCTTTTGCCAGTTCTCAACGATTCGATTGTCAATAAGCCAAGGCAGAAACGATAACCCCATTGCCAAGCCCGCATAACTAGGAAGTGTTTGCTTTGAGTGGGAATTAATATAGACAGCAAGAGCGAAAGTAGACCAG
>CAZYOE010000267.1:0-4653 GCA_964648725.1 uncultured Pseudobdellovibrionaceae bacterium | reverse complement strand
TCAAGATACATCAAGCCCAATTATCAATAGGTTACACTTTTTTGATGGAGACCCATTTTTTTGCTTATGAACTATACACTTGTCATTCATTTTTCATTTCAATTGGAGACAGGCGCCCTTCATCTCAAAATAAAACACTTTAAAAAGGTCCAAGGGTTGCTCAACAGAAAGATGGAGGTTTCCTATGAGCACCTATCAGCAAATCGCAGTCACTTTATTTATAGGTCTGAGTAGTCTCAGCTATTTGAGCAACGCCCAATATTGTAATGGCAACATTTCTAACGATGAATACTGTATAGAAGAAGACTATCAAACTGGAAGGTGCTCGATTCTCCAATATAAGCAAGACAGTTTTACCCAAGGAGTGCAATGGCAACACCTCCAAAGCCTTCTAGAACTAGAGGGTGCACGTGGTAAAAAGGTAAGAAAAGCGATCAGAACATGGTTTGGTATTGATTCTTATTTTGATGACGAGCAATCCACCGAAACCACTGAGTACCTTACGCCGAAAATATGGGATTGTGATAGGCTAAATGCTTTAAGCATAGATTTAAATCGGTATAGTTTATCAAATCCTGATCTAGTCTGCTATTCAAATAGCAGACAACACCGTTTCGCTTTTAAAGTGCAAACAAATGGGCGCATTCGGTGGGATATGAGTACACAATCTGATGAATCCCCCGAATATCAGTCATGGGGCCAAAAACTCGCTTATATACAAGCGTCTCCTGACTTAACAACGGAGAACTGTAGTCTTCAGATTCGCAATGCGTCCAACGATCTCCAGATTTGTCTTGATTCAGACAGTTTGAGTAAGCGCACCTTTAGTGCTAATCTTACTTCTCTTAAAATTCAAGATTTTAAATTACATGAGAATAAGCAAGTCCCCTTGAAATGTACTGCCTCATCTAAATTCATCAGCGCGAACGTCGTAAAAAATGCACTCAGCATAGTTTCTAAGAAACCTTCAATACCAGGTTTTTCTACTGAGGATTATGATAAACTTCAAAATTCAAGTCCCCCTTCAGATGGCACTCCTATTGAACCCAAGAATTTAGGACACGTTAATGACATGATAAAAGACTATCTCAAGTTCTCGCCCAATAACGAAACTGGAAGTCAATAATACATATTTAGAAATGAAATGCAAATAGGCCGACAGTTGACCCTTTTTTGGAATCAGACCCCTCGACTCCAAGAGCATTGACCTTCCGCTCAGTTTCTTTCAGTTTATTTAAGAATTTCAAAAAATCTTAAATAAACTTTTTTCAGCGCTTTGACCTGAATTGGGGATACATCGATGGATTCGGACGATATCCCTTTTTTTGTCATCTAAAAAAATGGGGTGCTGGATAGTGTTATTGGCTTATTTTTTCTACAGCGTGCATCGTTTTTCATCGCACCTTGCGAAAAGGCCATTTTTTTTTTTGAAAAATTTGACTGATCGAAAAAAAAAGCTGAGCTTGGAATTATCGGACCATTAGCTCAAAAATCCTAAGTATTGAGGTTTGAAAAGTAATTTCATACTAGATATAGTGGATAAAGACTGAGCCTTTAATGACAAAACGATTACTATTTTAGGTCTAGTCCCTCAATTGGGAGGGGAATAATGAGAGGTAGATTCCTCACCTAGACCTAAGAATTGTTTTTCGGCCAAAAACCGAAAAAGGGGATTTTTTTTCTTTTTTTTAGTATTCAGGGAGGACTGAACATGACAAACATCGAGATAAACAACGTCAGTACGACGACCACTAGCCAACCCCATGTAATGCGGGTTCGCAAAAGAGACGGCTCACTCGAAGCAGTTGACGTCACAAAGATTGTCGAACGCGTGCGCGGATGCTGCCAGGGGCTCACTCAGGTGGATCCTCTAAGAGTTGCAACAAAAGCCATTAGCGGCCTGTATGATGGCGCGACAACCAATGAGTTAGATAATTTGTCCATTCAGACAGCTTCTTTACTGATCAGCGAAGAACCCGAGTATAGCAAATTAGCAGCCCGACTTTTGGGTACCTATGTTGACGAAGAAGTTCGTTCGCAAAAAATTAAGAGTTTTGCTGATAGCATTCAATTCGGTAAAAACTCTGGCCTCATTGCAGAAGCTACGGCTCAATTTGTTGAGCAACATAAAGCCGAACTTTGTGCCGCCATCGAGCCCTATCGCACTGATCGCTTTGAGTATTTTGGATTGCGCACTGTTTATGATCGTTATCTTTTGAAAAACCCAACCACACGGCAGGTTTTTGAAACTCCACAGTATTTCTTTATGCGTGTGGCGTGTGGCTTGGCGACCAACGTGACGGAGGCGATTGAACTCTATCATTTGATTTCTTCATTAGACTACATGCCTTCGACACCAACTTTGTTTAACTCAGGCACCTTGCGCCCACAAATGTCCTCTTGCTATCTTTTAGATTCCCCAGAAGACGATCTCCGCTCAATCTATGAAAAGTACATGGATGTGGCGCTACTTTCTAAATTCGCCGGCGGCATTGGATTAGCATATCATCGCGTTCGTTCCCGTGGTTCATTGATCCGTGGAACCAACGGACACTCCAATGGAATCATTCCATGGCTTAAGACTTTGGATTCCAGTGTCGCCGCAGTTAACCAAGGTGGTAAGCGCAAAGGAGCTGCCTGCGTTTATCTTGAATCTTGGCACGCGGATATCGAAGAATTCCTCGAGCTTCGCGATAACACCGGCGATGAAGCTAAACGTACTTACAACCTCAACCTTGCCAACTGGGTTCCCGATTTGTTTATGAAACGAGTTGAAGCGGATCAGGCTTGGTCTTTATTCGATCCAGCTAAAACTCCTTACGTCATTGACCTCTATGGTGAAGAATTTGAGAAAGCGTAACTGTAGTCGTAAGCGAAGGTTCTTTCTATGAAGCAAGTACCTGCTCGTGATCTTTATTCTCGTATGATGAAGACGTTAGCGCAAACTGGTAACGGCTGGATGACTTTTAAAGACGCCAGCAATTTAAAGTGCAATCAGACAGGTGCGACAGGAGCCACGGTTCATCTTTCCAATCTCTGCACAGAGATTCTTGAAATCACCAGCAATAAAGAAACAGCGGTTTGTAACTTGGGATCTGTGAACCTAGGTCGCCACGTCGTGAATGGCCAGTTTGATTTTGACAAACTCGGAAGAACCGTTCGTACCGCCGTAAAATACCTAGACCGAGTGGTTGATATCAATTTTTATCCCATCGAAACTGCAGAAAACTCCAATCGCCGTTGGCGACCAGTTGGTCTTGGGGTCATGGGTCTCCAAGATGTGTTCTTTCAACTGAAGTTACCTTTTGATGCTCCGGAGGCACAAAAACTTTCAGCTCGCATTCAGGAAGAAATTTACTTTCATGCCCTGAGCACCAGCTGTGAACTGGCTGAGAAACTCGGTCCCCATGAAGGTTATGCACAGACTCGCGCAGCTCAAGGCCAATTGCAAATGGACCTTTGGGGGGTGACCCCGTCTCAACCAGTTCGTTGGGAACCCTTGCGTGAACGCATTAAAAAACATGGCCTTCGCAATTCATTGATGATTGCCATTGCTCCAACCGCCACGATTGCCACGCTTGTTGGATGCTATGAAGCGATTGAGCCGCAAATTTCTAACTTGTTTAAACGAGAAACTTTGTCGGGCGAATTCTTGCAAATCAATAAGTACTTAGTCAGCGAACTCAAAGCACTTAACCTTTGGAATGAAGATGTTCGCAATGAGATTAAACTCGCCGAAGGAAGCATCCAAAATCTTCCGGAAATTCCTCCACACCTTAAGGAGATTTTCCGAACGGTTTGGGAAATTCCAATGAAGAGCCTTATTGATATGGGCGCGGATCGTGGACCTTACATCGACCAGAGTCAGAGCCTAAACCTCTTCTCTGAGAGTCCCACTATTGGCAAATTATCTTCGATGTATATGTATGCTTGGAAACGTGGTTTAAAGACCACTTATTACTTGCGTTCTCGTCCAGCGACCAACATCAACAAGACCACAGTAAAGAAAATATCACCAAAAACATACACGGATCAAGAAGCGGTGACATGTTCTCTTGAAAACCCTGAACTTTGCGAAGCTTGCCAATAGAAAGAGGAGAACTTCATGCTATTAAACCCAGGATTTGACCTCACTCTGCGCCCGATGAAGTACCCTATTTTTTACGAAATGTATAAAAATGGGATCAAGAATACTTGGACTGTCGAAGAAGTTGATTTTTCGACAGACCTAGTGGACCTTCACACTAAGCTCACCCCTTCAGAACGCCACCTGATCAATCGCTTGGTTGCGTTCTTTGCGACGGGTGATTCAATTGTTGGTAACAACCTCGTGTTGAATCTTTACCGACACGTGAACTCACCAGAGGGCCGACTCTATTTATCACGTCAGTTGTTTGAAGAAGCTTTGCATGTGCAATTCTATCTCACATTGCTTGACACCTATATTCCTCACCCGGATGAACGCGCAAAGGCGTTTGCCGCTGTGGAGAATATTCCGTCTATCAAGAGAAAAGCGGACTTCTGCTTTAAGTACATAGATTCCATTTATAGCATGCAACGTATTGAGAGCACAGAAGATCGCCGCAAATTCCTCTTGAACGTCATTTGCTTTGCCAGCTGTATTGAAGGTCTGTTCTTCTTTGCGGCTTTTGC
>CAZYOE010000266.1:0-4689 GCA_964648725.1 uncultured Pseudobdellovibrionaceae bacterium | reverse complement strand
GAGCCGCATTAATAGCCGGCTTTGGGTCTTTCAAATGGGTTCCGGGAATTCCTGCTCAAACTGCAACAATTCCCGGAACGGCCTCAATAGGTTCTATTTAAAAGTGAAATTATGGAGTTTTACTGAAAGTTTCTTTGAAAAAGAGGGAGAGGCTTTTTTTGCTAATAGCTAGACAACGGCATACCAGAAAATTAAGGATGTCGGTTCATTCAAAGATTCTTCATTTGGAGAGTCCATAATAGTTTGGTAGCTTAATAGTAAGTAATTTAAGAGGGAAACATCAAGGAGCGACCATGGATAATCTCGTTGGGGTTAAGTCCATTAAAACTATACTTATAGTAGAAGATGATGAATTGAGCGGGCGCCTATTGCAATCAATCTTTGTTAAAGGTGGTTATAAAGTCGAGGTTTGTGTTCAAGGCTCTGATGCCATTCAACGCTTGGAAAACCCTGCTTCACAAATTGATCTCATTTTAACGGATATCATGATGCCTGTGATGGGGGGATTTGATTTTATCACCCACATCAAAAAGAACGGCTCACCGAAACATTTTATGGTCATTACCAGTTTAAAAGATAAAGCAACCATGGAGAAAGCAAAATCCCTGGGAGCTATTGATTATATCACTAAGCCCTATAAGAGTTCAGATATCATAACCAGAGTGAATCAATTCTTCCTCGATCACGCCAATGAAGGGGATCGCATCGTCAATGGTTAGTCTCAGCCAAATTTAATTAGGGCGTTTCAATTTGGAAAATATTTTTCGGGCAGATTTATATAGATTCTGCTGAAAAAGTGCCAAATTCAAGGCGGCAAGCTTCAAATCGAATGAGGCGTAGTTCCCCTACGTTGAGTGAGAGATGAAGCGAAGCCAACGCAGAAGTTGGCCTTTTTCAGCAGAATCTATATAGGCGGTGATGATACTTTAGCAATGCGATACCTACCTCGGCGGTGCCTCAAGCGATGGTACCTGGTAAGATTTTGACGATCATACTTAGCGCCAACCAAAAGATCAGGATTGGGCTCAGTTAAAAGCTAGGCCCTTATCTTATTTTAAAATCACGTCCCATCACTGTTTTGCGGCCCTCATGACGGGCCTGTACGATAGCTTCATCGCAGAGACGCCGAACGACATTACTTAAAACATCGGCAACATCTCCAGAGGTGTTCATTTCAGATTTTTCGCGGATATAATTTTTCATTTTAGAGACAACAATTAAAATATCATCGTCAGCAGAACTTTGAGGGGTTGCGCCGGTTGTTGAGCTGCTCGGTGAAGGGGAGCTGATAATTCGACGAATGGGAGAAGAATGGTCTTGGGCCAGCTCCGCTTCGGCAGCAGCTTTTGAGGGGGAGATATGTTCAATGGCTCCGGCATCCCGGTGCCTGGCGCCAGGAAAATGTCTTTCAAAACAATCAAATGAGCAGAATACATAGCCCGTTCGCTTGCCGGTGCAAGTAGAGACGCTACACTCATAATATTTGGCTGAAAAACCGATTTCTTTTTTGCAACTGCTACAGGCCTTCCAATATTCCATTAGAAAGATTCTCCTTCTTGTATTTTTTTAGCTAGCTTCCTTGAGTTGTTTATGGGCTGTCAAATCAAATTCAAGAACAAAACAGGTGTTGGGATGTGAGTTATCCACATAAATAGAACCTGAGTGCTGACTGATGATACCTTGAGAAATGCTCAACCCAAGACCAGTGCCTTTGCCCACATCTTTGGTGGTGAAAAAAGGTGTAAATAGTTTTTCTTGAACAGCGACTGGAATACCGTTTCCGGAGTCGACGATCCTAAGGCGTAAGGTATTGTTGATTTCATCAACTTCCGTAGTGATCGATATCCACTTTTCTTTGAGATCGCTGATTGCATCAAATGCGTTATTGAGGAGATTGAGTAAGACTTGTTCTATCTCAATGGGACGACAGTTGAACTTTAGTTCATTCGGTGGAAATTCTATGTGCAGCTCTATGCCGCACTCAGAAAACCGAATCCCACAAAAATCGACAGTTTCGTTTAATAGCTGGGCCACAGAGTACGATTCAAAGTCATCACGACTTCCATCTCTTGCAAAGGTTTTGAGTCCTTTGACGATTTTCGAAACTCGTTCCACAGTTGTTTCAATTCGCTGGGAAGCTTTTTCTAGACGCATCATATCGAGAGGTTGCCGTTTAAGAGTTCGTGATATTGTTTCGGCCATGCCAGCGATAATGGTGAGTGGATTATTAATCTCATGAGCAATACCACCAGCCATTTCGCCTAGCGATGACATTTTGGCTGATTCAAGAAGTTTCCGTTCAGTTAGTTTGCGGTCTGTGACATTCGAATAGATTGCCACAAACTGAGTCGTAATTCCCTCGGTATTGACAAAGGGGACAATAGTAGACTCCAGCCAGAAAATAGTTCCATCTTTTGCTTTGTTGCAAATTTCACCCTTCCAGGATTCACCTCGGTTGAGAGTTTTCCAGAGGTCAGTAAAAAAATCTTTATTATGAAAACCAGAAGATAAGATGCTGTGGTCCCGCCCCAGTATTTCTTCGCGTTCAAATTTTGACACTTTTACGAAATTTTCATTCACATAGGTGATGGTGCCATCTGTATCAGCAATGGAGATAATGGCGAAAGTATTGATGGCGGAGGTTTGTTGTTCGATGTATTGTCGTACATGTCGGAGTTCATCTTCGGCTTTCTTTTTGATAAAAACCTGACCGATTCGTGTGGCAAATCCATTGAACTCTTCGATGTCGGCTTTTGAAAAAACCATTTTATACTTCGAGAAAAACTCCATGACGCCGAGAAAGTGTTTATCAATAATTATTGGCATGGCAATAGCACCATGAAGACCATTTATTTGTGCCACAGAGCTTCGGCTGAACTCTTGCTCCGCAGCGATATCATTAACGAGCACAGGGGTTCTTGCTTTCCAAACTCTACCAGGAAAACATTCTCCGCATTCAAGTAGAAGTTGTTTGCTGGTTTTGATAAATTCCTTAGGTGCGGAAACCTGAGGGTGCCAATATTCTGAAAGCCTTAATTTTTGTTCTTGGGTGTCAATATCCCAAAAGGCGGCAAACTGGACGTCAAAGGACTGGCCTATAATGCCCAGTGATCGTTTCATAATTTCCAGGTAACTCGGGTCTGCCGATAGAAATCGATCGATCTTTTGCGAGGTTTTTAAAAGTGCTTCTATGCGTTTTTTTTCCGTTCGATTTTCTAGGGTTCCAATAAAACCCTCAAAAGTACCTTCGTTGCTAGTAAGCGGTTTGACCGTGAAATTCACCCAAGTAAGAATGTGACTGGTAGTGGCTAAGCGAACATCGAGGGAAAAACCCATTCTTCGAAATTGGGCAATTTCTAATTCTCGATTGAGGTTTTCGAGGTCAGCTGGTTCAATAGCGTTTTTCCATCCATTTTCATGAGCTGCGACAAAATCCTGACCGGAAAGGTTGCTCCACTCTTCGTTAACAAAGACCCAGGATCCATCAGGTTTTGTTTTAAAAATCCCTAGAGGCATCGAGTTCAGCATGTTCTGAAAATGCATTTCGCTTTTTTCTAACGAATGGCGTATCTCTTGTGATTCCGACTCCGCTTCTTTATGTCGTTGCGTGAGTCGGATCAGCAACCAAAATAGAGCTGGATAAAAGATTCCAACGAACAATTGAATGAAGACTGCAAAGTCCTTTTCCGAGCCATTGGAATGATACGATTGCCACAAATCATAAAAGAGCAGACTGAGTGCCAGACTAATCGTGGGTGCTAGCCATTTTTCCTGAAACCATTTTGATCTATCGATTTTCTGAAAACGAAATATGATAAAAGTGCTGAAGCCCATAAAAGCGAGAAGGGTAACGCCTTTGAGAAGAAGAAATTCTGCAGTCAATACAAGGCAGATCCATAAGGCTGTGGGGCCCAACTTAATCTGATCTCGTTTAAAATATTTTTCCCAAAATGAATTCAAATGCTTTTCCTCAGTGGAATAATCGGAATTTTAAGCCAGTCGATAAAGCACTGCCCTTGAAAATAAGACTTAAGAAAGGGTCTTGTTGTTTTTCACGTCTTCAACGATTGGAAGATAATTTGCAATATCGGGGGGTAACTGAAATTCCATTCTCAGGCTGAACTGAGGTGGACTTGACAGGGGATAACAAGCCATTTGTTGGCCAGTGTCGATGAGTTCGACAAAGTGGAGGCATCCTTGGAACAGTTTAATATTGGAGACTATCTAAAGTCGATTGTCGGTGGAGAGAATTACCGAGTTGATCAGGCTAAGCTGCGATTTGATTATGCAAAAAAAAAGGCTAATGATCAGGTAACGGCTGTTTGGGCTTTAGTCTTGGTCGTACTTTATCTTGAACAAGGTCAGGTGAGTCTAGCCAATCAATATCTTGAAGAAGGAACGGATGCTGTGCGATCCGTGCAAGATGAAGGACTGCGTTCACTCTATGATTATCTCAGAGAAAAAACTATTGAGTTAAGTCACTGTTCTGGTCTAAGTCATTAAGTAGCTTACACTGAAAAAGTCCAACTTCTGCGTTGCCTTCACTTCATTTCTCACTCAACGTAGTGGAACCACGCCTCGTTCGATCTGAAGCTTGGCGCCTTGAATTTGGCTCTTTTTCAGCAAAATCTAAGTAGATTCTGCTGAAAAAGGGTCACGTCTTTGGTTGTTTTTAGTTGATTGGGTGAA
>CAZYOE010000265.1:0-4783 GCA_964648725.1 uncultured Pseudobdellovibrionaceae bacterium | reverse complement strand
ACGAATATATTTACGTTATATCCCCAGAAGACGCCCCTAAAAATTTTAGCGCTAAGTCGAGAGGGAAACCGAAACTGACCGAAGGGAATTTCGGAGGGGAATTATCCCCGGCTTAAAGCGTAGAGAAATTTTTGGTAAGTCTTCTTTGGGGTGTCCTTCTTTCGTTAATTTCTTGGACAAGCAAGAAATTAACATCAGCTTGAAGTTAGCAAAGAATGAATAAATTCTAAAAGGCTTTAATTACTTATTTGGGCACACAACGAATGAAAGGACATTAAAAAAACAAAAAAGCCTGGGTACTCGGTCGGGGTTGTGATTTTCATCACTTGTGTTTTACACACCCCTCCTTTCTCCAGGCTCTTTTGCACTAGCGTTTGGTTTTTTAGACCAAACTTTCAACGGAAAGTTTTTGCGTTGGTCACTAATCCGTTAGGATCGTGTTCCAGCGCTTTAGCTAAGCTTACAACTGCTCAGCCGTCTTCACCCGAAGGTGAGAGTTATTTAGTTTTTGACTAGCTCAACCCGAAGGCTGGCTTTCTGAAATCGGACGGTGGCCGGCGTGGTACACGCACCGTGGACCCTTTGAGTATGCCTGAGCATACGATCAGAGTCACGCGCTCGCCGCGGGGGTTGGTAGCCTCCACATCGAAGCGCACCGCATCACCTTCGCCGCAGCCAAAAATGGCCGGGCTTTTTGACACGATCACAATGTCCGAGTATCCCTGGACTTCGAGAGCATGGATGGCCTTCTGGTCATCCGCAACAAGCCCATACTGGAACACTGAGCAGCCGCAGAAAAGCAACAGCAGCAGCAATGTGCCGATTAGGCCAAGCTTGTCGCTGTCGCTTTGGCGGGTGTATAACATCATCATACTTCCTCCGAAATTCATAACTACCTTTTTGGGGTAGTGGCTTATGCTAAACCGCCGGTTGGCGATCGGACAGCTTCGTTTGCCTACTGGTCAACTGGACCACATAGTGCATATCCAGCGATTCGCAGCCATCCGAGGCCCAGTCCTTCCAGTGAGCTGTGAGCTTGGTATCAGCCAACAGCTCTTCCAGTCGCAGCCAATCTTCGTGGAGCAGGAGCTCCGCGAGGGCGCGCATGGCCTCGAGTGGTAAATGCTGAAACATCATCTGCTTGAGCGCGACGGTGTTATACAACTCCAGGAGGTGCATTTCACGCGGTGTGAACTTGCCGGTCATGCTTATCCAGCTCATGGTCTTCGAGCTTTCGGGCAAGTCCCCGGCGTACCAAACGATCTGGCGTTCTTGCAGATTGGCGCTTTCGTACATCACCTGCATGTCTTCAAGGCTTACGCACAAGAAGATGTTTTCGCCCAAGTCCTGCTCGATGCCGGCGAAGAGGAACTTGCCGACTGGCAGGCTCGGCATTTCGACAGGCCGCTGATCGAGGTCAACCTTAAAGTCCTTGCCCGGCTTCAGCTCGTCAGGAAGGTCGATCCAACTCAGATCCTTCCTGTTGCCTACGTAGCTCATCTTGAACTTCCTTTTTATAAGGATCTGTAACGGGATCTCCCGTCGGCGATATTCTGCCGCCCCCGAAGGGTTTCCAATTAGAACTTAGTAGGCCGGCGTAACGTGCAGGAGCTGAACGGCGACCGCCAACAGGCCGGCAGCCAACAGCAAGACTACTCGCAACTTACTCTTCGCCCAGTTCTTCATTTTTTTCCTCCCTCCCGAGAAAGCTGACCAGGTTTGCCAGTGGTCTGAAAGACCCTACCACCAGCAAAAGTGCAAGCACGAGCACAATTGCACGCGCCCCCTCCATATGGAACATGTCTCCTCCGTGTTGTCCAAAACTTACAGATAGCTCTCAATCCCGAAGACTTCGAAATAGAAAGCTACCTGTAAATTAAATTTCCGTTGAATGTAAAAGTGCAAAATTAACTTTTTCAAAAAGCTACAAAAAAGTAGCCCATCTTTGTGGAATAGAACCACTCGGATGTAACAAAAAAGCAGGCGCATAAGCCTGCTTTTATTAATTGAAACTGTCAAATTATATCAAATTTTAGGCACAAACTCAATTTTTTACGCATGTGTTAATATAGGAAAATGCATGCGTTTTTAATCGTGGGTAAAGGTGCAAAAGTTGAAAATAAAATCCTTGAAATTTCTAGTGAAAAAAAATCTAAAATAATAAATTTTGAGCTCAAAAAAATTGAGGATGTCAGAAATCTTAGTGAACAGACAAGGCTAAAATTAACAGAAAATGTTTCGTACTTAATCCACAACATTGACGAAGCCTCAGAAGAAGCGCTGAATGCATTTTTAAAGAATCTCGAAGAACCACAGGAAGGATTAAGTTATATTTTAACAACCCAAAACGCATCATCCGTTCTTCCAACCATTGTCTCAAGATGCAAGGTAATAAGAGTTATGGAGGAAACAAAAAATAACTATTCAAAGATTGAAGAATTTGAAAAATTATCAGAAGGAAAAAGGCTTGCATTTATTGACCAAATAAAAGAAAGAGAGGCTGCAATTGAATTCATAGAAGAGTACATTGGTTTTGAACACAATAATTTAATTAAAGAAAGTGAAGAAAAAATTGCAACAAACCTCAAGACAGCATTGAAAACTCTAAAACGTCTTAAGGCAAACGGAAATGTAAGTTTGCAGCTTGCAAATTTTGTAATAAGTCTTGTATAGTGGTAAAGCTCTAAATTGGTTAGAGTCACGCTCAAAAATAGAGTAAAATATAAGTAGTATTTTAATTTTCTTTTGGTAAAACAATATGGCAGATGATTCTTACACAGCAGATCAAATTCAAGTCCTTGAGGGCTTGGAACCAGTCCGAAAACGACCGGGAATGTATATCGGCTCCACCGACTCCCGAGGCCTTCATGAATCTTTAAGAGAAATTGTCGATAACTCGGTTGATGAAAGTTTTGCAGGTGTTGCAAACAAAGTTTGGGTCAGAATCGGCGAGGATGGCTCAGCAACAATAAGAGATAACGGTCGAGGTATACCTGTTGATAAGCATAAATCCGGAGTTTCAGCGCTTGAACTTACAATGACCAAGCTTCATGCAGGTGGAAAATTTGGCGGGGGAGCATATAAAGTTTCAGGAGGACTTCATGGAGTGGGTGCTTCTGTTGTTAACGCCCTTTCTTCTTATTTTAGAGTTGTAGTTCTTCGAAACAATAAAGCTTACTACCAGGAATACAATGCAGGAAAACCAAAACATGATGTTGTCGAATTGTCACAAACTGAACTTGATGCAATGTTTCCATCTGAATGGGGTTTAAAGGTTGATGATAATCAGACAGGTACAATAACAACATTTGTACCTGATAAAATAATTTTTGGAGAAAATGTTTTTGACAAAAACAAAGTAAAGAATCTTCTAAGGGACCGTGCATATTTAATTGCGGGCCTTTCTTTTAAATTCGAAGACATGAGAGACGGAGACGAAGCCTCATTCTATTTTGAAGGTGGTATCAAGTCATTGGTTGCTCATTCAAATCGAGGAAAAACAGCAGTTTCCGACGTTGTTTATACTCAAAAGTCTGAAGGGGACATTTCCTGTGAGGTTGCTCTTCAATACACAGACACTTATGTTGAAAATGTAGAAGGATTCGTTAACGCAATCAATACCGTTGACGGCGGAACTCATGTTACCGGTTTTAGGATTGCACTAACCCGTGCCATCACTGATTACGCGAAGCGTGTTAATGCTGGAGCTAAAGACGATTTTGTTTTGACAGGTGAAGACATGAAAGAAGGTTTAACCGCAGTTGTTTATGTCAAAATGCCTTCTGAGTCACTCCAATTCGAGTCTCAAACAAAGGCAAAACTAAATAATCCTGAGGTTCAGGGTTTTGTCTCAACTGCTGTTAAAGAAGGACTCGATACATATTTTGAAGAACATCCTCAAGATGCGAAAAGAATTTTGGAAAAAGTTTTTCTTGCAGCCCGTGCTCGAGCCGCAGCTAGAGCAGCCAAAGATGCAGTCCTTCGAAAAGGGGCACTCGACGGCGCAACCCTTCCTGGAAAACTTGCAGATTGTCAAAGTCGAGACGCTTCAATTTCTGAACTTTATATAGTTGAGGGAGATAGCGCAGGGGGATCAGCAAAACAAGGTCGTGACAGAAAATTCCAGGCAATTCTTCCATTGGGAGGAAAAATTCTTAACACAGAAAGAGCCCAGCTGGACAAAATTGTTAAATTTGAAGAAATTAAAGATCTTATTATCGCATTAGGAGCCGGAATTGGGGATAGTTTGAATTATGAAAAGGTTCGTTATCACAGAGTAATTATCATGACTGATGCTGACGTTGACGGAGATCACATCAAAACTCTTCTTTTAACTTTCTTTTATAGACATATGCCTGAAATCATTAAAAGAGGTTATCTTTACATTGCAATGCCGCCACTTTACAGAATCCAGTCAGGCAAAGAAGTAAATTATGCTTATAACGATCTTGAAAAAGACGAGATGATCAAGGCCAAAAACGGTGCCAAAGTCGTAATTCAACGATACAAGGGTCTTGGAGAAATGAACCCAGAACAACTTTGGGAAACAACAATGGACCCAACAGTCAGAACTCTTAAACAAGTTTCAATTGAAGATGGGGAAGAGGTTGACCGAATGTTTACAATGCTTATGGGTGAAGAGGTTCCACCAAGAAAGAAGTTCATTCAAACTCACGCAAAACTTGCTTCACTTGATATTTAATAACCAATTTGTCAAAGCAAAATAATTTTGTATAATACCCATATGGACTTTGATGTATTAATAGAAATCCCAGAAGCTGGT
>CAZYOE010000264.1:0-4812 GCA_964648725.1 uncultured Pseudobdellovibrionaceae bacterium | reverse complement strand
CTAAATATACCAGATTGAAAAATAATTAAAATGCGTGCACCCTTGATGATTTACACTCAAGACGCTGATCATTGAGAGCTATTTCGAAGTTCTGCATTATGTGAAAACGGTCCCAAACTAATTTTGCATTAGGACAGAATTCTCTCACACTGGCAGCATAATCGTCATGTTGATCGGCTGCGACAACTTGGATCTCCTTACAAGCTTCCTCGCCAAGGAGGATAAAAAACTGATCCAGTGAGTTCTTATCGCGGGAACAGTTACAAATAATTTATTCTGAACGGGATATCTTTTTTATGAGAATGCACTTTAAGGTTGTCATGGCCGACTCAAGAAAATCTAGGCCCGGTAAAGGTGCTTGAAGTTGTTTGAATGAGTTTCTTTCCAAATTTTTTGAGACTTCACTTTCAAATTGAGCTTGAGTCCATTTTTCATAGTTGGTGCTCAAGAGCAATATTCCATCATGAGCCAGTAATGGTAATATTAGTTTCACCAATGTGCCGATATCTTGATCAATTTTAAATACTCCGCGTTTGGATCGACCAAACGACGGAGGATCGCAGATAATTAAATCAAATTGCCGACCGATTTTTGCAGTTCGTTTTAGAAATTCCAGGTAATCTGCCGACCAAAATTCATAATTTTTTGGCTCGAGGGCATTGAGAGCAAAATTGGTTCTTCCCCAGTCTAGAAAACTTTGGCTCACATCCACACTGACGACCTCGTTGGCACCTCCTGCGGCAGCGCAAAGGCTGAAACCACAAGTATAACTGAAAAGATTTAAAACCCGTTTACCTAAACTATTTAACTTTACCCACTGACGGTTTTCTCGTTGATCTAAAAAGAGCCCTGGAGACATCCCTTGATCGGCGCGCAACTCAAAGTTTAAACCATTCTCTTTTGCGTGCCAGTGAGTTTGCGGTGCAAAAAGGGACGTTAATTGAGATTCGTTGGGTTGGCTACCGCGATTTTTCATTTCGCGAATCCAAGTCGGGATTCCGGGAACAAATTGATACAGCGATTTGATAAGATGGCATGTGTTGTTGCCACGGTAATCATAAACCCAGTTTTGCTCCCCAAAACGGTCGATACGCAAAAGTGGATCTTCTTGATGGGCAATTCGGTAGGTGTCTCTAGGGATAAAGTTTTGCAGCTGCAGTTGTACGCGCTGGTGATGTGCTTCCAATAGGGCACAAAGTTCTTCATTGGGTAATTGTGATAAATCGTGAAAGTAGGGCGGCGCGGGAGCTTGCCAATTGGCACCGGAGCTAGGATCTTCTAATTGAAGGGCGTGGAGGCACAAACGAAAAAAAGGAGACCCGCCATGGTCCGCATCGCCAAGAATCGAGAGTCCGAGCGATTGGGCATGAAGACGAATTTGATGGGCCTTTCCTGTCTTAGGATTGGCTTGCCATAATTGGTGGACGCCATCGCTGGATAATTGAGTAAAGTGAGTTTCGCTATTTGCAGGGAGGTCCGTTTTAGAGGTCCAAACTCCGCGCTCTTTTTGAATAGAGGACTTAACGACGGATTCTCTAATCTTTGTTTGAGATGTTTTTGTAATGAATAAATAAGTTTTATGAACTGATTTGTTCTGTAGTTTCTCCGTCCATGCTTTTGCCGCGCTATCCGTCTTAGCGATGAGCATAATCCCGGATGTTCCCATATCGAGACGTTGGAAGAGATAGAGCTTTTGTTGCAGCTTTTGCTCCAGCCACTCAACAAAACCCCATTCGTGGGGGGAGGAACGGTGAGATCTAATACCTGATGGCTTATATGTTACTAGAATTTCATTTTGATTGGTGTCTGTAATGTTTTGAGTCATTGAAAAAGGTTTTCCCACTTTATTGTCTATTAATAGTGGATCTGTTCTTTCTCCTCAAGGGTGAATAAAAGTTTTTCATGTTTGCGCCGACCAATCCCGAAAATTAGATCCTAGAGTGAGGAGGAAAGCCTCATCGTCTCAACTTCAGGCACAAAGTATAGCGTTTTGATACAGGTCCACCTGAAATGGAGGGATCGGGCTGACGAATAGTTCAGTTAATTATTCAACAACGTGAAGAACTATTAAACAGAAATTGGAAGTTAGACAGTCGTTAGGTCACAAGCACCCGTTAAAATCTTTATCAACGGGTATGACATTTGCTTATTAGTACTTTGAAAGCGGGGGCTTTATGAAAACAGCTAAACTGTTAAATGCGCGTTATCTAATACTGATTACTTTGGGTTCAGCTAATTTGTTTTTATTCCAAAACTGTTCAAACTATACGGGGCAAGTGTCTCTTTCTAATCCGAAATCAATGCGAGCCAATAAAGATCTCAGTGTCATTGCGGAGAACTCGCCAGCCCTGATAGAAATAGGCACGGAGATCGCAAGTCAGCCTCCTATGGATAGGCCCCTTGAGTCCGCTCCTGTAATCATTCAAATAGATTCTTCAATGATCGACGAAAGTGCGCCTCCGATGATGGCTCAATCTGAAGTACAGCCTCAGATGCAGGTTGCCCATAATGAAATGAGTGTTGATTCCGATGATGATTCCGATGATGACTCTGATGCAGCAACAACCACAGTTGCAGTGGACGGTCCTGGCATTATAACGGAGACACCATCAACTGAATCGACCGGACAAGGCACTGTAACCACAGTTATCGCAAGTAATGGCGAACAAACATCAATGGCAATGACGTCAACAGAAGGTAGCACCCCCTCTGAAGCGACAAGCTCATCCACAGAGGCTCCAGCCAATGGATCCATAGACCAAAGTTCGACGACTTCTAACACTGATTCGAGTTCAAGTGCTAGTTCAAGCTCCAGTGAAAGCTCAACCCAACAGGTAAGCTCCTCTGAATCAAATACTAGCTCTAGCAATACTAATTCTTCGGCTACGATTTCAGAGGCTTCCTCTTCATCGACTACGGAAGAGGCTGTTGGTGCCGCATCTTCAACGATAGTTGCAACAAACGGTCCTAGCGATCAAGAGGGCAAAAATGAAGACCACCACATGGTTAATGGCGGCCGTGAAGATAAAGATTGTGACCACCATAAGGCCAAAGATCATGATGATAGAGATGGAGACCACCACTTGGTTAAAGGAGATCATGATGATAGAGATGGAGACCACCACATGGCTAAAGGAGACCATGAAAATAAAGATTGTGACCACCATAAGGCCAAAGACCATAATGATAAAGATGAACACCAAGCCAGAACTGATACTCCTTCGTCGATTGTTGCATCTAGCGCGCCTGTGACTGCGTCAGTGGCTCCAACTTTGCATAATGCATACTGTGCAATCTTGGCCAAAGCTGGAAATAAAGTCCTAAAAGTTCCAGTAGTAGTCTTAGGTGATGATGCCAACGGAAAAAGCTTCAATTTGCCAAGTGGTAAAGTGATGGTTACAAGCAGTAGCAGCTCCACTCTTGAGATTAATAGTATGGAAGTTGGTGGCAATGTGATTATCTGTGGTGATATCAATATCAAGAACTTAACTTCTCATGGTAATACCACTCTTATTTTTGCTCGAGCGATGTCAGCGAATATTGACGGCAAGTTATCGACCTCAAATTTGTCGAGTCAAGGAATAGAGATTCCTGTGGATGAAAAAGCTGGACATTCCGTAAAGTCATGCAGTGTTGGTAAAGACGGAAAAATCGCAAGCCAAACAAATAATAAAAAGAAATAAGAGTCATTGAGGGAAAATGGGGAATCAGGGGCTTAGCCATCACTTGGCTAAGCTTTTGTTTTATAGAACTTTAGAATTGTGAATGCTAGGATTTGCGAATCTGACCTTTACGAATCTGCCACTGTTCTAATGCAAATTGCCTTAGGTCGGCCACCGAATCAAACTCATCCACAATTTCAACCCCTAAAAGTGTTTCGACGGCATCTTCTAAGGAAATCAGGCCAGTGATAATGCCATACTCATCGACGACCAGAGCCACATGCTCTTTCTGCTTGATAAAGAAATCTAGTACTTGTGAAACCGTTAACTTTTCAGAAACAGTTTGGATTGGGGTTGTTAATTCTGAAATTTTTGTAGAATCACGATCATGAGTGAGGGCCTCCATGATCTTATAACGATTGGTCATTCCCACCATATTATCCATCTGATCTCGGTAAACAGGAATGCGTGAATAGCGGATAGGTCGAAATTTTTCTCCCACTTCTTGAACTGTCATATCACCGCTAAGTGCAAACATCACACTTCGGGGAGTCATGATATCGGCCACGAAAAGTTTATCAAGCATCAAAAGATTTTTAATAACTAAACTTTCTTTATTTAGAAGTGAGCCCTCTCGCGCACCGAGTTCCGCATGCATGATAACTTCTTCGCGCGTGACTTTCTGCACTTCAGGACCACCTAAATGATCCGTAATCCATTCAGTAACCCAGACAATGGGATAAAGAATTAGGATCATCCAGGTAACAATATACGCCGCAAAGGGTGCAAAGGCCTTCCAGTTACGTGCGCCCAAGGTTTTCGGAACAATCTCAGCAAAAATTAAAATAGCTAATGTTAAAAGAGCCGAAACAATAGTGATATAGGTTTCGCCCCAAATTTCATGGGCCTTAAATCCGATGAGGGAGGCACCCATGGTGTTGGCAAAGGTATTCAGAGTCAGAACTGCACCAATAGAGCGATGGATTTCGTTTTTGTGGTTTTGTAGGTGGCTCGCAAAGCGCCGTCCTTCCTTCAGTTTCAACGCAATATAAGCGGGTTGAACAGACAGCAGTGTTGCCTCAAGTAAAGAGCAAATAAATGAAATAGCCATAACAATGGCGACGAAAACAAAAAATGCAAACATTTAGAG
>CAZYOE010000263.1:0-4843 GCA_964648725.1 uncultured Pseudobdellovibrionaceae bacterium | reverse complement strand
CAATGGCGAAAGATAAATTTTCTTTTGCAGGTCTGGGCGCGCTAGAAACTGTCGAATTCTTCAACCATCTTTGATAGCGAAGCTCTCCAATGGCAGAAACACGTGAGGAAATGGAATACCCAAGTCCTAATCCACTTGTAAAATTTGTACGTGTAGAATCTTTATCTACATTTTCTCCCCGCACTCTCGTTAATTGAAGCAAGGTAGCTTCAAGTTGAACCGTGACGCCTTTGGATATATATGCAATGTCCACTCCAGGAATAATTGCAAAATAGTTAACAGCCAAAAGTGCATTATCCATTGCCGAGCGCGCTAAAACAGCAGCAGAATTTGCCGATTGCAAAGCCGGTTTGGGAGAGTTGCCTCCTCCCGATCCAACAGGCAAAGTAACACCCATAAAAAAACTCATTTTAAATTCATCAGAAAGACTCTGAGAAAATATCCCACCCAATAATGGATTCATCAGGGAAGTCGCACTAGCAGCACCCGCTGGGGGATTGTTATTCACCATCCCAATGCGTGCCAACACTGCAAGATCTGGAATAACTTTGTAGGAACCTGTTAAAAGACTCGCAACAGTCGTGCCTCCCGATTTGTCGTTCTTATCTTTATAAAAAGCTGAAGCTGAATCGAGTCTTAGCAAGTTAGCAGCATAAACTGAGCGAAGTTGCCAAGGAAGTGCATAAGGTTGGGAAATGGGAACAAGCCCAAGTGGCGCTTCAGGCTTCAAGTCTTGCGAATAAGACAACGAAACAAAGAGAAAAACACTAACAATGTGAATTAAGAAAAAATCTCTGATCAACACTCTAACCCTACTTTCAGCCTAACTATGTTGATTCTACCCCCAGCAAAATAACTTCATATGACATTAGTCATGCTTGGAACAAATCTCAAAGATCTTCGGGTACCTGACTCCTGCGTTTGTCGCCCATGTAAGCACGAAGTTTAAGAGGAATCTTTTTATAGATCTTATTAATATGTGTTTTAAGTGTTGGAGGAGATATAAAAAGCTTAGAAGTAATTTCCTTATTAGAAAATCCCTTTGCCATCAGTGCAAGAATTTCAATTTCCCGTGGAGTTAACCCATAATTCAAAAACAAACTAAAAAGTTCAGATTTATTTTCACTGTGCGGATAAAAGATAGTTGTCAAGAAGGTGCCGTCATTAACGAGCAGAACATCAAAAGTTGCAGCGTGCATTTTTACGTTGGCATAAAACTGTGTGCCTAAGTTCACAGCTTCCATATCGGACTCTCTATAAAACTCCATGCACCCCGTAGTGCATGGAGTTCCAAGCACGTCACCACAATATTTTTTCGATCCTTGATTTTGAAAGAGCACGACCTTATCAAGAGTTTTCACGCAAACCCCAAGCTTATCACTCAGAAATAAACTTACATCTGGCGTATAGCGCTCTACTAAGTTTTCCACATCGCTCACTCAACTACACAATAAACTTTCATTAAAGACTTGCAAAGGGCGTTTCAACACACCTTAACTTATCGGGAAATGCGTCCTGCAAACTCATATAAAGTTTTCTTGCTTCCTTTCTTACAAGTGTGGGCTCACTGCGATTTTGAAGGAAAACCGAGGTATCCCAAATTTCTTCTACGCAAAATATCCTCATAAGCAGAGGATTTCCTCGGCACATATCCGTTAAGACTGTTAATCCCCCTGCCCGCACTTGAGGCGTCTCTCTTGGGTCCATCGCCCGTTGAATACCCTGATTAACTTTGTCAGCATTTATTAAAGTTTCCTTCATACTCCATGGTGTTAGAGCGAAAGCACCAGCACCAAGAAACGCTGAGGCGAGAACGCTTAATTTTCTTTTGTAACTTCTCATTTGTATCCTGCCTTTCTTTTTGACTAACCTACAACTTCATTTTCGGTTTATTAGCTGCGAATGTAAATCAACCCGAGGGGTTGGTCTTTTTAAGTGTTGGCTACGTAGGTCGTGCTGATAGAAAATTAAGAAGAATTAATCGTTATAAATGCTTTTCAGTCATATGTGACAAAATTGGAAAGAGATAAGAATTCTCAATCTTAACATACCAACAGAGTTCTTCACCCAACTTGTCCATCTGCTCAAGCATTTCGTCATTGCTAAACTCATCTTGTACCTTTTGAAATTCATCTAAGATATGGCTCCAGCCATAGACATATTTTGATTGTAAAACTTGTTCGAGCTGAATTTTTTGCTGTCGTGTTAACACTGCATTCTGCGCCCACATCCTAATTGCAGGAAAAAGATGTTTTTTTTCATGGTGCATATGTTCCCTAATCTTGCTTAGTAGCATTATGAGTGAACCCGTAGTGCCCAAACCTAAAGTCTGACAGGTGCCTCCCAAACCTTCAATAATGTTGAGCATGACAGAATGGTCTTCCTGTTGAATATGGTCCACAAGGCTACAAACTTCGTAAATATACCGCGCGCTCGTTCTCTCATGAGAGCCTGTACGGGTAGTCAAATGCATAAAACCTCCTACATGCGACTAAACTCTCACACATTTAAGTAAAGCAAACTGACGTATGTCATATACGCTAAGATAAGGTAGGCTAATCTTAGAATTTAAATTGCTATGAAATTAAGAGAATCACGTGCAAAGTTTTGGGAAGAAAGTCACGCTTACCACCTCGACATTCGTCCTCTATTAGATGCAGAAGAAGAACCTTTTTCAATAATTATGGAAGCTGTTCATCAGCTTCATAAAGAAAAAACTCTTATCATTCACGCTTATTTCGAGCCACTACCTCTCATGAAACAATTAAGACTCCAAAACTTTTCCACTCTGAGCACAAAGATTGAAAGCGACCACTGGGAGTTAAAGATTAAGCGTTTAGATATCGCTGAAAATAATTAAATATCTGTCTCTTTGTTCTTAACTTCAAGAATTTGAGCAATTGCTTGTTTATAAACATGGAGCCCCGAAGAAGATTTTACCGCCGTACCATTCTTATACCAGCGACTGATGATGCGTATGACTGTTTCCATCCTAGCTCCAACCAATGAGGAGAGCTCTTGTCGTGTCAGATCACAAACTAAAAGCTCTGTTGCATTTGGATGAACTCGTTGTGCAATTGTCAAAACGACAAGCGCGAGTCTCTGCTCTACTTCTCCGCTTCCCAATTCTCGCACACGACGATTTAAAGCACGCATGCGCAAACTTAAATCGCGCACGATTGAAGACGAAGCATCACTACGTGAAAGGAGTTGAAAATATTCGTCTTTGGGCAGTTTAAGCAAAGAGGCATCTTCTAGTGCTATCGCACTCGCAGGAAAAGCACCCCCATCAATAAGAGCAACTTCTCCTACCGCGTCACCATGATAGAAAATATCCATTGTAAGTTCTCGTCCGTTTTCTAAAGATTTAAAAATTTTTACGCTGCCACTCTCAACCATGTAAAGCGCATCGCAACTATCACCCTCCACAAAAACAAAGGCCGATTTACTCACTTGAACACGATGTATGCGGGCGGCAAGCCAGCCAAGAGTTGCTGCTTCCATGCCTGCAAATCTTGGTATATTTAGAAGATCCTTTTCGGGAACCATTGAAATGAGATTAGCTCATTTTTGAAAGGCTGACATTTGTCATATGTCCCATTAGTTTTTGGGGGTAGCTTTGTTTATCCTGTCCATTATTGACTTTGCAATTTTCTGAGAACCTTCGCTGCTCTCAAAATGAGCAAGATAGGCTCCATTTTTATCCATAAAATAGATCATCGTACTATGGTCCATGAGGTAATTCTTTTTATCATCCACTTGTGCTGGGAGCTTTTGATAGTAGGCATGGTATTTTGCAACTAGACTCTCGGTTTCTTTAAGGGAACCGCGTAGCCCAACAATTCGAGAGTCATAGCGTTTTACGAATTCAGCTAATACCTCAACTGAATCTCTTTCAGGATCTACTGTTATAAACAATGGCTGAAATTCTTTTGCTGTGGACCCAAGCATACCCATAACAGTTGTCAGAGTATGCATTCCTAACGGACAAGCACTCGGACAATGGGTAAAACCAAAAAACACTAGCAAATACTTGCCTGCGTAGTCTTTGTTACTGACTCTCTTTCCGAAGTGATTAGTGAGATCAAATGTGCCACCAACAAGATCAGCCCCAGCAATTGGAATTGGATTTTGTTTTGTTTTTTTTGCAATGCCATTCAATGCAACGCAACAGAATACAGCGAGTATTATTTTTCTTAAAATGTGTCTTTTGTTCATTTCTCTTCTTCCCTAATCAACCGAAACCCTAAGTTTGCGGTCGGCTTTAATGTTCCACAGCCACCATTATATGTGTCAGAAACGATATCAGAAACATGGGTTCGAGTTTCACCTCGGACAATCCGAATTGTACACGCTGAGGGGTTATTTAAATCCTCGGGTTGTCTTTGTCTCAAAGTAAGTTCAATCGAGGCGTGCCAACAGCTGAGCGTCCACTCCCAAACATTTCCTAGGGTATCTGCAACGCCCTTAGGGTTTAGCCCGAAAGTCTCTCTTCTGTGGGTTTGCTTTGCAGGACCAATTATATTTTGAGCCACTTTATCTAGGCTTGAAGCATGAACCCCTTCTTCTTCTGTTGGGAGTCGAAAGCGCATATTTGTTTTTCGACTTATCCAAATACTAAACTGGTAAGCATCGTGCCAGTTCACTCTTGCTACTGGGTAATCTCCATATTCATTATCTTTTCGAATTGAAGGATGAGCGCAAGCCCCGTCTTTATAACAAAGCTGCCACTCGCTGTTGGAGACTTCATACTTTCCGATCCAATATGGTTTTTTAATCTCTACTGGCTTAGACACAAGAATTGGTTCCAATGAGGTTAAAACTGGAATCAATAAATTAAACT
>CAZYOE010000262.1:0-4849 GCA_964648725.1 uncultured Pseudobdellovibrionaceae bacterium | reverse complement strand
TAAACTCGACGAAAATCTAGACACTCATTCACTTTTTTGATGGAGAATCCAGGCCTTTTGTTCAGATTGCTGTCGTAGACTTCAGCGACATGAGCAGAGAAAAAAAGCTAACCGGCGGTATTCAAAGACAAAGAAAGGAACAATCGGGAACAGCAATCGCCCGAAAAAAAATCGCGATCGGTTAAGGTTAAAAGTAGCCCACCAAAAAAAAGCTAAATTGACCCACAAATTCTTTAAGAGAACCGATATTTCTGACAGCAAGTAACAAATTTGGCGCAAAAAAGTGTAAGAGCTTCTGTGGCACTTTTTTTAATATGAAAAATATAAACCAGCCCCTACTATGTGAGTTTTAACGAGGAGAATTTACCATGTTCAAAATTACATCAAAAGAAAAAACTCGGCCATTGCTAATGGCCGGATATGTAACGATCATCACTGCGTTTACGACGAGTGGGGGATTTTCATGGGCGACGGAAATAAAAGTTTCTGAGCTCGAAGAACGATTTGATTGTATGGTACCATTGACACCAATGAGTGGGGTTCTCACTCGAGTTCGAGTTTACACTAATCCACACAATTCCACCAATGACTTGGGTTCAAATCTTGCTCAGTCAGTAATGCGCGAAACGGAGGCCCAAGCGGCTCAAACACATCAACAAGAGTTAAACCAAATTCGCACGTCACAAGATGAAGTTCATATAAAAGAAGTTCAAGTGAAAGTGGCTGACCTCAAGGAAGTTATTAGTAAAGCCCTTGGGTATTATGCGGGCCAAACCATCCAAAATCTAAAACTGCAATCTGAACTTGGATTTGTTGCGATAGGAAACCAAGTTCCAACAGCGGAGACATTACTAGCGGCTGACCTCTTTGTAACATCAGAGAATAAAAACTTTGCCAGTATTGAATTCAAAGATAGCACTGGTCTTCAAACCAGTGAAATTTCAACAGTTAAGCTTGGTCAAATTCCGGTCACGCGTATCGGAATCAAGAATTCTTTTGGGGAGGGAACAACTGGTTTCTCCCTTATGAACTGCATTATTCGATAAATACGCTTGATTAATCAAACTCTTCAGAGAAGCTTCTCTGATGAGTCCGAACCCGCCAGTGTGATTTTGAAATAGACTCGACCAATTTCTCGTTAGTCTGTGGTCTCGACACTGACGCACCAGTATCCAGGGGAGTTGAATAGCCTTTTTTTAGGCTCGCCAGCTGATACATAATGTTTGGTTAGCAGCAATTTGCTGAAAATTTCTTATTCGAATCATTCAAAGTCGTTTATGACCGGCTTTGGCTGGAGCTGCGGGGACCACTTTCCGCTTTGTTTTGCTTAGCCCTGATTATGTTTCTGCAGACCGGTGTGAAAATGGACTATTCAGCTTCAATCTTCTAATGCTTTTTGGCAATTAGGAACGGACATTAATTCAGGCGTGTTTCGACCTTTTACTCTTTCTTTCGCCAGTTTCATTAAAGTGCGAAAATCGCCTTTGAGCGCCAAAGCGGGCCATTTAAATTTATAATACCTCTCGATTTCAGTTGCAAAAATCGATTGAAAATCATTTTCAGAAACATAGTTTTCTTTCATTAAAACTGCCAAGCCTTTCAAGGCCGAAAAACTAAATTTACCTTTTAAAACGATTCCATATTCACCAAGCTTATTTAATAGACCTAGTAATTTATCGTAGAATGCGACGTTATTATCCATAACCGATTTTAACTCTTCTACAACGGCATTATAGGCCGCTCGATCGGAGATTGAGTTTTCGGTGTCTCGCATTTCCCAGACTAATTCGAGTAGATGGGCCCAATCTTGAACTTTGACGGCGAGGATAAAATTAGCAAATAAAGTGACGTCGTCAGTTTGGAATCGCCCCTTGGCCTCGAAGTTCGTCATTTGTCCCCAGTCGATCAATGCGATTTCATTTCTTGTCGTATCAAAAAGAAAATTACCAGTGTGTCTATCGGGCTCCCAAAATCCATATTCGAGAAAGAGGCGAAGGTTGACCTTTGCTGTTAAGGGGCCAAATCTCTCTTGTTCTGCTTTCGTCAACTCAGCCCATTTTTTGCCATGGCCCAGTTGAAAAATAGCCATGCTTTCTTTCGGTTCGTAGTTCTTATATTGGGTGGGAACAACAAAGCGTATGTCACCTCTAACTGCTTTTAAATCTTGATTTAGTTTTTCAATGTGTTGAGAGGCCAACGTGACCTTTTTGAATTCCTCTACTAGATTTGTTTCTAAGGTCAGCTGTTCTTTCAAATAGCTAACCATACTCTTAAAGAGGCCGGTGTAATTGCCGAAGCCCTCTTTTTCTAGTTCGTTCAAATATTTAATTCCTGATTGTAGATGATAGTGACTCAATTCTTTGGCATTCTCTCGAAGAACCATCGCCACGGCATATTCTCCCGAATCTTTAAATCGTATTAAGACAACGGTCTTGATACTCGCTGAACCGAGAATTTCCACAAACTCGATATTATCAGCAAGTTCAGGATATGTCTTTTCTAACATGGCTTCGATTTCAGCCAAAGTTTGAGGGTCTGTATTGTCTTTAAGTTGTTCTAGGTCCTTACAGGTTTGCTCATCAAAGAGCTTTAGAATCGCACTCAGCTGGCCGAATTTTTTCCCAGGAGTGCCAAAGAGAGTGAAGGCTTCAACGAGTGTCGATTTGTCTTTACCCGATTGTGCAATCAGATAGGCTAAAGTCGGAGCTATTTTCTCCACATCGATAGAGCGAAAATAAGCGATGACCTGTTTGAAAGGAGTGGAGCCAGGCTTATAATCCAGAATTTGTTCCATGAGTGATAAATACCAGGTGTTTACCGTGTCAGGATTCTGCAAACCTGCAGTGATTAAATTTTCAATGAGAGGAATTTTTTCATTTTGGGTTGCGACCTTGAGATAGCTCATAAACCGCTCAATCACTTCTTGGTAAGCCTGCTCCGTTCCGTTCGTGTCTTTTCGATAATAGTAGTTCTTGTTCTTTTTTAAGTCTTTTCGTCCACCACCAATGATTCGCATCCGTTTTGCCAGAGTATCACTCATTGGATGGGCATGGGGGTCCACTATTGTTCTTAATAGTTCCAACTTTTCATCTTTGCGCATTTGCGAAAAAATCGGTGAGACCGTTGAAGCAAGATTAAGGAGTATTGGATTGGCTCGGCCTAGATTGTCAGATTTGTGATCTTGGATCAGAGATTGTAAGGTTTCGCGACGAAGTTTAAAAATGGTGGCGATTGATTCTAGTTTGTCATCCTTTTCTTTGCCTTCAAAGAGTGAGTCGACGGCCTTGACTAAATAGTAGAGTTCCCTTTGACTTGGGGCCCGATTGAGTTTTTTGATTGTCATTTCTCTTTGGGCCAAATACTCTTCACCATACTCCCGCAAGATTCTTTTATTAAAAATGGAACCACGATTAATGGCTTTGTCATAGTAAACAAACGATGATTCCATTGGAAGAGCCATTAGGATTCCATCCAGTAAGAACCGATCGGTTATTTCGCTCTTGGTTTCTTTTTGGACGAGAAATTCATAGATTCGAAATCTCAGTTGAACGGTTTCTGCAGTCGAGACTCCAGATTTTTCATGTTGTAAGAAATATTCCAGAAGGACCTGGATTGAATCTTGGTTAAATCCAGAGAGGACGTTCGTATTTTCTCCTCGCAGTAGGAAATAATACAGATTTTCAAAATCAGTGTTGTCCAGTGCTTGGATTTCTTTTTGGTAAATAGAATTTATTTCGTCACCTCTCCAAGCCAGCACTGAACTTCCTCTTAAAGGGGTCAAACTTTGCTCAGGACCCAGATCAATAAAATTTCGTATCAATCCCAATTTTCGTAGGTAAAGGTAGTTCTCTGCAAAGGCATCAAGGTGAATCAGGTCAAGTTTTTTCAAAATTAAATCTTTTGCTAGTTCTTTTCGCAAATCTAAGTCTTTCACATATTTTTCCAATAGAGTTGGCAAGGCTAAATATCTCCCAACATTCAAGCGCTGAGTTGTTAACGTATCAATATCACTCAAAGACTGTGAGTCTTTACTGTCCCACGCAGAATCATTCCCCGCCAGTTCAAAACCCAAGAGACCCGCTTCTTTGATGGCGTTGATAAATTTCTCTCTAGTCACCTTTGCTTTTTTGCCGAGACGTTTGAGAAAAGCACGTTCGACATAGTCAATGAGAGCGACTCTATCGTTGTGAAGTAACCTCAGCCTCAGTAAATAAGCCTGGCTGTATTTGATGGGCGAGTTAGTTTCATAAAACATACTGATTGGCCAGACGGTGCTTAATCGTCCGAGAACGGCGAGTGTGACCTGTTTAAGAGGATGAAATAGATCGATATTTTTTTTGATGGCGGATTCTAAATCATCTAGCAATGGCTTTTGATTGATTTTAATTTTGGTTTCTAAATTAAGGTTAGACAATACATTGGTTGTGCCGATTCGATACTTGAGGAAGTCTCGAAGCGGCGGCACACCTTTGGGTTTTGACTTACCTTGCAGGTAATCTCGAGCGGCTCTTTCTACGAGGTCTTGAACATTTCCTTTAATTTGGAGAATTTCGGCCAGAAATTCCCAATTCCAATAACTGTTTTCCATGAAAGATTGCAAAGACCAGTACCCCCTCTGCTCCCAGAGGTCTTGCGCTCTTCGAAGTAACTCCTTATATCGCTCTTCGTTATTGCCACCCTCATTACTTTTTAAGCGAAAAACGTTTAATTCTGATAGGAGTGCTTGCGTGTCCTTATCCAGAGTGAAATTTTCTTTGCCATATCTCATCGAATTAAAGAGAGAGGGTTCTAGAAACTGAAGTTCCCCCGATTTAGTGGACACATTTTACCGGACAGAGATGTCCAGAAA
>CAZYOE010000261.1:0-4876 GCA_964648725.1 uncultured Pseudobdellovibrionaceae bacterium | reverse complement strand
AAGCGAGGCTTTTTTTCATGGGTAGACATTAAAAAACAAAGCATAACATATCCTATTTTGGGATATTCCAAAAGGGGATTTAGCATTCCTTTTATGAGTAGTATCCACTCTCAAGATTATCGGGTAATGATTGAAAGGTTGAAAAAGGCAAGAATAGCCGCAGGTTTTACTCAAGCTGAAGTTGCTAAGGTTTTGAAAAAACCACAGTCCTTCATCTCAAAGGTAGAAAACCACCAGCGTCGGATAGACGTGCTCGAACTCAAGGAATTTGCTAAACTCTATAAAGTAAGCGTTTCAGACTTACTTTAAGGATGTAATGAGCTCTCAAAACTTTAACCGATTCATAGCCAAACTTGATTTGTATTTGAGTCAGGGTTCTACGAACCGACTGAATGTTATTTCCCGTTATAGTTATTGTCGGACACAACCCAATTACAATGAGGCGCAGTTTCTTCAAGAACAGCAGGCTATCTTCCATAAATGGAATAGGGAAGTAGAGATCTTTCTAAATATGGATGTAGGTGTCTACCATTACTCTTTTCACTATGATTTGGTAAAGAGGTCCTCAATGTACCCCGATGGCATGCCTATAGCTATTTCAAACCTCATTCTCACTTACGAGGCTAAGTTATTTGCCTTAGAAGACATCATTTTAAGGTTGGAAGAAAGGCAGCAGCTTATGGTAAGGAAAGAAATTGCGGAAAGAGAAGACGAGGCCGATGTTATGTATAAGGTTACCTTAACTCCGAAAACTAGAGAGATAAGGATCAATGAATTCTTCTTGAAGAGGTTAAATTTTGAGTCTGAAAACGATAGAGTTATGGGTTATTTGTATGCTCACCCAAATCAGGTTGTTTCAATAGAAGAATTGGAGGGTGTTGATGGGAACAATGGAAAGCTCAAGAAGAAACTCACTGAAATCGTGAGGGACTTGGGTTTTGAAGATGATTTCAGAAAGGTTTTCTTCCCAGTTGTTCAGAAGAACCAGATAGAATTTAGAAACCCAGTTAAGAAGCAGTATATTTACGAAAATAAACTACCAATCCTCACTCTGCCTAGGAATTCAATGAGGTCGAATGTGGTTGAATGAGATCGAGTGTGAAGTGATGTAATGCGATGAGTCTGAAACGACATCCATAGCGTACTGGGCATATTGTCCGCTCGGATTTAACGATTCCGATGCAGGACGACCGTCGAAACCCGTATCAACGTCTTTATAAAGAACCTCTGACCGAAGAGCGGCTAAAGGCTATGCGGGATGATGTCCGCGATTTTTTTATGTTGCTTATTGAAATGGATCGAGAGCAACGACTTTTACCAAGTAATGAAATCCAAGATGATCACTGAAGTCCAAATCACTCCTGTTAAGGCAAAGGATGGTCTTGTAGCCTTTGCAAGCGTGGTACTAGATGGAAAATTTTACCTTGGCTCGATTGCGGTCCATCAAAAACTGGATGGAAGTGGTTTACGCCTTACGTACCCGACAAGAAGAGTGGCAGATCGAGATTTTCATATTTTCCACCCAATAAAACGAGAGGCCTCCTTTGAGTTCGAGGAAGCTATTTTTAGCAAATTCAAAGAAGTAATGACACAGACTTATGATCGATACAGTTAAACTTTTAATTGATGGGACACGCTTTCGCTGTATAAGGCCCGAACTCTTTAGGCCCAATCTCAATGAGCTTTTCCGTACAAGGGCTCCAAATAAAAAGGGCCGCGTAGTTGCATATCAAAATCCAAGTTCTAAAGACATTCAAGAGGGTCACTATAAGCCTTCGTTATCGGCTACCTACAGAGGGGATCGGTCGGATCTTCTGATCCAATTTTCCGTTCCCAAACTGCTTTATGGCAATAACTTTGAAGAAGTTGAGGAAAGTGATTTTGACACTGTAATTGGGAAACTCGCATCGATTTTACAGTATGAAATGGGGATTTCGATTGCACATGAAGCCCTCATGTCAGCCCCTGTTTCCCAAGTGGATTTTTGCAAGAATGTTGTTTTCCAAGACTACACTACAGTTTCTGGTTTTTTGACCATTTTGAGTAAGGCCATTGTTCCGAAATACCATGATCTGAAAAAAGTCGATTACAAAGATGGTGGACATTCCTTACATATTTATTGCCATTCTCGTGAGCTGGTCTTCTATGACAAGATTGCAGAGCTGCGTGCGTCAAAACACCGTGCCGTTGAGAAAGAAGATCGACAGTTCAATGTTCAACCATCTCTTTTTCAAACTGGTAAAGAAAGAGCACCTCCTTTTGAGGTTTTGCGTATTGAAAGGCGACTCAAGAATAAGCAAATGCTTCGCAGCATGTTACGAGAATATGGGTTCCAGTTTGAACCAAACTTCAAAAATTTGTTTTCATCTGGCCTCTCAAAGCAAATTATCCGATCAGCGTGGAATGATCTTGTGAATAAGTCCCCGTACCTCGCTATGCCGGATGTCGATATGCTCACTGCTATCGAGATCATTAGCCAAAGAACTGGTTGGAAAGGGCAAAAGTTGATGGCATTTGCTGGACTCCTAGTCGCTTTACAGCAAAAGGGCGGCGATCGAGCTCTTTACAGGTCGTTTAGAGCTCGTGGTCACCCTCGTACATTCAGTCGCATGATAAATGAAATCAAGCAGTTGGATTTTCCTTTGGATCAGGTCAAATTCCAACCCATATTTACTGTAGATGAACAGATCCAAACTTTCAAACCTTTAAGATTTTCTCAATATGAATTATACTGACACTAAATATCCCAATATGGAATTAAAACAAGCACCTATTAAGGGCATACTTCTCTCACGGGTCTCAACTAAACGACAGGAAGATGAGGGGCTTTCCTTGAACAAGCAAACGGAGCGTCTTGAAGAGTATGCGAGCCAGCATGACATTGAAATTGTGGAAAAATTTGTTTTTCACGAAACGGCTGGTCAAAAAATTCGGAAAAAGTTTGATGAGATGGTTGAGTTTATTCGGAATAACCCAGAAGTAAAAGCCATTGTGGCCTTCAAAGTGGACCGTATGACTCGAAACTTCCGTGACGCGGTTATGATCGACGAATTGCGTAACCTTTATGACATTGAACTGCATTTTGTAGAAGATCGTCTCGTTCTCAATAAAGCCTCACGGTCACACGAGATGCAAAACTGGGAGTTAAAAGTCTTTTTGGCTAAGCAGTATCTTAATGACCTTCATGATTATGGCGTTGATACTTGGAAAACGAAGGTCAAGAACGGCGAATGGTCGGGCACTGCACCTTGTGGTTATATGAATGTCACTCTTCCTGATAAAAGGAAGTCTATTATACTTGACCCTCAAAGAGCACCGTTGGTAAAGAAGGCGTTTGAAATGTATGCGAGAGGCCAGCACTCCATTGACCTTTTAGCCAAGTATCTACGAAAGTTAGGGCTCACGGCCAATGCTAAATCCTCATTGCCGATTTCTAGGGCACAAGTAGCAGCCATGTTGGATAATCCTTTCTACTATGGTGTGATGGATTTTAAGGGACAGAAGCATCCTCATCACTACGAGCCTTTGATTTCCAAGTGGCTGTTTGATAAGTGCCAACAGGTAAAAGAAAGCTGGAACAAAAAGCCGTTCAAGTATGGAGCGAAAGATTTCGCCTTCAAAGGGATTATCCAGTGTGAGCATTGCAAACACACGCTTTCGTCCTATGTAAAAAAAGAAATCACCTATGTGCGCTGCCACCATTGCAAGGCGGTTCATTTCAAGGAAGAGGACCTCCTTGAGCAGGTTGGACCACTTTTTGAGAGCATGAAGCCTCCTGATGATGTCATCGAAGACATGAAGCAGGAGCTCAAGAAGTCTTTTGAAAATGAAAATGAGTTCTATACCACAAACATTGTTCGAATTAACGCTGAAATCAAAAAGAATGCCAATCGTATGGAGCAAATGTACCTTGATCGACTCGACGGTAGTATTACTCACGAAAACTATGACAAACTTGTCGTGCGCTTCAAACGCATTGAGGCCGATTTGATGGAAGAGTTGAAATCACATCAAAGTGCTGACGAAACCTTCATGGTTACTTCTTCATATCTGTTGGAGCTTGCTCATCGTGCGACTGACCTTTTCCAGAATTCGCAACCAGCCCGAAAACGCCAATTGCTCAAGTTGGTACTTGCGAACTGCCAAATGGAAGGTCAGAACCTTGTTTTTAACCTGAAAAGCATCTTCCAAAGGTTCGTCGTTGCCAATGAAACAGGAAAATGGCTCCCCCGGTTGGATTCGAACCAACGACCCAGCGATTAACAGTCGCTTGCTCTACCACTGAGCTACAGGGGAACTTTGTGCGTAATCTTAAAAAGAAAACGCAGAGGGAGTATAGCGAAGGGGCGTTTAGCCTGCAAATGATTTTTAGGGCTACGCGGCGCTAACAACGCTGCTGCCTGCGATGATCAGAATGCTGCCCAGTACCAGATGCAGTGCCTGCACATCTTTCCATTCTGCAAAAAAGAGAAGGCCAAAGATCCCCACAGAGAGCGTATTGAACGTGGCGAGAGGAGTGAGTTGGCTAATGGGGGCGTGGTAGTGGTTGAGGGCTAATGCAACTAGCAAAGTTCCAATACCCCAGCTGAGACCCATGCCCAAACTGGGAAGGCTGCCCTTGAGAGTAAAGGTCCACTCCTGATTCCAGACTGAAGCCACTAGACCGACGGCTACGATAGCGAGACCTACGCAGATCAAGTAAGGCCCCATGCTCGCTCCGGCTTTAACACTCATTTTGGCTAAAATACCTGCGCCAGCGTAAAAAACGGCCGGGATGAACCCGCCGATCAGGAGGCCGAGAGTAGCATTAGACATAGAGAGGGGTTAGGGGCCCTCACTTTATCATGAGCTTCCAAATCTCGCGACCCACGGTTTG
>CAZYOE010000260.1:0-4880 GCA_964648725.1 uncultured Pseudobdellovibrionaceae bacterium | reverse complement strand
TTTCTGGACATCTCTGTCCGGTAAAATGTGTCCACTAAATCGGGGGAACTTCAGTCTTTGCTTCCACTCAAAACTAACAGCAATTGATCAAGTCCACTAAGAGTTGTCCCTGGCATCTTGAAATCGTTGGCCCATGAACTTACATAACCAGTTGACCAATCTACAGCCGGCAAAGACTCTGGTATTGTGGGCGATATCACGCTAGCAATATAATCGAGGTCAGATGGCGGTACAGCTGCATAGGCGAAAGATACTCTCAACTGATCTATCGCCGGATGGGAAGCTATATTCAATGCAGTATCGCCACCACGGGAAACCCCATAGGTGACTGATTTTTTAGGGTCAAGTTTTAAAACAGGTAGCAGGATTTTTAAAAAGTCATTTAAGTCGACATAGGCACTGTTATTCATTGTTCGGGAAGCGAGTGCGCCACCTCCATTCCAAAGTATGCCGATGGCTCCAAATCCATCAGCTACGTAGAGGTGTTGCAAAATTTTGAACATGGTAGGTCCATTCATTTCTACCAGGTTCTGATTTAGATCATAAAATCCATTAATCAAGGAAGTGTACTGCCTGTGTGAGGTCCAATGAGGAGGAACTACGATCGTAAACAAATTGTTTCTGAAGGGGAGCCCATGAAGTACTTGGTATGCATTAACATCTTCCGCCACTAAACCTGACAACCCAACGGCGTCCAAGATCTCTCTATCTGGTTGTATAAATTTGATAGACGGATTCCTACCTGAACTGCTTTGATTTGGTGGTGTACAGAGGAAATTTAGTAGCGTTACCACTTGATCGTTCGAATAGGTGTTGATGCTAAACCGCGCGCCTAAGTAATGGTCTACAGAGGGAATAAAGTCCTTATATGTTTACTATTCTCTGACCACTTGCAATTTGACTATCAGCGTTCTCATTGAAGATGACTGGCACATCTATGCCGCCAATCTTCGGCCCTACACTATTAGTATAATGCGTTCTCAAAGGAAAATGACCCGTCAATTCGCAACTAGGACTTACTGTAATGGTAGTCGGCGGTAATGTGGGCGCTAAAGGAGAGGAACTCTGGGCTTGAGGATCTGAAGGGGAATTACCTGCTACACCTGTTGTGGCAGCCGGGTTTGAAACTGAAGAGCCACGAGATTTGTTGCAACCTAAAACCCCAAATAGGCAAACGACTAATAAAAGTGCACGATAGCACTGAAATAGACCTTTAAGTACACCGAAATCGATTGCCATTCTCATTCCCCTGAATTTCAATAACCATCCCCAACGCGACTAAATACATAGACTTTTAAATTATAATCAGATTGGAAAGCACATACAATAGACCAAGTTGAGACGCTAGTGGCTTTAGCAAATTTGGTATTTTGTGTATCAAGTGACGCCAAAGATCGAATGAATAGAGTCTTTGGTTTAATCCTTGTAGATCCAGGTTGTGGTGATGCGTACGAATAAGCTGCTGATTCAAGTAGTGCCTCGCTTAGTCAAACCCATTGGTAATAGGTGACTTGAATTTATTGTATTAACTAAGGTTGAATTATCTCAAATTGAGTCACTTCATAGTCATGGTGCGTGCATTTTTAAATCAACCATCTCGATCTGTGGATGATCCGTAAAAAGACGAAGATCGTTTAATCATTGCAACAAGTGAGTAAGTGTAAGATTTGGAGCGCGGAGCGAAGACCGCAGCTATTTAGTTTACGATTGTTGAGACCTGCAAACGCAAAAATGTGAATCTACGCGAATATTTTGAAAAATTGGTCCAAGATCTGTTGAAAGGTAAAAATCCCTACACACCCAATGATTTTATCAACTTAACTAATATCTGACGGGTTCCCTTGGTGATTTAAATTGAATCTCTCCAAAACCAACAAAGGCCAAGGTGACAGTAGGCGCTTTGTTGGTTGGCGGCTTCGGACACTGGTATTTCTGCGAGGCCGGAGAAATCCAAATAGGATAACTTGTCAAAAAAATTCGAGGATGAGACCAATCAGAACAATCGGTTCCCTTCCGATTCAGAATTATCTGGAACAGGTGGCAGATGAGAAAAAGGAAAGTCCACAGTCCTCTTTTCTCAGTGATAGGTAGTAAAGTAGTTTGCCTGGGTTTTTTTAGGTTCTGTGGAGTTAAATTCATCGATCATATTCGCAAGAAAAGACCTTACCGTCTGGGCATTGTAGCACCCATTCCCCTCTTGTGAGCAATCCTCATAATATGTGCCATAATCAGTCGATTGAACGCCAAATACAGGGGTCCAATGCTCCTCACCAGAGGCAAATCTTACTAAATAAGTAACCAATAGATACTGAACTGGATCAACACTTTCGTACCTATCTACAATAGTTATTTTATTTTTAAATTCGGAGTCAGAAGGAGTAAGTTCGATGTTCTCAACATCAAACCATTTCTGCCCCTTCTGAATGCCAATATGGGCCATTACCGATTTGACCTTTTGCCCCTCATAGGAGTTGCCAAATTGCAGTTGCACATAATAATTTCGAGTATAATAGGCCATTCGGGCATAGCTTGAATTTGTGAATACAAGCAGAGCGGCCAATAGGACAAAGAAAGCGATTAATCGTTTACCAAGATCATTGAGCATAAATACTCCTTCAGATTAAAAAGGCCGCGTAGGGTATGTTGCCGAACAGTATTTTTAAGGTTTAGCGTGCACGGTTTCCAATCTTGAGCTTATAGCACCTCATCCTATTTGTTATCAAGGGCTATATCCGGATGGGAAGGGAATTCAAAGAGAAGAAAAAGTGAGATAGTTTCTCAGTCCGCTGAAACATAATTTTTGGTTAGCAGCAAATAGCCGAAAACGCATCGCACGGCCACTCAAAGCCCTTTTGTGATCGGTTTTTGGTCGGGAACTGAGGGAACTACCTTCTGCTACAGTGGTGATCAATTAGCTGGCTCTAATAAGTGATTTTGGAAGTTTCATTGAGCGTTGGTGAACCTTCCAGATATCAACAGAATGTTGAAGATTAAGCCAAAATTCAGGACTCGTCGAAAAAGCAGCTCCAAATTTCACCGCAAGATCCGGAGTTACAGACGTATGCCCTTTGATCAAACGATTCACAGTTTTGATATCAACACTAATGTGATTAGCGAAGGCCTTTTGAGTCATCTGCAAGGGTTTAAGAAACTCTTCAACAAGCATTTCACCAGGAGTTACTGGATTTTTAATTATACGGTTATTCATAATAGATCTCCTTTTTAGTGGTAGTTTACAACATCGACTTCCAATGACCCTGCAGTATCTGCCGGCCACTTAAAAATTACACGCCACTGATTGTTGACTCGAATACTATGATAACCAACAAGATCATCAGTTAAAGCCTCTAGTTGATTTCCTGGTGGAGCTTTTAAGTCAGCTAACTTTATTGCTGCATTAACAGCAGTAAGCTTACGGCGCACAATTTTATGAACATTTGACCAACCCACCCCACGAGGGCCTTTTTCATTAAAAAAGAAATCTTCTATTCCCTTGTTTTTGAAGGATTGAATCATTTTCTATGCTCCATATTACCATATAGTGGTATACCATGCAATGGTAATGAATTAAAAATCATCAGGCAAGTAGGTAATCCAACTTTGCCAAACTCCTCGTAACATAATATCTGTTCCTAAAGAATTTTCGTCTCTAGATCCTCTAAGATCTAGCTCTAATTACATGTAAATATTATGTTTTATCTCTATTAATTGAAAATATGGTCCAAATAAGGCCGTTTTTAAATGTATGGTCCATTATTTGGTTCCAAAGTTGGAACCAAAATGTTAGTATGAACCCATAGGGTCATAACTACGGAGGTAGATCACATGCCACGCCCAAGAATCGAAGGCTTTGATGAAAAATTAATCGCTGGTTTCATCGAACGCGGTCTATATAAAAATCAAAAAGAGGTTGTCTCTGCCGCTCTAAGACTATTGGCAGAACATCACATGACACTTGAATCCACTCATGAATACGCCGATGAAACCTATCAACAACAACTGGGAGATGAGAATGCAGCAGTGGGAAATTTGGCTCGTCAAACAGCAGTACGCTAGAAAAGAATTAAATCCGCCTCAACCCAACGATCCCTCTGAATATGATCGCATGTATGTTGTCATCGCTCACCCCAGAGGAAGACAAACTGTGATTTGTTCCCCCATTCAAAACTCTCTCGGCAGTATCGGTATGACAGAAGTCTCTCTACAAAGAGGATACACCACTGCTATCACAAAAGATTGTAAAATCGTGGTTCAAGATATATTCACCCTGCCAATTAAATTTTTTGAAATAAAAAAAGGCTTTCTCAGAACTCCAGAACAAGAAAAAGTGCAAACAGCATTAGCCTTAGTTTTCGGTTTATAAATACGATTAAGTAATTCAAACGGCATTTCCCTTTCCCAAAGGCCCATCAGCTTTACAAAGCTCATCTGCACGGTTCTCTTATATCCCGAACACAGGAACGGGCCAGTAAATAAAGAGTCACTTAACAAGAGTGCCTAAAAACTGGGTTCGCCAATCCTCTGGACAACCCTGCTCGCAGCTCTCTCAATCATTCCACTCGACGAGCGTGCAGCATCAAAATCCGGAGAAGTGTTTCAGCTACTTGAAGGTAAAGGCCAAACTATCGGTATGGCGGATTCGCTTATCGCCGGTATCTGTTTAAGTCGAGACGCCATCTTGATCACCGGAAACAGAAAATATTTTAAGAGAGTGATAGGATTAAACATAGCCGGAGAATACAGCTCTACGCCAGTCTAGTTGACCTTAAGCCGCTTTGTTCGCTGAACTTTGGTCTTTTGGGATTACAATCACAAACTTAAATTTCCTATGGTTATTAACTTTAACCTCAGATGTAAACCTTAATTCTATCGTACCTCCC
>CAZYOE010000259.1:0-4889 GCA_964648725.1 uncultured Pseudobdellovibrionaceae bacterium | reverse complement strand
CAAGATACATCAAGCCCAATTATCAATAGGTTACACTTTTTTGATGGAGACCCCCTATTAAGTGTCAGTAATAGACACATGACTACCCGTTTTGACTAAATCTCGTCTTAATCTCAAAATAAAACGTTTCAGGATGGCACATGCTTCGCAATGATACAGTCTGAGAGTTAAACATAGCCTGTTTGCTCGCAGTGGGAACGCATAACACTTCGGAGGTGTGTCAATGTCCATCGTTAAATATTTTTTGGTTGCTGCTACGCTTTTTGTAACAGCCAATAGCTTCCCCATTTTAGTGAAGATAGATTTCCCCAGTATGCTATCAAACAAAATCACAGAATTTGTCCAGCACTAACTTGACACCAATTATTTCAATACCTTGAACACCTTATGAATTAGCCCTGACCCCTGTTTTAAGGCGATGGTCTTGAGAATTTCGCGAATGAAACTTGCATCATCATTTAGTATTTTCGGAGCCATGACTAAGACAAATAAAGCGGAAAGTGGCTCTCTCAGCTCCCCCCAAAGCCGGTCACAAAGAGCTTTCGAGTGACTTGAATGGGGCGTTTTCAACAATATGCTGCTAATCAAGGATTATGTCTCAACGGACGGGCGTGAAAATGGACTATTCAGACTACTCAGAGAGAGTGATCGGTTTTTCATCCATAGCCAATTATTGTGCATTCTAGAGAGATGCGCAATAAAATTTAAACAATAGTAAATACAATAGGTCAACGTGTAGAAGTTATTTTTTGACAGGAAAAATGTCAGTGCTTGAACGGAATCCTTCAAGCACCCAAGAATCAGTAAAAGTGTATTCGCGCCATAAGAAAAAATGCCTAACTCGGGATTTCAAAGATTTCTTTTAGGCCATCCCTCCAATGTAAACATCGAACGCCATCAATTTCTTGGGCGGTGATGTCATTTGATAGAACGTAGGCGGCCTCATATTCTAGGTCCTTCGTGAGTCGGATAAAGGACTCAATTTTTTCTTTACGGATCTTTGTGAATGATTTGATTTCAATTAAAACCAGCTTCGAGCGGGGCTTTTCAATGATCAAATCTATTTCGGCATTTGAGGATGTTTGAAAATATGAAAATTCCCATCTCTTTTGCAGGGCTGCAGAGAGTTTAAAAAATTCATTGATTAAAAACGTCTCAAACAAATTTCCAAATTCGAACGTTGAATTTTCGACGTCTTGGTCTACGAGATTTTGAAGTGTCCGAACAACTCCCATATCGAAAAAATAGAACTTTGCTTTTTTAGTTTGCCGCTTGCGAATGGAGGTATCAAAGGGATATAAATACCGACCTATTAGAGTATCAACGAGTATTTCAAAGTGCCGTTCAGATTGCTTTCGCGCCACACCTGAATCCACTTCAATGGATGAATGGTTAATAATCTTACCGTTGGATTGGGCTGCCGCAACTAAGAATCGTCGAAAAGGATCTAGATTGCGCACGAGTTGCTCTGCCGCAATTTCCTCCCTTAAATAGGTATTCACATAACTATACAAAAAGTCCGAGGCCTCATCATTACTAAACTTTTCACTCCAAATTTTTGGGAGCAAGCCAATCTGAATGGCTCTATTGAGGTTAAAGTCCGCTGAGAGCTCAAGCGCCGAGAATGGCGCTAACGTTCTTTCAACCGCTCGGCCGGCTAATAGATTTGCTCCTCCACGCTTCAATTTCCTCGCGCTAGAGCCAGTGAGCGCAAATTTGATTTTATGGTCTTCGATACACAAATGCACAATATCAAGCAGTTTTGGAATTTTCTGAACTTCGTCGATTACAACCCAATCTGTTTTTTTGTTCTTCCAGAGACCAATAAGGGCTTCAGGATTTTGTGAGAGCTGTAGCTCCATTCTCTGATCGAGGAGATTTATCCAAAGTGGATCAACCTTGTCAAAATGCGATTTGAGAAGTGTTGATTTGCCAGATCCTCTTGGGCCAAATAAGAAAAAGCTTTGTTTTGTCGGTAAATTACATAATCTGGATATCATATGTCCAAAATGCTATCTTAAATGGACATACAAGTCAATTATAGTGTTGAAAGAAGTATCGGAGCAAGGCGATTGTCGAGTTCTAACTCCGCTTTTTCTTAGCTCAGCGACGCCTAATCACCTCAGTCAATGCTTCAAAGTCTATGAGTGGTAGGTATAACCAGTGCGAAAGCGAATGTACTCAAAGCTAGGATTTAGAACAGGCCCAGCTTGCAATAGTAGTGCAAGCGCCCTAATTGAAGAGTTTAGAAAGGCGTCGTTAAGCTACACCAAGATAAAATCATTTCTTTCAATCAACCCTAGTGGGATCATAGGCTCGAGGTATATCTTCGATTAGGTAATACAAAAAACTGTTAAGCGATTGAAAGTCGGGTTTTTTATGATCAAAATAGAGCAGACATGTCCTTAACCAAAAGTCATCTGTGTAGATTGAATCCATTATTCCAAGCTCTTTAATTTCACTCTCCTCCAAAACTTCCCTAGTACTCAACATAATATTATAAGGTTTCATTATTTTAATCTCAAAATTTGAATAAACTGTGCTCCACTTTACGTTTATATCATTGATAAGTCGAATTGCGTCGCTGCTAATAAATGGCGTAGCCACAAAAAATTTAAGTGGTTTTGAAAAATGAGCATTACTCGCATTTAGCAATATTGTCGTGATAACACCTTCAATTTGGCGACCTGAAAAGGCCCCATCATCAAGAATTAAAAACGTTTGGGGAACATAATCAGGTTTAAACAGTTCTTTCGAATTAAATTTAAATTCAGCAATTGGCCTATGGCTGAGTTTCGATTCAATTAGCGAATAAACCCATTTTTTAGAATGTAAATCGCCTTCGTGAATCAAAACGTAGTCTTCTTTTATTTTTTCTATTTCTGGAATAAGCTTATCGAGTTCAATCAAGAATTGATTGAAAGTGATGTGTTGCAAGTTTTCAATCAGTTTTTCATATATTTCCCGAATTTTATCGTTTGGAGCATCGGCAAATAAGTCTGCTTTTTTGGCTTCATCGATAAAGTAACTTTTGATAGGTCTGGGGATATTTTCTTGAATCCCACTTGAAACTTCATATTTAGAATTCTCGGTCCTTGATAAAACGGATTCGCACTCTGACAGTGCCAAAACAGATGATGATATAGGAGAAATTAATATAACTGCCGCTATTTGATAGAGGTATGTACATTCTTTGTACATTGAAAGTCGTTCCAAAGCAAGTTTCAATAATCTCATGTATTGAGAGCTTGCAATTTGGGGACCAAAAAGATATTTCTTGAGGCTCCATTTCCGGTAGATAATAAAGCTCTCGCATTTCGATCTCCATTTGCTGCTTACTCCCCTCACCCAGCTTCGGCTAAAGGTCATTCCCGTTTCCTCGGATGTTACTGATCATCTCAAATCACATACTCCTCCGTACTTCCTGGTGCACAGTCCGTTTTTCAAAGATAAGATCAATTCATTGCAATGCTCTCGGATGCGGATCGATCATGTGCCTCTTGTAGGCGCGACTCGCTTGTTTGCGGAATTTTACCATAAAGATCCTGAATGAGATGATCTATTTTTTCTGCCGTATTCAAGTCGCCATATAGATCGGGATTAAAGCGCGGATTTTGCAATTGCAAAGTGGTAAGACCATCACGAAGACCTCAACGATTAGGAATTCCAAAGCGGAAAGTGTTGTTTTCCAGAGGCCCTCAAAAGCCGGTCACAAAGAGCTTTCGAGCGACTTGAATGGGGCGTTTTCAACAATTTGCTGCTAAACAAGAATTATGTTTCAACGGACGGGCGTGAAAATGAACTATTCAGCCTTATAGGATTCCCAATCGAAGGGATTCCTTCGCGAGCGTAAAAGTTTATGTGGATCTGGCCAGTGACCTTTATGTAAAGGATTTACGCCCTTGGTTAGTCACTTCAATTTGTCTTAAAATGCTCACTCAATTGCAAACGAAGTTTATTTATCATCTCAGTCGAGGCCAAGGGTCTGGATCCATTTCGACTGAGATTCTTTGCAAGCCACTCTTTAAGAGTCACTCCGCGTTCTAAATCCACAGCTTCTGACTTTGGCGCAATCATTGGCGCCTCGTAAAAAAGTGTAATCAAGGGCTTGAAAGAGTCCGAATCGAACACTGGGTCCACACCATTCCCTTCTAATCCCGCTAGTTTGATGATTGCCTCTCGCGGTGTTAACTGCGGAAAGCCCGGCCAGAGACTTGTTTGTTTATCAAACTCATCGGCAAAAGTCAGAATCTTGGCGTCCATCGGAATCTTTTCAGATTTCAATCCGTAGGGATAGCCACAGCCATCCCTTCGCTCGTGATGGAGCAATATGGCTTCTAGCACCGTTTCTGAAAGTTTATGGCTCTTCTGCAATGTGAGTTTGGCAAAACCAGGGTGCAAACGGTATTGCGCCATTTCATCTTCATCCATTTGTTTTTCAGTCTTCCAAAGCAACTCGGGAGGTAACTCGATTCCTTCGAGGCCCAATTGATAGGCCTGAAGCCACGAAAATTTCATCTTGCCCGCATAGACACCTAACACGGTCAACTGTGGCAGTTTTTCTTTGATGGCCTCTTTATGTCGTCGAAGAGTTTCAATATTCAACTCACCAGAAAGGTCGATCAGACCCAATTCTTTCTCTTTGGAATCGACCATCATGCTCGACTCATTGCTCTCACGGATCGAAACCGTATCATAACCTCATTCAACTAAGCGAATGACAAGCGGTTCCATTAACTTACCGAGGGTATTCAGTAGTACAATTTTTTTCTGATATCCGAGTTTGAGTTTTCATTGAGCATTATGGAATCATAAGATAGATTTGATCCATCAGTAATTCAACAACCACCCACTAAAGTGGGTGGAATGATTTAATGGCTAAAGCCATT
>CAZYOE010000258.1:1295-4977 GCA_964648725.1 uncultured Pseudobdellovibrionaceae bacterium | reverse complement strand
AGCTCATCAAATTAACGAAGCAGTACTTATTGAAAACGGATACAGCAAGAGTCAGGTTGATAAAATTCTTCGCGATCAATCTATAATTGCTTTGAAATTAAAATCTAAAAATTTAAAAATAAAGCTTGAGGGTAATGAAAGCGCCACGGAAGTCGTAAATGTGCTTCGGCGATTACATCCCAAAGTTTCAAAGGAATATCTTTCATTTTTTGTTTCAATGAGTGCGCTGAATGGGAATATTTGATAATGCATGCATTGCGTTCAGTTTTGCTCCTTTTTTCGACGCTGCTTCTGCTTTCCAAAGGTTGGGCTGAACAAGAGCCTTCAATTTGCGTCGTTAATTTTTTTGCGAAGAGGCACCCAATCTCGAAGTATCTGAGAAATGTTTATTGGCCTCATCATGATCAAGTGAGAATGCTTGAGGGTGCGGTGCCTAGGGATCTCCTAAGGTGTGCATCGAGTAACGCTGAGGAGATTCTAATCGTGGCCCATTCAGCAATGGGAAGGGGGGGGAACATTCTTTTGTATCAAAGGGCGGATCTTTCATTGGCACCAGTTTTCGATCAGGCATTTGTTCTATTGAACGGAAGGCATGATGAATTTACGAGGCTCAAAAGATTGAGGATAATGGCGTGCAATCCAGGCGGTATTCTGATGACTTATCGATCTCTTAGAGAGAGCCCATATAAAATAGAATTTGCACCAGTGTCTAAGTTGCTGTCATGGATTCATGGTGTCGGGGGAGCTGTTAGTATGTCAAATTCAGCTTGGTTATTGAAATCCTTGCGATAGAAGTTCATTGATATGGAGGCGGTCCTAATCTAGTCGAACCACAGGCATTAACCGTCTCCCTAGGGAGAAAGGTAGCCTGGCGAAAAGATAAGGTCGATCTCACCGAGCTGGCAAAACTACGGTGGGTCGACAAATGGACAATTGAGCGTCTGGCGGGTCATTTTGGGCTGGGAACTACCAGCATCAAGGTGAACCTCCGGCAGCTCAGGAAATGAGGGTTCGACATGGAATCGTTACTTGGAAAATTGTTTGTGGCCTATGCTCTTTATTATTTGGGTATGTCGTTAACGGAGGTATTGCGCTGCAGATCTGGGAGTTGCCTTCAGCGAATTGAGAAAGCGAAACGGGAGGTGCTTCATGTCGACTGGAAGCCAATTTCGATTTTTCCTGAAGAAGCTAAGCGTTTTAAGTAAACAGTTCGGGCGAGAGGGATTTTTAAGTATCAAATTGCCCGAAGTTTTCAAAAATTCTTGGCAAGAAATACTTTGCCCATACCGTCGCTCCAACTGTGAAAGAGGCTGATGCGTAAGCCAAATGTTTTTCATAGCTTTCAGGAATGAAGACTGCAGCAATCCGCGTAAGTGCAGCGAGGCAAACAAAAAATATAGCAGTTTTGATATAGGGGTTCTTTTCTTCAGCGCTGAGTCCGTAGTTACCATGCGAAAGTATAACTCTTGAGGCAACCATAAACGTTAACAGGCTGAAGCCGGTAATGTAAATTAAGTGAAGCGCTTCAAGTTTGTATTGGGGTGTAACTGCCAATGCCCACAAACCAATCAAAGTGCTTGTCGTCGCTATTCTTATACCGACACCTACTGCATTTTTTCGCTCATTCTTAGCAGTAATTTTCCATCCAAAAATTACTAAGCCCGTCGCTAGTGCGGCTCTCAGATACGGGGCCCAAGTAAAGCCGTAAATCTCATAGAGGACTAATGACAATGTCATAAGTAAGCCGAGTAAAAAGAAAACCCACTTGTTTCCAATTTTTGGATTTTGAGGAATGCCTAAAATTCTTGGAATCAAAAAAGTGCCAATTCCGAGTACGAGGCAAAGCATGAAGTTTTGATAGAATAAGGCCGCGCCCACTAAAGGTTGATCTAGAAGAATAAGTATTGAACCTAAAAATACAGAAAAGATCCCCCAGAAAAGCATTGGAAAAAAATTCGGAATTTGAACTTTAGTGCGAATAAATCTTCGTATGCCAAAAAAGAAGAGAAATATTGAAACGAGTAAAGTGCCAACAAAAAACATTTCTTCTGTAGAATCATAAATGCCAACGGTTACAATCCATCCCATCAAAAGTGAGGCACTAAGAAATTCGTAGCGATGAGCCATTGGGGTTTGTGTCAATCGAGGAAGTGCCGTTATCAAGAACCCAAGAGTATAACTCAGAAGAAAAACGCCCATCATTAAATGTGCATGTAGCCGCCCGGGATAGGGATGATTAGGGATAAGTGCGGAACTAATCCAGACGCTAACCCCGATGAGGGAAGCTAAAAATCCTACAAAGAAAAAGGGGCGATAAGGATTAGCAAGGTTCTTAGACATTTGGGTAATTTTCCTCCTTCTTGGGAAGAATATCTATCAAGGCAAGTGTCAATTGAAATGGAAATATAATACGGCGCATGAACCAATGCTAAACTTTGTGGTCGTATGACATTTGTCATACGAAAATTTTCAATACGCCACTAGAGTCGGCATCTTAAAGGAGATTTATGCTGTCGAAATATGGAGCAAAGTTATTTTTTATTGTGGGGACGGCATTTTTCGCCAGTATTTTTCTCGCATTAACTTACGATACATTTAAAAAAATACCCGCTCAAACAAAGTCTGTGAATCTGACCTCAGAAGCAATTCGCGGGAAACATCTTTGGGACAGAAATAATTGTATGGGATGCCATACGCTATTGGGAGAGGGCGCATATTATGCACCGGAACTTACAAAGGTTTATATAACTAAGGGACCCGACACAATTAAAATGATGCTTACAGATCCTGAGCTTGTGTTTCCAGGCGCACGAAAGATGGTGAAGTACAATATGAGTGAGCAGGACAAAAACGACATGGTAGCTTTTTTCAAATGGATTAGTGAAATCGACACAAACGGCTTCCCTCCCAAGCCAGTGAATCAGTAAGGAATATTCTCATGAAATTTGAATCTCAAAAAATCGCATATAACTTTTTCGCTTTTTCAATGTTGCTCCTTTGCTTGCAAATACTTTACGGATTCCTAATGGGCTTTGCACATATGGGATACGACGTTTTACACGAATGGATTCCATTTAACGTTGCTCGCACCACTCACACCAATCTTCTTGTAGTTTGGCTTTTGTCGGGATTTATGGGTGCTGCTTATTATATTATTCCCGAAGAAGCCGATCGTCCTATTGAATGGCCGAGGCTCGCTCAATTACAGTTTTGGTCTTTAGCAGTAGTTGGAGTTGTTGCGGTTATTGGATTTCATTTCTCCTGGTGGGAGGGACGAAAGTTTCTCGAAATACCACGTGAGCTTGATTACCTAGTAGTTGTTAACGTTTTGCTCTTTATTGCAAATATCGGCATCACATTGTGGAAGTCCCCTCGTAAAACTACGACTGCGTATATTTTATTTTTTGGATTATTGGCAGCGGCACTTCTTTATCTTCCCGGTATGATTGATACCGATAATCAAACCATTGACTCGTTTTGGCGCTGGTGGGTTGTCCACCTCTGGGTAGAGGGGGTGTGGGAATTAATCATGGGGGGAATTCTTTCATTCTTGCTTATTAAGTTAACAGGTATAGATCGTGAAATTATTGAGAAGTGGCTCTACGTTATTGTGGGGCTTACGTTTTTATCAGGAATTTTGGGAACAGGGCACCACTATTATTTTATTGGAACTCCTAATTAC
>CAZYOE010000258.1:0-1285 GCA_964648725.1 uncultured Pseudobdellovibrionaceae bacterium | reverse complement strand
GTGGTCGATTGCATGTTCAATTTTAAGTTTTGTAGGCGCTGGCTTTTTAGGTTTTGCACATACGTTACCTCAAGTAAACATCTGGACACATGGGACTCTCGTTACTGCGATGCACGGGCACTTGGCATTCTGGGGAGCTTACGCGTGTCTTGTTCTAGCTTTTATTAGTTACGCTCTTCCTCAAATGACAGGAAGGAAGCTTTATGATTCTGGCATAGCAGAGTTTGCTTTTTGGACTTCAAACATCGGTATGGTAGCTATGACAGTTGCTTTTGGCGTAGCGGGTGTGAGCCAAGTTGTTTTGGAGAGAAGATTTGGAATGGATTTTCTTGCTGTTCAAACTGAAGTTCAGCCCCATTTCTTAGGTCTTATTTTGGCTGCTTCACTTTTTACAGTAGGAATTCTAGCTTATATCTGGATCTTTATTAAATCTGGTAGACCAGTGAGCAAAGCTGAAATGGTTTATGAATAGTGTGGCTAAAGGGATAGCTGCTAACACGGTTAAGCGTCCTTATTACGAGGAACAAAAAAACGAGCTTCAGTTTCTTAAAATAGCAGCAAGCGATAAAATTCCTGTGCTCCTTAAAGGTCCTACCGGTTGTGGCAAATCTCGTCTCATTGAATGTTTGGCTCACGATTTGGGCAGACCGCTCGTGACAGTTTCTTGTAATGAAGACACTTCCGCCACGGAACTGCTTGGTAGATTTCTAGTAAAAGGGAACGAAACTCTTTGGCAAGATGGACCGCTAACAAGAGCAGTAAGGCAGGGGGCGATTCTTTATCTTGATGAAGTTGTAGAAGCCAGAGAAGATGTGTTGGTTCTTATCCACTCACTTACAGATCACAGAAGAGCTCTGTATTTAGATGCGCTTTCCGAATCGATTATTGCCCCAGACAATTTCCTTCTAGTGATGAGTTATAATCCTGGTTACCAACGTTCTTTTAAAGAGCTTAAGGCATCAACTAAACAGCGTTTTGTTTCGATCGTGCTCAACTATCCAAACTCTGAAGTAGAACAACGAATTTTAGAAAAGGAGTCTCATGCCGGTCCTGAGCTTTGTAAAAAGTTAGTAGCATTAGCAAACAAAATAAGACCTCTTGATGAGCTAAATCTTGCAGAAAGCGTGTCGACTCGACTTTTGGTCTACACGAGCCGACTTATACAAAAAGGAATTCCCCCAAGGCAAGCAGCGAGTATGGGCATAGTAAATAACCTTACAGACGATATTGATACTACGAGAGCTTTGAATGACTTAGCTGCACTCTATCTGTAATATGGGTCTTG
>CAZYOE010000257.1:0-5010 GCA_964648725.1 uncultured Pseudobdellovibrionaceae bacterium | reverse complement strand
CGCACAAAAAGCGTATTTCCCACTAGCAAGTCTGCAAAACACCTGAAACATACCGCTTTTCGCTTCTCCATTTTAGTAAAGATAAATTTCCCCAGTATGCTATTAAACAAAATCACAGAATTTGTACAGCACAAACTTGACACCAATTATTTCAATACCTTGAAGACCTTATGAATTAGCCCTGGGGAATTGCTGATGACCTTCTGTAGAATCTTTCGTGGCATAAGGCTTGCAAATTTATGATGTTTAATAACTATAAGTTTCAACCTTGAGCAATTCTCAAACATTTTAGTTTAGAAAGTGACTTATTTAATGTGTATCCATTTAGCGACTCTCACACTACAACTACTTTTAATTTCAAATATTACGTTCGCAATAAGTGGTCTGAATCCGAGTGTGCCAAGTGACTGTAGTGTTGCGTTGTCCAAGATAAAAGGAAAAGACTTTAGGAATTTAGACGTACCTTCTTTAAGGGTCGCCTTGGATCCAAGTTCCGGGACTGGAGTACACGATTTTAGTGTCAAAGATTACTTTACAGCGTCCTTCACAGAAACCCTTTACGACCAACTACCTAAAGGTAAGGGCACCATTTGGTTGATTGAGAATTATGAACAAACTGACCATTCAACGGATATGTCGAATTCAGCTGTAGCGTTGTTAAAACCCATTTTCGAATACGCCAACGCCGTTGTCGAACTTATAAATGAAAGTTTGCCTGCACCGGAGCGCAATCTTATGAAAATTGAAAATATGCACATTGCCATCTCAACAGGTTCAGAAAAGCAAGGCGGAGATCTTTGGCATATAGACAACGCAAGGTATATGACTTTTGTTACTAACTTATTTGGGAATGGAACTAAAGTCGATGCTAGTGGTGCTAAGTTTTTTGAGCCAGGTTCTTTTGGGGACGGTGCACCGGCCTCATCAAGATCAATTGAAGTAAATTCTGCTGTGATATTTAATGGCGGGATACGCAATGTTTTTTTTCCGGGCCCCGGTTCGTATCCGATCAGTCATCGCGCACCAGATGGTTCTGATGCACCCCGTTTGAGTCTTATAGTGTTTATCGCTCCAAAGAAAATGAACGCCCCTAAAACAGGTAGTACGATTCGAAATATGTTACCATCAGATTTGTCTGGGTATATAGAGACACTTCGTCCTTTATATTTTAACCAAGGCCGTTGATTCATATTCTGGCTCGTTTAAAGAATTAGCGGGTTAAAATGGTGGGCTACTAAACTTATAAAACTTTCTGCAAGTAGCATTAAAAGCCTTGAGGCAACCCTTAATCAAACCATTTGTATCCCAAAAGTTCAGTAGTGGACCACACTCCTTGACGACGTACTTTGAACTGATTCCAATGCTATTTTTATTAAAACGGTATTGACCAACAACTCAATAATACCATTTCCATTTAGCTCGTACCCCATCGTTGGCTGCGTCGTTGGCTTGGTCTACTTTCTAACCGTAATAGTGTAACATCCTGTCAAACTTTTGTGTAGTTACAAATATGCAAAAATGGTATGCCGTTGTCTAGCTGTCAGCAAAAAAGAGCCTCGCCCTTTTTTTTAAAGAAATTTTCAGTAAAACCCCATAATTTCACTTTTAAATAGAACCTATTGAGGCCGTCCCGGGAATTGCTGTAGACCCATCAGATATCAGATATTGGAATAGATTTCGCAGTAAGTAGATTGGTCGCTAAAGAATATTTTTCAGAGCGGAGCGAAAGCCCCAGTAGAGCAGAGGGCGGATTGAGGAGTGATCATAATTCGATTATAAGTCATCTTGTTGGTATCTTTGATTGTCATAAGCCAGGCACATGCTGAAAAGCATAAAACAAAGAAAGGCACTAAGAACGCGCCAGTTGTCACGTCAGGGCACACTCCGAACTCTTGTGTATTAGCAATGGCAGAAGAAGCTCCGGAAGATCTAGCCAATGTTCCCGCACCAATTGATACGAAGGCCGACGATAAACCCAAAGAATTGTCTCCAACAGGTTCCATTGGAACTATCACTACCAACATGCAAAATCTCTCTGCAGCTGTACAACAAATTACCAAAATGGTAGAGGGTGAATCACCAGAGTGGGCGGATCGCCTAAAAGCGAGAATCGCCGAAATTACCTCGACAACGGGTCATATTGTTAAAACTGCGGTTGATTTTAATAATCGCTACCAAAAGGCATCAGCCCCTTTGAATGAGGTAAAGATCAATCAATTAATGGCAAATCTAGGTGTTGAAGTCAGTCGATTTGAAAAATTAGCTTTGGCCGAAGAGGGAAGCTTTCTCAATGTCATGCGTTCGGCAGTCTTAACAATTAAAAATATCGGGCGTAAGGATAAACTTGATCCTAAACAAAAATCAATTAAAGAACTTGAAGCTTGTTTTCGCAAAACAAAGTGTGCTCGATCTTCGATGTTTGACAGCATGATTCAACTTGGTGTTCTTAATGAGCAGTTAAAGAAATATGTGCAAGTTCTCCAGATTGGCCTCACTAATATTTATGAAGTGGAAAAGGCAATGGAAGAAGAGTTCAGAGCCATGACCGAATTAGCTAATGAAAACTCCTCTGTAAATAGAGTCAGTTTACAAACGGTAAAAACAACGTTATCAACTGCTCTTCAAAGGGCTAAAGGTGTCGCTCAAAATGAAATTGCAAAGCTAAATAATATTCACGACGCAATAAAAATGGAATTGATTCAGTTTAAAAGTTCGGTTTCTCAACTCGATGAGGCAATCGATTCAGCGCGAGAAATCCTGGATTCGACAAAAGTGACGCTTTTAATGAAACAACGTAAAGATCTAGTGCCTCAGATTGAATCTTTAGTTGAGGTGCTACTGGGTATCGCATTCGACCCGGTCTTCACCAATGCTGATGGGGTTGAGGCAGCAAAACAAGTTGCACAGCTTCCCTACGTCGTGGATGATCAAACCAAAGATTTAGTTTTGCGATTGACCGATCGAAATGAAATTCTATCGCGCATTGATTTGCTAACGAGAACTAGGAATGCGCTTAATAATAGTTGGTCTTCAGAATCGTTGCGCGGACTTGAATGGCTTAATTTGAGTAAGATGAATTTACAAAATGGAACTTCTCATTCCGACATAAATGCTGCGATAGATGGTTTTTGGTCGGGATATATGAGGAACGTCTCCGCATCTGCCCAGGGTTCAAGTTTCGATTACTTTTATGTGAGTAGTTCAAAGGGTAAAACGGCTTGGATGAAAGTGATCGCAGATCTAAATGAAGAATTGGAAAAAAGTGGATCTGGTACAAAAAACTTGATCAAGGTGAAATTTGATGGCGATGGCGACCTTCGTGTAGGTTTATATGGTGGAGATCTGCTTGCACTGTGGTTTTTTGTTAGCAATATAAAAGCTTCAAACTTCAGGAAAAACACCATGGAATACCTAGTAACGAGCATTCAAAAAGTTTACCGCCAGGCTTCGGAATTTGAAGGTAAGGCTCTAACGATGGCGCTTATCCTCAAAAAAGTAAGTGGATTTACGGATGCTGAGACTTGGGATAGAGTCTCTAGTGCTTTGGTTCCTAAATAGATTTCGCTGAAACGTTCGAATGCCTTTAGGTTTTCAACGAATTCAGCAACGTCTAATTTTGATCTGCTTATTAGATGATTCAAAATGTTGCTGAAACAAAACTTGGAGCCAAGCTAGCTGGAACTTCTATTTTATACATTTCAATCCTTACCATATTTGAATAAATTCGCTTATACTTTTTGATTTACAACCTCTCAGACCAGAAACCAGTTACATTTAGGGATTTGAGCTCGATTTCCATATATTCATGGCGTGGACCAGAGGTCGACCCAAGCGGGTCCCCTTCTAGCTGATAAATGCTTTTTGTTTTCTTCAAAGACTTAATAAAACTATGTAAATGAGGATTTTTTTTGAGATCGAGTTCCAAACCAATCCGATCCGATCCTCTCTTGCAAAAATCTGTGACCAAAAGTTCTACCCCGCCCAGCACGACTCTTTCGTGATAACCGATTTCATAGCAGACTTGATAGCGTTTGTGTTTGCCATAAATAGCTTGAGCGTCTTTAACACCGCTGATATGACGACCATCCCTATCGGCAAATACAAAAGTCGGCACAGGATAGCTTTCAAAACCTATGGACATACTGAGAGCCTCTATTTGTAGTTCAATCTGTGGCAACCAAGCCGCAAAATCCATTAAAAGTAGTGAAGTCCACATGCGAACAAAGACTGAAATATTTGAGATTTGATCGAACTTAGGAGACCCCAAGACAATATTATAAACAAGCTCATGGATCGCCAAAGCCACTTGATGAGTTCGGCTCATACGAGAGATCAACTTACCATCATAATCAATATTAACAAGTGAATCAATAAATATACCTTGTTGATCAATTTGGGCGCGAACCCTATTTTGACGCACAACCATGGATCTATCAAGCCATTCACATTGCCTCAACCTTACAAAAAGGTGTTTCCCTCAAAGAGCTTGCTGAACTCTTTTCCATCAGTGAAGAAATTATTCAAGAGGTCATAGAATTCCTATCCGAACACCACTTAATTAAAAACGTCCAGGGCAGATACATTACTGGAGTGCAAAGGATTCACCTTTCCAAAGAATCACCGTTCGCAAGTCTCAGCCACAGTAGCTGGCGTGGGGAGTGTATTCGTCAAATGGCCTTTCAGAAAAGTGAGCACCTGCACTTTTCATCGATCTACTCATTAGCTAAATCAGACTATAAAAAAATTAAAAAGATATTAGAAGACGCAATTTTGGCGACGGATGCACTGGTGGCGCCATCACCCGAAGAAGAACTCTGTTTCCTTGGAGTTGACCTTTTCAAATATTCACGTAAATAATTTTTTGGCCTCCACCGAATCTCCGAAATCCAACATTCAAATTTAAATATCACGGTGATTATCAGTAAATGAATTGTTTTGAGAAACATCTTTACAAAAAAATGGTATGCCGTTGTCTAGCTGTCAGCAAAAAAGAGCCTCGCCCTTTTTTTT
>CAZYOE010000256.1:0-5059 GCA_964648725.1 uncultured Pseudobdellovibrionaceae bacterium | reverse complement strand
GAATGTAGAAATATGAAAGTCATCCTAGAAAAACAGGGCGTTATAAATAAGGGGGTAAAATGAGTCCATTGAAAGCAAGAGCAGCAGTTGATGTGAAACCTACAAAACCTAAGTTTATGATTAGCGGTGAGTCGGGAGTAGGGAAAACGATGTTCGCATTAGAGTTTCCTAAGCCTTATCTAATTGACAGCGAAGGTGGTGCAACTCGTCAACAATATCAAGAACGTCTTAAAAAAACAGGGGGGGCTTACTTTGGAAAAGAAGAAGGTTCGCAAGATTTCCGGGCGGTCATTGAAGAAGTCAAACAACTTTGTACCACAAAGCATGAGTACAAAACACTTATCATCGATTCTTTCACTTACCTTTACATGCTCGAAGCCAGCGAAGCAGAAGCGAAAGGTGGAAGTGATTTTGGACGAGACAAAAAAATGGCTAATATCCCAACTCGACAACTTATTTCCGTCCTTGAAAAATGCGACCTTAATATCATCCTCGTGTGCCATAGCAAAACTAAATGGGAAAGAAGAGGTAAGGATATTATTGACACTGGAAGTACCTTTGACGGATATGACAAGCTAGAGTATATCCTAGACCTCTGGGTTGAAATTTTGAAAGGTGGCAAGACATTTCAAGTTAAAAAGAGCCGTGTACAGTCATTAATACAAGGCGACTCTTACCCATTGTCTTACGAAAAGTTTGCTGAGTTGTACGGTAAGGAAACAGTAGAACGTGAGTCTGTACCCGTTACCTTAGCTAATTCTGCACAGCTAACACAACTTGGTGGCTTAATTGAAGCTCTCAACATCACCGAAGAACAGCAAGAAAAGAATTTAAAGAAATTCAATGCCGAAACTTGGGCTGAACTAACAGAGTCAGATATTCAAATTGTTATTGAAAGTTTACAAAAGAAAATCAAATCATTAACCACAGGAGATAAATAATGGTACGACGTTCCTACGATTTACCCGAAGATGAGCCTGAACAAATGAAGTTCGAGTTACCAAGCGAGAAAGAACATTTATTCCAAATTACCGATGTATTTACTAATCAGGATGAAACTGGTCGCAAGTTTAATCTCGACGATAACACCGTAGTCGCTAAGTGTGAAGTTGTCGGCGGTGACGAGGAAGGTCGCACTCTATTACAGCGTTGTAGTTTAGACCAAGAGTGGAAGGGGTTCTTTGCTACCCGTTTGTTATTAAAGGCAATCGGTCAGGATTACAAAGGCAAAGGATTAGAAATTGATACGGACTTCTGGATCGGAACTCAGTTTTATGCAACTGTTGTTCATAATGTTAGTAATGGTAAGACTTACGCCAATATTGATGAGTACAATTTTGACAAGAGAGTTGAACAAGCTGTTCCTAAGAAAGCTGAACCTAAACCAGTGTCGGAAACCGTCGCTTGGGATGATTGATAACAAGGACAAGTTGTCGGCGAACGGAGCAATCACGTCGTTAAAGTTGAGTCCTGTAGTTGGATAGCCAACTTAAATCCAATATCAACCATCAACGAGGCGGCAAATAGGAGTGGATATGAAAGGTAACGCAAGAATCAAATCAACAATGCTGGGCATAGATGATTACGGAATAATGACTTGCTTTTTACATCTTGAGCAAGAGGGTTCTGGGCAGGCGTTCGGGGGATTTACTTTAGATGGCCCATACAACGATAAGTCAAGAGAACGTGATCCAAATAAATTATGCGGATTTTGGATAAAAAGAATACTCGATGTTGTCGGTGTTTGTAAGTGGGAAGATTTACCCGGAAAATATGTTCGTGTTAAAGGAGAAGATTTTGGAGAAATAATCGGCATAGGACACATTACGGACAACAAATGGTTTTATCCAAAAGTAGAAATCAAGCCATTCGCAGATAACGCAGTCTAACAGGCGGCAAATAAAAAGGGGGATGTAATGAAAGATAAAGAATTAGTATGGGTTGAAAAAGAACAAGCCGAGAAATTTAATGCCATAACTAACGATGAATCCAGATATGAGGCATTTGAGGAGTATATCAAAAGATTATCGGATGAGAGTCGCCGCGAATTTAAGGCTAATTTTGAAAACCTTGAAGAAGATGTGGCTATCTACACAGGATTGATGCTCAAAGTTAAGCAATCTTTTGAAAAAGCAAAGAACGAACAATTAAATGCTTCTTACGCCATGTGGGATGGTTTTGAAAAAGAAATCCCTTCAATAAGAAAAAAGACGGAAGAAATTATGTTAGCACTAGAGCCCGTCGAGAATAAGTTGAAAAATATAAATGACTTGATGGGGAAAGTTAGAACTTTTGAACTTGATAGAGTTATTGAAAGTATTGAAAAAATCTCAAATTTGTATGGAACACAGAAAGAAATGATTGATTTTCTTATTTCTAATTTCAATAAGGTTTAGTCCACAACTGGAAGGGGTAGCGAGGTGAGGGAAATCAAATTTAGGGCGTGGGATAAGGACAGTAAAGAAATGCGTCTTGATGTTACTCCTGGGCCATTTAGCAAGATTTACCCTAATGAAATTTGGACTGATTGCGGTTTTACGGGTGAGCATGGATATTTAGAAGATGCAATTCTCATGCAATACACCGGACTAAAGGACAAGAACGGTGAACATGAGATATACGAAGGCGATAAGGTAAAAACACCTGCTGGGATTGGATTTATTGAGTGGCGAAATGGTTGTTTCTATATCTGCTGGAACGAAAAGGAAGGCACAACATTACATGATACTCACCCAGATCAACTAGAAGTTGTGGGGAATATTTATGAAAACTAAAGGCTGTAAAAACAAAAAAGGTGTATCACGAATTATTAGCCCATATGGATATGTTGATATTTTTGAACCCGAACACCCAATGTCCAGAAGTAACGGTTATGTTTTTGAGCATAGAAAAATTGCTTATGATGCCGGGATTATAACCGACAGAAAGATGCAGGTTCATCATAAGAACGGAATCAAAACGGACAATAGGGTTGAGAACTTAGAAGCAATAACCTGTCAAGATCACACAAGCCTTCATTGGAAAGGCGCAAAACGTAAGCCGTTTTCAAAGGAACACAGAGAATCTATTCGCAAAAATATGAAGGGGAATAAGAATTGGGCTGGGAACAAGGACTTAATCAAATAACCGCACAGGAGAAAGCAATGAAGCTAAGTGAGATATTGGGGTGGATTAATAAAGACAATGGGTCGATTTGCACATGGCTATCCAATGGAAGGGAATCAGACGCATATATTGATGGCTATAACACCGCCCTCACGTCCTGCGACCGAGAGATTGACAAAGGGGCGTTGATACAAGCATTGAATGATTATGATAATACCAAAATTTTTAATATAAAAACTTTAGCAGACCACATCATCTCCACCATGCCAAATTGGTTGAAAAGGATCGAGAAATGATGTATTGCGATAGATGTAAAACATTTGGGATTTATTGGAAGAATCTCGGCGGTTACAATCAACATACATACTGCCCAAATTGTAAAGGTGTTAACTGTCAGCAACATGAAATTGAGAACACGGATGATATGGACGAAGCGGATGCACAATCAGATTAACTGCCAACGTGGTTGAAAAGGGTTGAAGAATGAAATATCCAGAAGATTACATAAACAAGATTATCTGCGGGGTTGACAATAATAAATATTTTGCTATAATGGCAGTATGCCTAAATCATACTTGACCAAATGGATTGATGGGAAGCAGGTTCGTTTACATCGTTATTTGATGGAGAAAAAACTTGGAAGGAAACTTTTATCATCAGAATTGGTGCATCACAAAGACGATAATAAATTCAATAATGATATTGATAATCTGGAAATCGTTACCCGTTCTAAGCACAAACAATTACATCCCGAAATCGGAGAACAAACAAGATTCAAGATTAAATATTCTATCGCTAAAAAGACGTTTATTGATTTATACGTTAAGAAACTTTTATCTTTAAGGAAAATAGGAAAACTTTTTAAAATCCCTGATGGGGCAATGTTAAGGATAAAGGAAAGATATGGAATCACAAGACCAACAATTAAATGCCAACTCTGCCAAGCAAGAGCAAGTTATTTTCACCCTCGAAGATGCTCTAAGTGCTATCAAAAAGAATGGCATAGCAGGAATAACCAATCGAATCATAAATGCAGATTGCCTTGAGGTTATGAAGGGGATTCCTGATAAGGCGGTTGATTTGGTGCTGACTGACCCTCCGTATGGGATAAATTGTGAATATGACGCATTTAATGATACTTCGGATAATGTGAATAATCTAATTAAATCCTTTATGCCAGAAGTATTAAGAATTGGGAAAATAGTGGCATTAACCCCGGGGAATAGAAATATTTATTCATATCCAAAGCCTGATTGGATTTTATCCTGGACAGTTCCTCAAGGGAATGGTGTTTCCTGTTGGGGATTTATTTGTTGGCACGCGATACTTGTATATGGTAAAGACCCGTATTTAACTAATAGATTGGGAAGCCAACCAGATTTAATAACAGGAAAGAATATAACAAGCGAAAAATTCTCTCATCCTTGCCCAAAGCCTATTGATATATGGTCAAAAATATTACAAAGATGTTCTATTAAGAATACGGATATTATTCTTGATCCTTTTCTTGGTTCAGGGACTACGGCGGTTGCTTGTAAATCATTAGGTAGGAAATTTATAGGAATAGAAAAATCTTTAAAATACTGCGAGATCGCCGAACGCCGATTATCACAAGAATATTTATTTTAACTACCAACGTGGTTGCGGAAGGTGAGTGAAGCATGAAAAAGAACTTTTGTGATATTTGTAAAAAAGAACTATCCGGTTGGGAAGATATGGGCGATTTAAAAATTAGAGTTACGCAATCATGTGGAAACGACTTAGCTAGACTCAAATTCTCAAATGGGAATTATCAGGGTGCTGAAATTAAAGTAGATGAGCTTTGCTTTAGTTGTGTAAGGAAAATATCAACTGCTTTGTATGCCGCATTAAAACCTATTTTGGAAAGTGAGTGAGAAATGATGGAAAAGATTGATTTAACACTCGTACCATTTGACGATTTACTTGCAGAGTT
>CAZYOE010000255.1:0-5062 GCA_964648725.1 uncultured Pseudobdellovibrionaceae bacterium | reverse complement strand
AAAGTTTTGCTAAATGTGCTTAAACACGAGTCCGTTTTTCTTAGATAAGATCAACCAATCAGCTTTGAGTCTCTATAGGAAATTCGGATTCAGTGTCGAGCAAAATTATACATCATATTTGAGGAAATAAGGGGAAGGCCATGATAATCAGCTTTGTCGAAAAGCCTTCTGACCGAGGAGTTATCTGCGAAAAGATTTTACGTTCTCTGCCTGATTGGTTTGGAATTGAAAGCGCAATCCTTGATTATATCAGAGATGTCCAAATGATGGATACTTGGATAGTCTCCGATGGTACAGAACCCGTGGGATTTATCAGCATCAAAAAGCACAATAACGTGACAGCAGAAGCGTATGTAATAGGTGTTATGTCTAAGTACCATCGAAGTGGTGCTGGTCGATCGTTATTACATGAGGCAGAAAAACAATTAAGCCGTGAGGGTTTTAAATTTCTGACCGTAAAGACTCTTTCCGAATCAAGGCCAAATAAAGAATACGAGCTGACTCGTAAATTTTACTTGAGCACAGGGTTTGAACCGGTGGAAGAGTTCAAAACATTATGGGGAGAAAATAATCCCTGCTTGCAGCTTATTAAAAGTATTGCTCATCCCGTAGGTCTGCACCACGTCGAAATTTACGTTTCTAGTTTAGAAAAATCGACGCAATTCTGGTCCTGGCTTCTTTGTGAAAAACTTGGTTACTGTGAATATCAAAAGTGGAACCAGGGAATCAGTTTTCTGCGTGGAAATACTTATATTGTTTTTGTACAAACGGAAGAACGATTTTTAAAAAATTCCTATCATAGATGTCAAGTTGGCCTCAATCATCTCGCTATTCACGGAAACTCCAAAGATCAGATAGATCAGCTAACAAATGAATTAAAGAAAAAAGGTTGCACGATTCTTTATGAAGACAGACATCCCCATGCTGGAGGCTCAGAATCCTATGCGGTATTTTTTGAAGATCCAGATCGAATTAAAGTGGAGGTTGTTGCGCGATGATTCAGGGTTTTAATCATATCACTATAGGAGTTCGAGATCTTGAAAGGTCATTTGCCTTTTACAAAGACGTTTTGGAATTTAAACCCCTGATGAAACATAGTAAGGGAGCTTATTTTTTGGCTGGAGATTCGTGGTTTTGTTTAGACCTAGATCCTTCGGTGCGAACCGCCCCTCTTCCCGAATACACACATTTTGCATTTGGAATTTCCAAAGAAGATTTTTCTAGAGTTGCAAAAAGAATTGTCGACTCCGGATCTATCATTTGGAAAGAAAATAGATCTGAAGGAGATTCTCTTTATTTTTTAGATCCAGATAACCATAAACTGGAACTTCATGTTGGAAATTGGCAAACAAGAATGTCTTCGATCCGTGAGAAACCATGGGATGACTCGATCATCGTTTTCGACAATAACCTGGATATAGCAATGGATAATTTTAGAAAGAGGTTTCAATGAGAGCCTTTTGGTGGTTCAAAGATCATGAAATTGCAGGTATGGCAAGACCTGGATTCAACGGTACTCCTTGGTTTGATTTTCCTTATGACGAAGCTGTTCTTGTTGGATGGATAGGTCAGTTTTCTTCAGGCGCAACGCCGCTTGCAGACTTCCATCATCATGTGAAATCCTATGGGTCAAAAATTAGAAGTTTTTATAATTCTGATGAACAAACCGCTGATAATAAACTTCGCCCCTTGTATGAAAAAACTGGTATCGTCGATATCTCCAAACAAATTATTGAGAGGTCGTCTTTGTTGGAACATATTGAAGTGGCCGATTCTCAACTTCACTTCCGCTTCAATAAAAATCGCCTTGAAGCAGAAATCGAGTTCTTAAAGAGTCAAGGTATTCAACAGATCATTTCTTTAACTGAGCGACACCATGACAAAGATAAGTTGGATGAACATTTCGATACAGTTCATTTTTCCATCATCGATCTCGGCGCACCAAGTTTTGATCAAGTTGAAAAATTAGCTAATCTTCTTCAAAGTGCTCAGAATAATAAAAAGAGAGTTGCAGTTCATTGTTTGGCCGGTATTGGTCGAACTTCCACCATGCTTATTGGGGCCCATATTTTAATGGGCGATAAGTTAGATTATTTAAAGGACCAAGTCTTCAAAAGAAATCCATCTTTTGTTTTTGCTGGGAAACAAGCGGAATTCATTTTATCTGTGGCTGAAAGGTATGGGTCATAATGCTTCATTTAAAAGAGAATCCAACACTGATCGACATTCAGGAGTATGTCCGTAATCTTGAGATAGAGAGAGGATTTGCGACTCAGGATGTTTTGCAAAAATGCTTGTTATTGGGTGAAGAGATCGGCGAACTTTTTAAAGCAATACGAAAACAGCAAAAAATGAGCATAGACCTAAATTCAAAGACTTCATCTGTAGCTGATGAGCTTGCTGAACTTATCATAATGTTATGCGCGGTGGCCAATCGACTGGATGTGAATCTCGAAACAGCACTTCGTGATAAAGAAGAAGTGAATAAACAGCGTACTTGGACAAAAGGTACCTAATGGGGGTTATAGTGCTATGATTCGACGAGCAAAATTAGAAGATGCCAAAGCTATTCATGAAGCCCATATGCTTTCGATTCAAACTGTTTGTTCAAAACATCATTCGCTCGAAGAAATTAAAGCATGGGGTGGACGGCCCTTCAAAGAAGATCAGCGAATCGAGGCCATTCAAAAGCAACACGTTTGGGTTGTCGAGTTGGACGGTAAAATTGAAGGCTATGGTCATTTGCAGATTTACGAAAAGGAGGGAACTAAGTTGGCCCATATCATGGGACTTTATTTTACTCCCAAAGCGGTAGGAATGAAATTTGGCAGAATCCTATTTGAGATGATGTCGAGTGAAGCAAAAGAAAATGGCGCAATTAAACTGTCACTGGAATCAACGCTGACCGCACATGGGTTCTATAAAAAAATGGGATTTAAAGACGATGGTGGGATGATCACAGTAGAGATTGCAGGAACGCCTATAAGATGCATTCCAACGTCAATGGAGCTTATATGAGCTATTACGCGGTTATTTTTACATCAAAGCGGAATGAAACTGACCAGGCTGGTTACTCTATGATGGCGACAAAGATGATTGAGCGCGTGAAGTTGCAAAATGGTTTTCTCGGGATTGAAAGTGCCCGAGGGATTGATGGTGTTGGAATCACAATTTCATACTGGGAATCTCTTGAAAACATAAATGCTTGGAAAAATGATGAAGAGCACAAAGAGGCTCAGAATCTAGGTCGAACCAAATGGTATGACAGCTTCACTGTTCGTATTTGCAAAATCGAGCGTGAATATGGATTGGAGAGGTCATGAATTTAGAAGATGCTGTAGAGGCATCGAAAAAATATTTAGAATCAAACGCTGCGCTCAAAAGTATCGAAATAGATCCGTATTGGCCGAAATGGAATTCGCCCCTGTGGCATATGCTTGCACTTTTGGAAATTGGAAAAGCTAACGAAATTCCGCGATCAACAGTTGAGGCTCTAGTTGATAAAATCAACCGACATAATTTAAGATTTTTTCCTGCCAAGATGGAAGAAATTCCGCCAGGTACAGATGTTTATCGCCAGATTCCTTGCCATTGCCAACTGGGGAATACCTATCAACTTTTATCAGCATGTCAGATCGATGTGGATGATAAAATGCCGTGGCTGCGTCCGTGGTTTTTAAAATATCAGCTTTCTGATGGCGGATTAAATTGTGATGAGGCCCATTATGCAAGAGAAAATGGAAAGAGTTCCGTTGTTTCAACTCTGCCGTGTCTGGAAGCTATTTTGCGATCACCGAAATCACCGACACAAGATGAAATTGAATTTCTCGATCGAGGCGCCGAGTATTTGATAAAACACCGTATTGTTAAAGGGACACATAGCGAAGAGCTGATGCATTCTCGATTCGCTGAAGTTATTTTTCCTAGGTTCTATGAATACGACATTTTGCGTGGTTTATCGTTTTTGACAGATTGGGCCGCCTTTCGTAAGAAAACTCTGCCACCTGAAATTATTGCGGAAGCTTTTCAGTCTATCGAGAGCCGAATTACAAATGATGGAATTACGCCAACGCGTTCATTTGGAATGAAAGATCAAAGCTATAATGAGACTGAAAAAAACATATGGTCTTGGCAGAGCGCCTCAACATTCCCACTCTTGGAGACGTTAAAACAAACGGATAATTCAGCAAAAATTCTGATGAGCGAATACTTAAGAATCAAGAACTCAAACGTTTTTAAGAATGGAGCAAACTTATGAGCCACCTTCTTGTTATTTGTCCGCTTCAGAAAGAACTCAATTATTTCCTCGACGGTGTCAAAAGCCTCGGACTTGATATTGATTTGCTATTAGTTCAAAACCCATTGCAGATTTTGAATTCAAAGCGGCAGCGATAAAAATAAATAAGTATATAAAATTAAATCGATTCATATGTTTTAGCAATCCATGTTCGCTTTGAAAAAATCGAAATTTAAAATTAGAATTCAAAACCCTTCTTGCAGACTTTCAGATCAACAGCCGGTGTTTTTGTTCTCCACTGTCGGCCTAATTCATCATGATGAGGAATATTGTCAAATTTTTCAATCGTAGCCACCTTCCATCTGGCTGCCCAGGTGGAAAAGGAATCCCCCAAGTAGGGAGTAAAACTCTTTTCATCGAAAATGTCTTTCGCATACGCAAGACGAAGAATGAGTGATTTTCCAATTTCCTTTTCTAGGAACTGAAAGAACGAAGCTTGCAGAGTATACGCTTGGGGAATACATAAGGGACGAAGTCGGAACTGTTCTTTTAATAGAGTCTCAAGTGGGATGTCTTCATGTTGAGCGAGCCACTGGCCAGCTATTATTTCGAGATTATAACCATAGTTTGAGAAAGTGGCTTTATTGGGTTCAATGACATTTGACAAATGTTCTGCGAGTCCTTCCTCTAAAAAAACGAATGCAGGTGACGGAGGTAACTCAATAGAACTTAAATGTTCAAATCGATAAGAGTGGACTAGTTCATGGCTTAAACCGGTTTGATAAGGAAAAGTATCTTCTGGAAAACGAAACAAATGTATCCAAC
>CAZYOE010000254.1:0-5104 GCA_964648725.1 uncultured Pseudobdellovibrionaceae bacterium | reverse complement strand
CGTTCGATCTGAAGCTTGGCGCCTTGAATTTGGCTCTTTTTCAGCAGAATCTAAAGTAGGGCTCCATGGCAAAAGTACGGACTACTCACGATGGAGCTGCGAAAGATCGAGATAATTGAGGGCTGAGAGTTTCCAGCCCTTCCACTCTGGCTTAGCCAGAAGACTTATATGAATTCGTCCCAATGGTATAATCCAGTTTTCCTTCAATAAGGCGACCAAGGCCTTATCACACAATTTTTCTTCGGATTCGCCACTTCTGAGTTTTTTGAGTTGCTCGACAATTCCTAATAGGGGTTCTTTTTTAAAGGGTAAATTCGAATTTGGGTTATTTAGAAAATTTTCGAGCGCGTTCGCGCAAGACAAATAGTCTAGAGATACGCCAAATCGAAAGAGGGGAGGAGGATTTTCACTCATTTCTCTTTGAAAGAGAGCATTATCAAGTCCTTTCACTGTGACGTTCAAGTTTAAATTCTTTTTCCATTCACTCTGGAGCCATTCCATGGAGCGTTTATGATCTTCGCCGCCAAGCGTGGAATAATGCAATTCGAGGCGAGGCAATGTTGATTCCTTTAATTTAGTTTTCCAAGAATCTAACTCTGATTTTTTAAAATCTAAACAGGGATCGGCCTGCAGTAAGTCGACGCCTATGCCAAAACAGCCGGGTCGACCACGGGCCTTGAGGACTTGTTTCCAATCTTCAAATTGCAGGGCCTGTGAGAGCATCATGCGCAGGTCTCTCTCTTTTTCCATAGTGGGACCAAAACCGACATAATCAAAACGCACCAACGGTGCCAGATGAAAATCTTTTTTATTTTCATAGGAATTCATATAGGCACTGGGAATTCTTCGGAGGAAATCCAGATGGCCCTTTTCGTAGAGCATCAGGGCCGTCGTGTCTTCGGGTATAAAATAAAATTCAACCTTAGGTCGTTGCGGATGTCCTTTAAAAAAAGAATTCACGGCTAGGGTGATCTTTCTTTTGGACTCCCATTTTTCAATTTTGTAGGGGCCGGATGTAATGAGTTTCTGTCCTTCATCAACTTTAGGAAAAGAGGTTTCATAGATTGGAGCTAATAGTGGTGATGTCAGTCTTTCTTGAAAACGCGGTTCTTCCTGATTCAGCTCAAAAAGGATGGCCAGAGGGTTTTTACTCGAGAGGCTCTTGATATTTCTCACCAAGTCTGGACGTAAGGTTTGTTGCTTAGGATCTTTAAAATAGTCAAAGGTGCGAATGACATCGGTCGCAGTAATATCTTTTCCGTTACTCCATTTTAATCCTTGAGAAAGCTTACAGGCTAACTTAGTTTTATTGAGCCACCGACAGCTCTGCAAAACGCCTGGCCTAAAACGCGGATCGAGTTCACTGAAAAAAAGCGGTAAATGTAAGGCATTTGTTAAATACATAGCCCCAGACCCTTTTTGTTGAGTTGGATTGAGCGTTAAAGGTTCGACACTTAAGTGCAATTTAAAGACTCCACTTGGTTCTGCGGCTCCTATTTGATGGGGCCAAAGGCATGGGGCGCATAAAAAAAGCAGTAAGACAATATAATCAAATTTTGTTGAAGGAGTTTGGAGTAGCACCGTGTTGGTTCCTTGGTTTAATAATAAAAAACATAATAGGGGAAGTGGGCTAGAGAACTCAAGCACCATTTAAACTGTTGATTGGGCCATTTCCTTTAAGTGCCTAATCATCATCAACGTGTAGATGTCGCCACCGTTCATTAGATTTTCTGTTTTTTGATTAGAAATTAGACGCATTTCGAAAATGACGCCACTCATTAGGATTTTTAATATTGGTGCCTGTCCCTTAAGAGAATCGGACTTTTTACCGAAAGAATTGCTGAGGATAGATTCGTGTTGCATTTACTGGTGAGTAAAGAAAAATTAGAAGAACTTCAGTGTAAGGAAGACTTTCGAGTATTTTGGCATCTAATCTTAGCTAATATAGTCGTTGGGCCGATGGTCGTGTTAATTTATTTTTTGTCACAGGCTTATGCTGCAGCTTTGTATCTGGCGGGAGGGCTGATTGGGTGTGTTCCGGTAATTTTGCTTTTATTGAGGTTTCATAAACTGCAGACGGCTAAATTTGTTTTCGTTCTCAGTTGTTGTCTCTATATATACTTGTTGTCGTTAGGGTTCGATCATAGTGGCTCAGTTTATCTTTTATGTTTTCCGGTCATGATATTGGCCTTCATATTGTTTGATAGTTCACAAAAAGTTGCAATCGGTTTGTCAGTGCTAATGCCCATCATCACTTGGTTTTTGGTGTCTTTAGTTCCCAATCACTCTCTTGATTCTTTCGCTACATTCACTGAAAAATCCACTAACTTCTTTTTTCTCGTGGATTCTTTTGTTGCCTTTTTGGTGATGGTGCTGTTTTTGCTCATTTATAATAGTTCCAATGAACGCAAAAAAAGAGAAGAATTTGCCGCACTTAAAAATGCCAAAGGTGAACTTCGACATGCCCACGATCAGCTCGAACAGTTTTTTAAATTGAATATGAATATTTTGTTGATTGGTGATGATGAGGGTTACATTAAAAAAATGAATCCGGTTTTGTCTAAAATTTTGGATTACTCCGAAGCCGAACTGCAAGAAAAACCTTTTACCGAATTTGTTCTTCCCGATGACCTAAAGAAATCCTTAGAGGCCTTTGATGCGGTTCTTAAGGGTAAGCCAATTGTGAACTTTGAGAATCGCTATCGATGTAAAAATGGTGATATCCGGATCATTAATTGGACTTGTTCCCGCGGACCAACAGGGCATGATATTTATGCAACAGCCATAGATGTCACCGCGGTTCGTGATCAAGAGCGAGAAAAAGTGCAGCTGTTTAGAGCCATCACTCAAAGTGCGATATTCACCACGACAGATGCAAAGGGGAAAATACTGTCAGTCAATGATAAGTTTTGCCAGATTAGCGGTTATAAGGCCGAGGAGTTGATTGGCCGTGATCATCGCATCATCAATTCAGGTGTTCACTCGAAAGCATTTTTTAAAGAGATGTGGCAAACAATTTCTTCGGGTCAGGTCTGGTATGGGGAGATTGAAAATAGAGCTAAAGATGGACATCACTATTTTGTCAGTACCGTGGTAACTCCGGTTATGAATAATGATGGAGAGGTTGAAAAATACATTGCCATTCGCTTTGACCGTACCAAAGAGCACGATCTCGATGTGCAATTGCAGAGTGAGAGAGCTAAGTCCGCGCATTCGGCCAAACTCGCTTCGCTGGGTGAGATATCCTCAGGAATTGCTCATGAGATTAACAACCCACTGACTATCATTAGTGGGAGTTTCAAATTACTGAAGCACTATCGAAATGATCCTGAGAAATTTGAGCATCAGTGTGAAAAAATGGATGCGGCCACTCAACGAATTGTGAAAATTATCACGGCTCTTCAGCGCTATACGATGCCAGGATCGAACTTAAATATCACAGAGCGGACTATTGATGATATAATTGATGGATCAATGCTTTTGGTGGCAGGAAGTGCTAGTCAAAATAACGTTCCCATCGAAACCTCGATTCAAACGAAGTCTCAGATTTTGTGTGATGAAGTTGAAATGCAACAGGTTTTTGCCAATCTCATTTATAACGCCATTGATGCGGCCAAGCTCTATGTTGAACGATGGGTGAAAATCCAAGCCTTTGAGGACGATGATGAAGTTGTGATTCAAGTTTTAGATTCGGGGCGGGGAATCCCACCTGAAATTCAGGAAAAATTATTTCAGCCTTTTTTTACGACTAAAAAAATCGGACATGGAGTAGGACTTGGTCTTTGCGTTGCCAGGGGGATTCTCGATCGCCACAATGGTCGAATCAAAGTGAGACTTATTGAAGGACATACTTGTTTTGAAATTCGTTTTGATAAAGTGGAAACTCTCTCGGTAGCCGCTTAAATAAACTGTATCAAATTGAGATAGGTTTGAATTTTGCATTAATATCTCTCTAGAAAGGGAGAACTAATGCAGTCACTCAGGCTACTAAATACAATTTATCTATTGGGTTTTATGCTTGGTCTGACCGCCTGCGCCCCATTTTATCAGGAAAATGTCTATGGGAACGGTCATTATCCCTCCAAGGATGGCGAAAATACGGATTCGTCTTTGTCAGATTCGGAAATTACAGACTATCAAGCCTTTCAATCCAATTTCATGACAATCGATGTTAGTCAGGTGTCCTATAGTATTACAGACACTTTGAGCTATATGACTCTGCGTGGGACTTGCTTTAATCCCGGTTTTGAATTGGCGAGTATTTATTATCGGGCCTTTGATCAACAAGGATTCGATAATGCGAATGACGGCTATCCCTATGTGACAAATCAAGTTTTTTATAGTGGCACTACAAAGCTTCAGCCGGTGAATTTGACGTGCGGAAAGAATGGCTTATGGTCGACAGTTATCGAGATTCCAACAGCGATCCTTTATCAACTCGATAAAGGTTATTTAGAAGTCTCAATAGTCGTATGGTATAAAGGGGAAGAGCTACATAATGATGGCACAGGGCTAACGTTCGTGGCTATTGTTCCACCAGCTTTTGATCCTCAACCACCCATTGAATAAAAAAGGCCCGAGGAAAACCATGAGGCCTTTTAAATTCAGAGTAATAAATCTAGCTTAAAAAGCTTCGTCAAAAGTCACTGAGCCAGTGATACCGGTTTGGTAAGCCGAAACGCGACGCTCAAAGAAGTTTGCCAACTCCTGCATATCTTGAAGTTCCATAAATGGGAATGGATTCTTAACATGATACCGAGCTGGAATACGGAGGGCTTCCAGCCGCTGATCTGCCACAAACTGAAGATATTGGCGCATATCTTTCGGAGAAAGACCTGCCACGCCAAACTCAAGAATGTCTTCGGCAAAGGCCATTTCACATTCAATGGCATCATCAATCATTTGAGTCACCATATCGTTCATTTGTTGATTAAAGAGCCCTGGCTCTTCTTGGCGAGCGGTGTTGATCACTTCCATGGCGAAGTTGATATGCATGCTCTCATCACGGAATACCCAGTTGGTACCAGTTGCCAGACCCGCCAATAGCCCTTTTGAACGTAAGAAATAAACATAGGCAAAAGCCGCAAAGAAGAACAGACCTTCA
>CAZYOE010000253.1:0-5140 GCA_964648725.1 uncultured Pseudobdellovibrionaceae bacterium | reverse complement strand
ACAATTCCGCAAATGAAGCAAAATTTTCTTGATTGACTTTCGCACGATCCCGAAGCCATTTATATATTTTATTTAATTGGTTAACGTTTTTTTTGTTTGCATGTTTTGAATCTTGATGAATCCTCCCAACAAGGTAAAGTGCTGAGGTTAAGTAAAAACCAAAATTCAAGGCACCAGACATTTTTCGCGGAGAATCATCGGTCACAAATTTAAACTCATCCATTTCGTCAAATTGATCAAATAGCGCCAAAACTAAGTTATCATATATTACAAATGCGCCAATGAACGAAACGTTTCCAGCTTCAATCTGGCGTTGAACCACTTGCATTTTGGTAAACGTTTTCCCATTGTATTGTAATTCCGTGGTAGGTTGGCCCAATAACCTGGAAACCGCATTTTTAAATAATAGATGCCGGAGACAAAAATATTCATGATTAAATTGAGCGATAAAATCGTCATATCTTTCTAAATGCGTCTTCAAGTCTTCTATGGAATTCGAATAACTAATTATTAAATCTAAAGCAGAATTTGTCGCATAGGCACTAACTAATCTTTCTCCCGCAGCTTGTGAAAATGTAAAACATTGAATTAAGTCAGAACGAATTGTTCTTGCGCTCTCAACCCAAATTTTAGCAATCAGTACAAACGTATAATAGGTCTTAGCTAAGGTATATGGACTTTTTAATTTTTCATTGAGTTCCAAACTTAATTTATAATACTTATGCATTAACTCATAATCTTTTTTTACAAGAAGTGTCATCAAAGCAACCATCGATAAACTGATTGGCGTGTCTTCATTAACCCCATATTTCAAATAAATGTTAGTAGCCTTCAAACTTAAAGGAGCAATTACTTTATTTCCAATGAGATAAGCAGCAGCAATGAGTTCTGTTATAAATTTGCAAATCAGAACTAATTTAGGATCCGTAAGTTTTGGGAGTTTCAGGAGATCTTCGATGGTCAGTTTTTTCAACTTTTTTTCTGCAGCAAGAAAGTCTAAAAGAAGATTTACCGGATTTGGCTTTTCTTTAATGACTATGCCCAAATTTTTCAAGGCTTTTAGTCCGGTTTTAATGGCTTCACTATGTTTTCCTCGCACATATAACACAGTAACCTTGATGAGATTCATTTCCCCGATTTCTAATTCAGTTTTCAGATACGGATTAACAAAATCCAGTATTTTTTCACACTCGTTAAACTCACCTAGATTCAGGTTAAAACGCGCCAGGTTTCTATAAAGCAAAAATGTTTTTTCTCTCTGACTTCCCCATTGATTCGGTTCCAGAAGTTTCAAGGCTGTTTCAATTTTACTTATAGCTTCTTTAAAGATAAAAGATTGAGATGCCTTAGTTGCTGCTTGAAAATTTAAATCGGCAAGCTCAAATCTGTCGATAAAGTTCGATGATTCTGATTGAGAATGATTGAGATGATTTACAATTTCTATAATTTGTTCATCTCTCTTATTGGGATCATTGTTTGTCAGCAACAAAAGCGCCATTCCTATCTGCGAATGGTTTTTAGCTTTTGAAGCTGAATCAATCAACTTATGGATGGCTTCCAAAATACGGTCATGTTGAAATTTATATTCTTCACCAATATCCAAAATAAAACCCGCATCAATCGAGGGGCTTAGGGCTTGAAAAATGAAATCCGCTTTCTGGTTTAATATATTTTCAAGCAAATTAAGACTGAAGCGGGTTCCTATGCAGGCAGCTAACTTCAAAATTTCTATATTATTTTTAGGCAAGTCATTTATTTTATCGCACAACAGGTCAACTAGATTCGGAGGTAGGCTGGTGGCTCTGATTCGAACGATGTCCCACTTCCATTTGAAATCCGAATCAATATAAATGGCCTTATTTTCATAGAGAACCTTAAGAATCTCATTTACAAACAGAGGGTTTCCATTTGATTTCGAAGTCACAAAGTCAGTCAGTTCTTGGAGATCAAGATTTTTGACGCTAAAGGTATCCTCAATTAAATGTTGGATCTCCTTTTTTTCAAGCATATTTAGCACTAAATCTTGAGTCTGAACTTGTTGAATCTTCAAATCCATTTTTAATGCGACTAAAGGATGATCATCAGTTATCTCGGTGTCCCTGTAACTTCCAAGAAAGAGAAAATATTGGAGCTTCCTATTAACCAAGAGGAGATTTAATAGTTTAAAACTGGCAAAATCGGCCCATTGTAAATCATCTAAAAAGAGAACAATAGGATGTTCCTTGATTGCAATCGCAGAAAATAACTTGAGAAACGTATCATAAAGTCGCTTTTCCGCTTCTACAGGTTTAAGCTCGATGGGAGTTAACTGGGGGCCTATCAGCGACTCAAGATTTGAGATTAGAGGTATTAATACACCTCCTTGATTATTGAGGGCTTTATCAAAAATACTTTTCCACACAAGAACCTTGTGATTATCCTCTTTCATAATTTGCGAGATCAAATTATTGAGGGCTTGAGATATCGCGAAGAAAGGTTGATCTCTTTTATAAATTTCATACTTTCCGGTAATGATATAACCTTTTTGTTTCAAAAGTGGTTTTTGTAACTCGGTAATGAGGCGTGTTTTTCCTATACCAGGATGACCGCCAACAAAAACAACTTCCAAGGGGCTACCTTTAGCTATATTATCGAAGCTGTCGTACAATTTTTTTAGTTCCGTTTCACGTCCATAAAATTTTTCACTAATTTTAAGATCTTTGGAAAAATCATGCTCAGCCAGGGAGAAAGTTTGAATAGTATTGAATTGACGATAGGCATTCTGACACTTATCAAGATCAAATTTTAAGCCCAATGCACTTTGATAACGTTCCGATGGCGACTTCATGAGAAGCTTATCGATAATTAAAGAGACCATTTCAGGTAATTCTTTGTTTATTGAATTTCCCATCGGCGGAGAATTTGTAAGATGTTTATAGATTAGTTCCATCTCATCTTCGGCCTGAAAGGGTACTGTACCTGTTAGCATCTCAAAAAAAGTAACTCCGAGAGAATATAAATCACTTCGGTCATCAACCTTCGTATTGGTTCGGCCAGAAAGTTCGGGAGATATATAATTAAGGGTTGTTTGAAACAACGAACTCGTATGATTTAAGTGATCTTCAACAAAAGCACTACCAAAGTCTGTAAGTCTGATCATCTTTTGATCTGGGTTGATAATGAAATTATCTAATTTAATATCTCGATGAATAATTTTATTTTGATGAATAAAGTTAAGAGATTGACACATCTGTTCACTCAATATGAAGAATTCCTGCAATGGCATTATTTTGCCATTGAGATATTCTCGTAATGAAATACCATTCGTGTCTTCCATTACTATTGAGATATTATCAACCGAATCAATCATTGCTTTTATTTTGACAACAAATTCGCTGTTTAAATCCAAGAGAGTCTTGATTTCATTTTTGATACGAATAAGACTAATTTTTCCAGCTTTCTCTGTTTTATAGTTCTTAATGATTACGGATGATTGAGTAGCCTCTTCAATAGCCTTATAAACAGAGGTCACTTGATTACTGTAAATCTTCTGAATGACTCGGTAGCCTGGAAAAACATTTTCAGTTTTCATTTAAAACCCATTTATTTGCTTCAGAATGGCAACTCAATTTCTTAATGGCCTTCCGAATGTTTATTTCATTTTGTTCGTCGTAAATTGCTAATTCGCCTGTCTATTGAGCCTGAGTCTCCACTAAGAAGTGAAAGCCGCGCCATTTTTCCCACTCTTTCGGCCCTCAAAGTAATCTTATTTATTCCCCAGTGGTCTCAGCTCAGAGAAATACTCTTGATTCTCCTATTACATTTTGTAAACTATTAGATCTTTTGGATAGCCCAGTTTGTCTTCTATTTTGTTTGAATGGTTCAGACTTTTTTTACTTTTCTCTTATCGATTATAGTCTAGGATACCCGGTGCTTTTATATTGAAGAAATCATCAATATAAAAGCACCGGGCATTTCTTGCTTGCGCTACCTTCGAGGCATCCAAGGAAATCCCCAAAACCATGAGCTTGCATATATAATTCAGACTATCGGAATCGAAAGAACTAAATAGCTAGTAGTAGCAATCCTGGTTCAGGGGACGGCTCAAAGACTTTTAAGTCCATCCAAAGAACCCTTAGTTGAGTCATTTGCGGGTTCCAAATGAAAAGCTATCATTTTTGTAACGTTGGCCAATTTAATGTTGAACCCAACATTTTACAAACCTCAACGGCACTTTTTAGGCCATCTTCATGGAATCCATAACCCGACCAGGCGCCGACAAAATAGACACCTCCATGACCTTGAATCGAATGAATTTGAGACTGGGCACTGACTGCCTTGGCATCAAAAAGAGGGTGATCAAATTCCTTTGATAAAATCGGCTGAGCAATATTTGATTTCGGATTTAAAGTTGCAAAGTGATGCTGCCCCTTAACCCAAGGTTGGACGGAATTTAGATAATAGGTTACTTCTACACTCGTTTTCCTGTTTTCAATGATAGTCGCTTGGACATTCCAATCCGCCCAGCACCTTTTTCTCTTAGGCATTACGTTTATATCATCATGTAGAATCACATCATTTTTCTGGTAGTCAAATTGAGATAGTATTTGTTGTTCTCGTTCATTGGCAGCCTTAAGAATTTTTAGAGTGATGGGTGGATGTGTTGCCATTATCACTCTATCAAATTTTTCGGTCTGACCATTGGTATTTAAATAAACTGAATTGTCCCGTCTTTCGATCCAATTCACCGGCGAATTAATATGAATGTGATTTATGGTTTGTGAAATCTTTTTTATATATTCATTTGAACCATTTTTTACGGTTCTCCATATGGGTCGTCCAAAAACGTGAAATAACTTATGGTTCAAACAAAAACTCAAAAAGGAAGCAGCCGGAAAATCTAACATCTTTTCTTCTGGAGTGGACCACGTTGCAGCGCCAAAAGGGATCATTAAATCATTACAAAAAGTTTCGGAATATTTTTTTGCTGTAAAGAGTTCTCTTAAAGTCCAGGAGTTCTTTTTTGACTCGACTAAGTAATCGTCCGCAGAAGCAGTGAAACGAGTAGCCTCAAGCAACATCTCGTAAAAAGCGGGTTTGAATATATTGCTCCGTTGACCAAAAATTTTATTCAAATTAGTAGTATTCCACTCTAAATTTT
>CAZYOE010000252.1:0-5173 GCA_964648725.1 uncultured Pseudobdellovibrionaceae bacterium | reverse complement strand
ATTCCCGTCATGCTCATTGACGAAGCGTCGGAGCTAAAGTGAACTGTATTGATTTTATGGATAGTTATGATGTACGTCCGCCCAACCCGAATCCAGCCGAGTTTGAATATCTTCAGTTTTTGACTAACACAGCAGACTTTCGTTTTCAAAGTGATGGGCCGGGGGCAAATACTTCAAAACGCCGCTCCATTTCATCTGAAATGGGGCAAGCTTTTTGCCGTTGGTTTTTACATGATCATTTGGGCATTCCTTATTTTGCTCATATGCAGGATGTCCTTGATAAGGAGTCACATCCGGCGTTCAATGGCATGAAAATAATTAGATCGCAGACTGGTGATGTTCCAGATTACCTATGTGCAAGATCAGTAAATCGCCCATACATTGCTGAGGCTAAAGGAAGATATTCGTCGATTGGATTTAAAACAAAAGAGTTTCAGACGTGGCGTAGCCAATTTTCAAGAATCCAGATCTTAGATCGAAATTCAAGACCTGTTCGATTGAAGGGATTCATCGTAGGAACCCGTTACGCAACAGAAGAAAACAAGAGTTCGCTTAAAAGTACAATTTACGCCGAAGATCCCGAGACAGATGGGAACACTGTAATTGATGACGTTTCAAGTTCGGCACTAGCCCTTGGAATTATGGCAGTTCACTATTCAAGACCGCTCCTAAAAATAGGTCAACGCCTTTTATCTGCGGCTTTAAAGGATGGATTTGAAATACCTAACGAAATTCAATTTCAAATGGCCCCATGGACTTGCTTAGTCCCGCCATTCCAAGGACGGCAGTTTATCGGAGGTCTATATACTCCGGGCCTACCAACTGAACAGTTTATTCAAATGTTAATGGAACAAAAACTTCCATCTATTCTTGATCTTAGTCGACCGCCTCGAACCTTTATTGGTATTGATTTACATGTCATTAAAAAACTTGCGAAAGCGGCGCGAGGCGATTGGGTTGCGTTACGTGAAATAGAATCGCTTACCCTCAATGCTGAACGTCCAAGTCAATTAAACTGGCTTGCTGATGGAACAGTGTCTGCTCCTGAAGAATTTTTTAGATTAGGAGACCCGTTACTTTTGTAACAAGAACATCAAGCTCACTAAGGTTCAATAACGGTCCAATCTAATTGGCTTTCAATATACCCACGATATTCAGTAGTAATTTGCCTTGGCGCCTTTCGTACATATTCCTCTGCCTTAATGCGCGTTTCGCCGGTCAGTGAGCTAAGATGCGCTACAACTTGTTGCCAACTTGGGATTACTCCTATTTTGTTATTAAACTTTGGAGGCAGAGCTGTCCAAATGACAGCATCTATTTCGTGCGCTTCGGCCCACTCGTCAATTAGATTTATATTCTTAATTCGTTGCTCTCCCAGTCTCCACGAACCGATGCTTGAATTATTTTTTTCAGAAATGTTTTCGCGTTTCCTAAGCGCTGCTTTTGCAGTATCCAAATCACTTGTAGTCATAATCGACCAAAGGGATGGAATTGGACGTGCCTGATCGCAAAGCACGAGAGTTATTCTTTTGTCGCTGGACATTCTCACAAATTCAACATTAACAAACGGTCCGTCTGAATACCACTCCGTTTGGATTGGCAATTCTCTTGGGTCCCAAATAAGAGAGCCCCATCCAAGGCATGCAATTCTAGACATAATTAACCTCACTCAAAAAATAATTTCTGCAACTTACGTTAAATGACACCATCACCTTCATTTCTTCGCAATCGTTTTTCATACTACCTTTCCAAATTTGGTTCCAATAACTGATCCTGCAATCTCCGCTCCCGCCCGTAGTTGGGTTGGCCCCCGTTCCTGACCACTTCCCATCGTAGAGGGGGAGTGGTCAGGAACGATCAGGGGGGCCAGATACCACACGGCTTGGAGCGGAACGTCCATTGTTTCCACCACTTTACTACATTTTTGGATAAGTGTTTCCAACTATCAAAAGTGTACCCCCAGGGTACACCCCTTATTCTCCTTAAATCACAGTTAAGCAGAAAGAGTGCGTTCAATTTGGTTAATTGAAAATCGACTTTTCTCACCACACCATAGAGCATCGTTGCCATCCTTGCGGAGTAATTCCATTGTGCAGAAATAGATTCCGTTGCTTCGATCGGATGCCTTGACAACTGGGTTGGTTTGTCTTGCCTCAGTGACCTCTTTCGAAATTAGGTCTGCGAGATGGGAGTCTCGACAAAGAAAAAATATGATTTCAAATTCACGAGATACGAGTATTGCCCTCATGATCTTTTGGTATCTTGCCTTTGCTTTTTGGGACAACTCGACCTCAAGCGCGACTCTCATTGGACCTTTTTTCGTAGTAAGGGTGAATAGCCCATCTGGCACTTTCCATTCTCTCTCCTTGCGGTATGAGAACTGAAAGGATCGTCGGCCAAGCTTAGATCGCAATTCCAACTCAGATTTAAAATCACTTACTGCAGTGGAAGCAGAGAGAATACGGCGAGCTTCAGCGACGACTCGGTCATGGTCATATTGAGATCGAAAGCTCGGTCGAGACCGTAGTAACTCTGGGGGAATGGATAAGTTGGCCTGAGAAAACGAGAGACCTTTTTTTGTTAATCTATACCCAAGATGGCAATCGGAGTCGCCCAACATGACCTCAATTAATCCATTTGATTTCAATCGTCCCAGAATACGATTCATGTTGGACTTCTCCGAGAGTGAAGCTATGGAATTTATTAAATCAGTTCGAGTACCAAAACGATTCTCAGCCAGATATCGAATTATTGCTGAATCTGTAGTACAGAGCTTTGGCGTTTTATTTCCCATTTCAATTGCTCCAACGTGCAGGTTCTAAAATGACATATTCGAAATGCGCAGGCACAAAAACGTTTCCCTTTATCTGGTCATCCACGAATCTAACCTCCACTTTGGGTGGAATTAGATTCGGTGGTTGACCATTACCGTTTGCGTTAGCTGCTCTAGATAGTCCTTCGTTCCTTCCTTTTTCAAAGGCGGCAGACTCCTTAGCAGAAGCAGTCTCGTGGAGTAAATAACCAGCGGCTCCACCGAGGATCGCTCCCGCAGAAGCTCCGATATAAGCATTTTTGATTCGTCCTTCGCCCTTTGGTCCTGGATTCACTAATGCTCCGATGCCAGCTCCGGCAGCGGCTCCTGTTCCCGCACCAAATAATGTAGATTTCGCACTTGTTGCACATCCTGATAGAATTAGACCTAGAAAAAGTGAGATAAGTAATTTTATCTTTAAAACCATCATTTCCTCCCGTAGCCGAGTTGGCTTAATTCAAAACCACTCGGTTCACTTCAGTTTTTTCGTTTCGTCCTGGAGGAGTCATTAGTGATTTATATTCAATCTTTTCCTTGGGAATACAGGGAAGATGTTTAACATCTTTATCTGGATAAGGTGTGAAGCGAACTCGCTTTGTATTTACAGCATCAAAATAAGGAATAGAGACCAAGGCTTCTCCCGTACGCAGTTCTGACTTAATAACATTAGGATGGAAAAGATATTCTTCAACAGCCCTGACAGAAAGTTCCCCCGTTTTGGTGGAGCCCAATATTCCACGTGAAACTCGCTCTGTTTCCTTACTTGATGTGGTAGTACCAAAAGAGTTTGCAAAGAACTCGGCTGTCTCCGGATCATTATTACGCATCACAATTTTGATATTCGTATTTGTGGTCACGACATTTCGAAATGCTGGACTTACTTTATCAAGGTCCCCGAGAGCTTGATGCGAAAATACCATGCCTATGTTTGCGGATCTGGATTTATTAAGAAGCGCTTCAAAGCCTTCGTAAATGTAATCTTGAAAGTCATCGAGGTAGACGGAAATAAAACTTGAATTTTTTCCACCTTCATTGTGACGTTTCGCTACCGCATTTTGCAAGCACTGTAAAACCAATTTGCCAGTCGAAGCACCAAGAAATTGGTAATACATAGTTGGGAGTTGGAAATAGCAAATCCAATTGTGTTTAAGAGCGAGACAAAGGTGAATGTTCATCGGCGCAAAAGTGGCCGAGCTTTGATGCCAGGCCGCTCGATCTCTCATCGCGCTCTCTAGCTGATAGATCATTAAATGCTGAAAGACTTGCTTTCAGGGGTTCATTTTGGCAACCCTCGATCCAGCTTTCTAGGACATCCTTGTTAGACAGAAGGAGATTTACATGAGCAAATGTCGGAACAATACTCTGCTCTTTTATAATTGCAATTATGTCCCTGAAAAGCCGAAACTGAACGCTTTCAAAATACTCGTTATTGAATTGAAAGCTGGAAAAAACCCTTTCCGTAACCTCCTGAACCGTTCCCACGGCTAAGGGATTGAACGAGCAAGATTCATCGGGGTTCGATAACGAAAAAAGTCGAAAATCACTTCCTCGACCGGCTTCGACCGCGTAGGCATAGATTTTATCAAGGAATGATTTATCGGCCTTTCCATCAACAATGATAAGTCCACCTCCATTTTGAATATCTTGAATTGCCCAAGGCAGAATTACCGACTCAGATTTTCCACAACTTGTAGTGCCAATCACTTGAGTATGGCGCGTGCGTACATCCGTAGTAAGATGGAGAGATTCATTGGAGGTGCTATGTCCTAAATAAATAGTGCCTTTACTCTTACTGACGGCATTAAAAACATTATCAAGATGGCGATTCCAACGAGTAGAGACCTGATAAATGAGGAGTAGACTTCCAGTAAAACCAGCAATCCAAATATGAATGGTAGATTCCGGAGATTTCCAGTAATTCAATAAAATTCCAACTACGTGAGTGATATGCCCATATAGAAACATCGAAGTTGGTATTCCGATAAATGCGAAAATCAAGGCTAGATCACCTCGTTCTAGTGGCTTTTGATTCATAGACTTATTCCTTTCTCCAGAAAAATCAGAAAGGGAGTTCCTGGCTCAACGGTGATGTAAGGCGCTACTTTTTTCATTTCCTCTGCCTGAGATTTTGCATTTTCTGACGCTGATTCGGAGAGTCCATTCAGAGCAGCATTCTTGAGATTTCCCGGTACAAATGGGAGTCCATTTCCTCGCTCACGATCCTTGAATCCATCCGCAAAACCTGCAACAAAGTGACTAAGAAAGCGACCTGACTCGCGTTTGAAAGCTTGGGAGTGGTATTCCCCGGCGATTCCACTTGACCCGTCCGGCATAACGGCTGTCGCATTTAGAGGCTGTTCC
>CAZYOE010000251.1:0-5181 GCA_964648725.1 uncultured Pseudobdellovibrionaceae bacterium | reverse complement strand
AAGATACATCAAGCCCAATTATCAATAGGTTACACTTTTTTGATGGAGACCCAAAAATCAGACCAGGAAATGCCAAGATGGACAATCTTTAAACAGTTTTTATTGCCACTTAAAAAGTAACACTTTTTGCGTCACCCCACTCAAAGTTAGAGACCCGAGACCATTTTTGAAGAAAAGGCTCAGTTTCTGAGACAATACCCAGAGTCCGCCCAGTTGCGTCGGTTAGTGAATCAAGGCTATCGATTAGGTCTTGGGCTTGCTTCGGGCTCCGGCCTGGTTTTTCTTTATCATCTGGCGGAACACATGGTCAGTTGGGAAGATTTTGTAGAGTCACCTCTCACGGGTGGTGATGACGTACAGATTCTGATCGAAGTCGTTCCTTTTCCCTATTTAGCATTGAAGATTGACCATAAGGTCTATTCTTACGGGCAGACACATTTGAGCGTAAGACCTCTCAGTGAATACCTATTAACCCACCGACATGAAGCTGTTGATAATCAGGATGGGGACGAGAAACAAATAGAAGCTCAAACTTACTGGGAGCAAACAAAACAATTTGGCGGCGCAGCCTTTAAAAAAGCCTTTGCTCCCATCTATGAGAAGCTAGCTAAGTTGCCGCGATCTATTCAAGTGATTTCATTGAAGCTCAGCAAAGCAGAAAAAGCAAATCTGCGCAGAGATCTCGAACTGGCCATAGCCATTCGCTATAAAAATGAGACTATGGTTAATGATTGTAGCACAATGATTGTGCGAGCCCTCAGAAGAAATACGCAGATTCGTGTCCGTCGTTATCTAGATGCCTTCCCAAATACGATAGGAATGTATTTCTCTATTCGAAAGTCTTTTGACGATCCGCAAATAGGAAATCTGTATTAGGTAGCTATTGTTCAAGAAGATCGACCATCGAGTCATCTCATTAGGAATCTTTATATTAGTATTATGGAAGCTAAAATATTTCTCTATCTCTTTCCTCAGAATGGCTACTATCGGGACTGGATGGAAAACCATAATCGGGATAATCCTTACTTCCAAAAGTATGATCCAGAAACCTTAGAAGAAATTAAACGATGGGCGGCTGATGTTCATCAAGTCATTGATGAGGATGTGCAGATCAAACTTTTCCGCAGTCAGGCACGCAAGTTATCAAACTCTGGTGACTTGGCGTTGAAAGCGGAGTTTTTAGACTCAGTTCGCAGTTATATCGCGGAACAAAAAGAGTTGATCAAAGAGTCTTTGAATAAAGATAACTATGATTTTAAAGAAGCTATTCTTAGCGAGTATCGATTAAATTACTACGATGAGGTATTTGTTGAAATCCAAGGTACCTTGAAAGATAAAAGGGAGTAAGCTCATGGGCCTTGCTCCCTTTTTGTGTCGATCAATCCGATCGACATTTTAGATAATTAGTTTAATTCGTTGTGAACTGTTTTATTCTCTGATAACCGTCTCTGCACAGCTCTGTTCTGTTGTGCAGACTCAATGGTGTCGAAAGATATCGTTAGAGCGTCATCAAGCTATTTCTTGAAATTCTTTTTCAACTCGGCCTTTTCTTCCACTGGATCATAATTCTTCGAAGGGCGATAGGGGCTGAGGTAATATTTGATTTCAATAGGCACACTCACGGAAGAGAGATCTGGTGTGTTTTCATTATGAGTCATCAGACTAATTTGTCGAATGACTAATTGGTTTGAGTCATTTATTTCGGCACTTTCAATGTAACTGTTAGCAACTTGAAAAGCAGCAAATTGCTTTTCCGATGAATAGTCTGAACCTTCAAAGTCATTCGCATACCAATCGCGAAGTGTAACTAACTTTGCCATTCCAACATTAAAGTCAAACGTAACATAATCGTTGTCTTGTTTTAAGATTGGAAATGTTGCAAGTACCAGTCTTTGAGAAAAGTCTTTGTTCAAGCTATGGCCTTGAGCGGCTTCTAACATGACAATCGATTTTCCTTTGAGTTGAAAGACTACTACACGACTCTTGATGGACCTCCCCATAGCAACCAGGTCTTGTGGAATGAGAGCGCCTTGTAAGAGGAACTCTTTATCAAGAGCACTACGGGCGATCGAAATTTCAGCTTGGTCCGTCTTAAATTGAAGCCCTTTGTCAGTTTTGATTGAGTTTTTGTCCTGTGGCAGATCGGTGTCTTTGACGTTTGATGTTTCGCTGTTAGTTCCTGCGGCTTGAGTTCCTTGAGAAGAATTGCTGTCATTTGATTGGCAGTCATTACCAGGATGCTGAAGGGAATTAGGATCTTTTTTGCCGACTTTAAAGCTATCATCGGTTTTGTCTTTTGCTTCAACTTCTTTTTTTGATTTAGCTTGTTCTAGAGCTTTGGCCTTGCGTCCAGGATGGCGTTTATAGTTTCTATTACAGCCAGCAGAAAAACCTAAAATTAATACGAGTATTAAACTAAGAAGTTTAGAAAACGAAAATTGCATGAGCCCTCCGTGGTCCCAGCTCTATCAATGAGTTGATGGGATCACTAGAGGTTACAAGTCTGTTTGAAAAAACAAGTTTACTCTCGACAATTATTGTCGATGAATGAATCACCTCAATGTGAAGTGATTTCAAAAACGAGGTCGAGCAGCGCTCATTCCTGGAGCGCCATACGGCATGCCAGCTTGCGGGTACGCTCCATTTGGTGCGTAGGAGAAGGCGCCGTTGATGCCCGGACGGTAGGCAAAGGGGTCGCTATAGGGGTAGCTGTAGCCGGAGTAGTAATTAGCACCGTTAAGAACTGGCGTCCTAATCCCTGGCCCACCGTAGCCCATGTATCCCGGCGAAGAAGGTCCATATGGGCGCCCATAGTTAATAGCTGACTGTTTGTAGGGTGCCAGAACATTCGGGGCTCCGTACCGGTTAGGCCCATACCCCATGTTGTTGTAAATGGAGTTTGTGGTCGGAGCACTGAACCGGCTTGAAATTCCATTGTTGGCGAATCTGGACTGATATCCGTTGGGATTGTTTGAAGGAACGAATCTTCCATTTTGTCCTGGTCCAACGAAACGCGAGTTAGTTCCAGCTCTCGGGGGTAAGCTCCGATTGTTTAGTCCACCACGTGAGGGGAAGCCTCCTCGACCCATTTGATCTCGAGCGCCGCGAAGGGCAGGGTTACCAACACTTCCCATGTTTGCTTGAGTCTGCAAGTTGCGCATGGAATTAAATGGATCACTGCTCCAAAGGGCATCGCGGTACTGGTTTATAGGATCGACAAAATTATCCTGAAACTGGAGCATGGCTCTATCGCGAGAAAAGTTATCGCCAATTAAGTTTTCATAGGTGAGAGCGGTATCGTACATATCTTCACTCAGCGTGCGTTCGAAATTATATCGTCGCATATTGAACTCATTGAGAACCCGCAAAGCTCTCACGGGATTTGATTTTGCCAAAGCTTTCGACTCACGCTCCTTCAAAGCAAGCTGCTGGGCTTCGATAACGAGAGGGATAAGTTTAAGCTTTGTAAGACCAGTACGCAACTCATCGCTATTGCTGTCATCGAGTTTTTCAATGAGATTTGAAATCGCAATCTTAGCATCATCCTGTCTGCTAGCATTATTTTTGTCTTTGAGCTGGTTCTGGAGATTATTGAAAATATGTTTTTCAAAAAGATCCTGAATTTCGGACGCATCATAGGCGTCATCGCCTGTGATATTTGCGATCCGACCAAGCTCTTTCATCGCGCAGAGAGTGTAGCTATCTTTTCCTTTTTTGCTTTTACAGGCCTTTTTAATTGGATCTTCTTCATGTTCAGAAGTCTCATCGTCATTTTCATCATCGAGATCAGCCAGTTTGTGGTATTTACTGACTGTAACCAGTTTAACTCGCGCTTTTTTCTTTTTCGCAGTTTTAATGGCATCTTTTATCGCGAGGTTAATGGTTCTAATATTGGAGATCTCTCCGCCGTCGAGCGGGTGATTAACCTTATAGGTTATACACTCCATACAGTCTTGGGCTTCGGTTTCATTGCGTGGAGATAATGTGACTAGTGTTTGCGAATCATCCTTTTCGGAAGTTTCATAAGTAGCTTCTAAGACTTTATCGCCAACCTCAAATTTTCGGTGAATCGAAGAGTCGTCAGACTCTTCCGACTCTTCCGACTCGTCTTCTGCTAGGTAATCCTCTTTCGAAACTTTTTTTTTAGCCCGGACTTTTTTCTTCGATGATTTGCTATCAGACTCTGACGAATCCTCATTCTTTGACTTATCGACGGCTTCAAAAATATCATCATTCTCATCAATGGTAATGCCTTCAGGCTTCTTCATTGCTGAGAGATTGGCAGATCCTAGTTCTAAGTCAGTCACATTCGTCCACGGAAATGAACTTGCAACGAGAAGGAGGAATAGTCCTCCTATCAGTAATTTTTCGTTTTTAGATTGCCAACGTTTCATAATTCCTCCGAAGATTCCAAGCTGAGTTGGGTCCTCAAAACTTTATATATCGAAAATCATGCCAAGCTGGTCGTGTCGGTATCAGTTGATCTAAGTGATTAAAATATCAGAGAAATATATAGCATGATTAAAAGTTCGACAGTTGTAAAACTTTAGCTTTGGTCTCTGGAGATTCAAACATCTTAACGCATCTGCTCGATTGTTTGTTAAGAATTCGTCCAGAAAAAGAAAGTGGTTTTCAACTCAACCTATTAGGACTATTTCGATGCTTACATTTGAAGTTCAAATAATCTAATAGGGGGCTTTATGAAATTATTTGGTATCGCTACATTTATCATTGTGGCATCTCAACTCTCTTTCGCGCAAAACACAACAGTCACAACAACCGCGCCAGCGGCTGGTCTTCCATGGACTGTATCTCTCAAGGGAGAAATGTCTAACACCATGGAAACCGCGAAGGACGTTGGGGGCGCACTCACTGAGACTCAACTGAGAGCGGCCTATAAATTTAATGATCAAGCCCAACTTGGCCTATTGCTTGGTGGGAAATACAGCTTAGCCCCTGAACAGCAAACTCAGTCGGAGCAAAAGATGATTGCGTCCGATTCTGCTATAGCAGGTATCTATATTGCGCCAGCAATTTTCGCTGCCGATAAAACTCAAATAGATGGCCGTTTGTACCTTCCAACGTCAGAAGCTTCTAAGAATGCAAAACAACAATACCAGGCTCGCGCTGATATTACATTGCCATATTCGTTTGAAGGCCAAAGATCAGCAGCAATCATTG
>CAZYOE010000250.1:0-5184 GCA_964648725.1 uncultured Pseudobdellovibrionaceae bacterium | reverse complement strand
ACAATTTGCTCAGCTTGCCTGAGTGCTAGTTTTTAAAATCTAACTCAAGAAAAAATGGGTAAAAATCAACACGTAGTTCCACATGGAAAGGATTGGGCGGTGAAGGGCGCTGGCAATTCAAAAGCAACTGCGATCGTTAAGACTCAAAAAGCAGCGATCGAGAAAGCTAAAGAAGTTGCAATAAATCAAAAATCTGAAGTTGTCATTCATGGGAAGGATGCAAAAATCACAGGCTCACTTTACAGTTTTCTGAACAACCCCATGTACGATGGCTTCATTTTTATCTTTATTGGGCTGGGTTTAATCCTTGGGATCAAGATCGATTTCTATTTAGCAGCTTGGAGCTTCCTCCTACTGAACATCTTTCTCGCAAGTATCGAAAACTATAAATGGAGATGTAGCCCATTCTAAGTACCACAACGTCAAATAAAAATCCTGATGAGTTGGCTACAATTTCGGCACGATTGAGAATGAATCTCTAATCAAACTGAATAGTTCTTTCCTCCTGACGAGTACTGAAAAAACCGTTTTCATGTTTGACCAGGGTGGACTTCGGCTTTGAGCCTAGGATCGGATTCTCTTTGATGAGAAAAACGAAACAATAAGCATCGTCACCTTGAGATGTGATGACCCTGGCTTTCAACTTGCCTTGTCGGATGAGCTTCCGCGCAGTTTGATGTTTAATCTTGAAGTAGTGATCCAATTCCCACATGGAGTACCACGAGTCTTTGTCCTGACAGATTTTCCCAGGCACTACCCGCTTCTCCACAGCACGCTGGCATACCAAGCACTTGATTCCATATTTATCGTACCAAGTCTCTTCATCACTCACATATTTACCGCAGATAAAACACGTATATGGACCACCATCAATATGAAAACCTTTAGGCTCGTCTTTCAGCCTCAGTTTCCTTGCACGCTCTACCTGTGCACCTTTTAGTAGAACCTCAAAAAGACCCAAGAGATTACTTGCAGACTCATAAGCTTCAGCATGTGAAAGCTCTTTCCCATATTTTTTCTTATAAATTTCTTGAAACTCCTTGATGGCTTCATCGCTGATTTTCATATCAACAGGTTTTTTTGATATAAATCACGAGCTGATTTTACCACAGCAATGAAATAAACAATTAGAGTGACTCCTTCCCTTGTTGGGGGATATGAAAATACGATTTAGAATACTAATTCATAAAAAGTCCACTCATAAAAGTCCGCCTTTTCGCAGCTTTTATATCTGTGAATCACAGAAAGTAACGCTCCGCGGTATTTGTGCGATTCTGTGTTTTGTGTAACTTATTTCGTCGCAAATTTTTTGTTTTACTTCTTAACCCCACAAAAAATGAGCGACATCAATATTGTTCAGGTCCCGATTTTAGACCTTAACCCAGCCACTTATAATCCCAGAAAATGGGATCAAGTTGCTATTAAAAACCTTAGCGAAAGCATCAGAAGGTTTGGCCTTGTAGATCCAATCATCGTGAATGGATCGGAGGAGCGTAGAAATACCGTTATTGGAGGCCACTTCCGCCTCAAAGTCGCAAAGGATCTTAACTTTAAGGAAGTTCCAGTCGTTTATCTCAACATCCCAAGTGAAGAGAAAGAAATGGAGTTAAATTTAAGGTTAAATCGCAATACTGGGGACTGGAATTGGGACTTACTAGCTGAGTTCGATGAAAGCATTCTCAAAGACATTGGCTTTTCCAGTGAGGAGTTGGATGACATTTTTGAGATGGATGATGATCCAGAAAAGTTTGACCTAGAAAAAGAGCTGAGGAAGCTACAGATCGAAAAAATCCAAGTACAGTCTGGGGATCGTTACCAGCTCGGTGAGCATATCTTGTTTTGTGGTGACTCCACGGTGGAAGCAGATGTTCTGAATCTCATGGGTGGAGAGAAAGCAGATATGTGTCTAACAGATCCGCCCTATATCCTCGACTACCTGAAAGGGAAAAAGAAGAGCGAAGCAACTGAAGGCTTTGGCTTCAAACGAGATAGAAGATACATAGGAACGGACGAACTACCGCCAGATTTTACCGAAAAGTGGATGGCAAATATCAATAAAATTCAAAAGGAAAACTTCAGCATCATCGTTTATGAAAACTGGAAGAACTTGAGAACGATTTGGGGAGGAATGGAGAAATATTGGAGGATGAAGAACATGATTGTTTGGCATCTCCCAAACAGAGTCCAGGGATTCGCAGCAAAATATAAGTTCTTCAATAAGCATGACATCGCTATGGTCGGTGCCTCAGGTACCGTTGAATACAATCACGATACAGAAGAAGTAGGTTTACAGACTGAATACGAGACAGCCCTGTATGCAATAAGCGGGAAACCACAATGGGAAGGTTATGAGAAAGGCAAAAAGATATGCCCAACCGACTTCATTGAGTTTAAGGCTGATGACGAGAAGCACTCAGGGCAAGGAATTATTTTTGGAACGAAGCCAATAGAGATCTTGATCCCGTATTTGAAAGTCCTCACAAAGAGAGGAGACATTGTCATTGAACCATTCGGAGGTAGCGGATCCACTTTGATAGCAGCCGAGAAATTGAAACGCCGATGCTTCATCATGGAAAAATGCCCCACTTACGCCGAAGTAATCATGAAAAGATGGGAAAAGTTAACAGGTCTTAAAGCCCAAAAACTATGAAAACAAACGAACAAAAACTGAAGCTTATCGAGCAAATAAAGAAGACGCCCATCATTCAAATTGCTTGTGAAAAATCTGGCATCGGTAGAGCAACATACTACCGATGGAAGAAGGAAGATTCACAGTTTAGAGAGGCCGCTGAGACAGCTCTATATGAAGGTGAGTCACTGATCAACGATATGGCCGAGTCCCAGCTCATAAGTGCCATAAGAAATCAGAATATGACCGCCATTATATTCTGGCTAAAAAACCATCACAAAAAATACAGAAACAAGGTTGAAGTTTCTGGAACGCTAGATACTCACAAATTCCTTACTCCCGATGAGGAAGAAATGATTCAAAAGTCCTTAATCCACGCAGGGCTAATAGAGCCATCATTATCTAACCATCGGGAGCATGAAAAACATTAAACGCATCATTAGTGATGCAACTCTTAGGGTGAAGATGACATTCGAAAGTCACTTCATGTTCTTTCACATTTATTTTGGCCATTACATTGAGTTCGATACAGCACCATTTCAAAAAGAAATGTTCAGGCTGACTGAGAATTTTAAAAACCTCGTAATCGTTGCATTTCGTGGTTCGGGTAAATCCACCATTATGAACATGAGTTTGCCCCTGTGGGCAGTCATGGGTAAACCACAATGTAAGTACGTGCTAATCGTTGGGTTAACCCAAGAACAAGCCAAGCAACATTTAAAGAATATTAAACAAGAATTAGAAACAAATGAACTGTTAAAAAGAGATTTAGGACCATTTAAAGAAATAGAGAATGATTGGAGTGCATACACAATTGAGATTCCGAATTTCAATGCACGGATCTCAGCAATATCCATAGATCAAAGCATCCGTGGTACTCGCCATGGTGCACACCGTCCAGATCTAATTATCTGCGATGATATTGAGGATATGAATTCGGTAAGAACATTGGAGAGTCGTGACAAGGTGGATGATTTTATCACTAGCGAGCTAATCCCATCAGGAACGGCGAAAACTAAGATGGTAGTTATTGGAAATCTGCTTCATGAGGATTCTCTTGTGATGCGTTTGAAAAAGCGTATCGAGGATGGAGAGCTCGAAGGAATTTTCAAAGCCTATCCGCTATTGGATGAAAATGAAGAAAGTCTTTGGCCAGGGAAATTTCCCGATAAAGCAAGCATAGAAAGAGAGAAAAAACGGATTGGCAAGGAGTCTTCTTTCCAAAGAGAGTACATGCTGAAAATCGTAACGGATTATGACCGTGTCATTCCAAGAGAATGGATCCAAACATATTCTGAAAAACCGCCTGAAACGATTGATGGTTTAAAGTTTCGCTACACGATTACTGGCATCGACTTAGCCATTTCACAAAGCGAGAAGGCAGATTACACAGCGATGGTTTCAGCTAGAGTTTTTGGCTATAAAGATAAGATGCTGATTTTCATTCTTCCAAATCCTATAAACAAGAGACTGACTTTTGGAGCAACCCAAGATACGGCCAAAATGATTTTTGAAAGAGAGGCCAGTTCGCTACTTGTTGTGGAAGATGTCGCTTATCAAAAAGCTGCTATAGAAGAACTCAAAGGTAGAGGCTGTAGAGTGAAGGGGTTTTTGCCTAAAGGTGATAAAACGTCTAGGCTTAGCCTCATCTCCCATTACATCCAAAGAGGGCAAATTCTCTTCCCGGAAAACGGCGCAGAAAAGCTAATCCAACAGTTGGTGAACTTTGGGCTCGAGAGGCATGATGATCTGGTGGATGCCTTCGTCACAGCGATCACACATGCCTCAACTGAAAAGGAAAAAAGGGTCAGATTCTATCCAATCGACTTTTAGTCCTAACTATCTTAGATCTGCTGATTCGTAAGTGATGTCATCGCCTAGGTCATTGTCATCCACATCTAAGCCATTAAGCTGAGAAACATAAATTTCAAAGTTCTGACTCTCATTTTTGTTGTACTGACCTACATAGTTTTTAACGTAGAAGCTGTCCTCTTCAGGTGTGAGTGTATCTGAGAGTACTTTATCGAAAAGTGCCGCAGCATTTCGATCTGTGAAAATACTGATACGAGCATAATCCTCATATTCATTCTCTCTTGCCAGTTGGCGACCTAAAGTGAGCATATCTGCTTCGTTAGCATACTTTGAGTCGATCAAAATTTGGGTATCAGTTCCTGAGTTTGCTCCAGTGATCTCTTCATATGGGATAGTAGGATATGGTTCGGAGTCAGGATGTACGGCGACGGTCAAAACAATGAGGAAAAGGAGAAGTCCAAAACATCCGAGCGAGAATTTCTTAAGTATAGAATTGGTAGCCATGCTATATGGGGTTAAAAAGCAAAAAGGGGCCACTAGGTCGCCCAGTACCACTTGTCCCAAAGGATAGCCGATATTGGCTAGTGGCCCGTCATTACCCCAATATCAGGAGTAGAACGGGCAACGAGCCTTTGGGAAATGATAATAATACTGAGCGACGTGAGAAGTGTAGCAGAGAACCCGTAGAAGTGAAGTCGTTTGTAGCGAAGATTCGGTGGATTTCGTACTAATTAGTTTTATAT
>CAZYOE010000249.1:0-5262 GCA_964648725.1 uncultured Pseudobdellovibrionaceae bacterium | reverse complement strand
GATTCCCGTCATGCTCATTGACGAAGCGTCGGAGCTAAAGTGAACTGTATTGAAAGTGAACTGTATTGAGTTAAAGATAGCCACCTCACGGGCCATTTGAGACTCAGTTTTTAGCAAAAAAATGGAGTTGTACAAATGAGTTATCGTCGGGTGACCAGTGAGGATCGTCTTCGCATAAAAGACGGTCTCGATGCTGGCTTATCAAATGCAGCTATTGCTGACAAGTTGGGTTTTCACAAGTCGACAATTGGAAGGGAAATTTTACGAAATAGAGGTCAAGAGGATATAGACCAAAGCAAGCTCATCTAAAGGCCCTCGCCAGAGAGGAGTCAAAGCACGGCCCTTACCGGATGACACCGGTGATTATGGCAAGAATTATTGAAAGGCTCGATGGAAAATGGTCACCAGAGCAAATTTACAACAGATTGTTAATGGAAGGCCAAGACATTGTAAGTACTGAGACCATTTGTAAATTCATCCTTGAGGATCGAAGGCATGGAGGATCATTATGGAAAAATCTGAGACGTTCAGGAAGGTTCCGAAAAAAGCGTTTTCCCTCTGAGGATCGCCGTGGGAAAGTTAAGAACACACGACCCATTTCTAAACGCCCAAGGAAAGCTAATAAGCGAAGAAAAGTCGGCCACTGGGAAAGAGACTTAATGGTTGGGAAGAATCATCAGGCGGCTGTCCTTGCTATTGTAGACAGGAAATCGAGGTTCAATAAGTTTCGAAAGCTAAATGATAAATATGCGAAGAAGGTTACAAGAGAAAAAATTGTTGCGCTGAAAGGACTCCCAAAAAAACGATGACAAACGATTGTGGCAAAGAGTCTTCAGATCACAAAAGCTATGAGCAGAGAACAAAGTAAAAGTCTACTTCTGCGACCCTTACTCAAGCTATCAACGGGGAACAAATGAAAATAGAATTGGTTTATTACGACAAGACTTTCCAAAGAAAACGGACTTAACAAAAGTGACCAACAAACAATTGGAAATAATTGAACTTGAAATCAACAATCGACCGATGAAAATTCTTGACTGGAAAACACCATATGAGTTCATGATGGAGAAATAGTTGCACTAGAGAATGGTAGTCAGGCTTTTAAATAGAACCTATTGAGGCCCTTCCGGGAATTACTGGTTGAAAAAAAATAGGCATCTATCTGGCGGGGAACTTGCATGGAAGAAATCTTTATATGACGTTTTTATCTAAATTTGGGTGCAGTAGCCCCCATTGTCGTTGGCTATTAACAATTGCAACCATATTGCTGGGGTTGATGATCTGTATTGGCTATCAGACTCAGGCTAGGGTTGGGGACTTTGCCGATCTCGATAAGGATGAAAAACTGAAGGTCGAACTTGAGTTTCTTCACCCAACTCAAAAGGGATTAGGATTTATTGCGGTACAGGAAAAGTATGAGGGTCTTAAGACCATGACTGACGAAGATCGCAAAAAATATTTGAAAAAGCATCCCGTTCCGGTGGTTGTGGGGCCGGGAGGCAAGGCACTGTATTTGATTGATCATCATCATCTGAGTCTGGCGTGCTCTCGACTTGGAATAAAAAAAATCAAAGTCGTTGTTATTGAAAATCAGTCGGAGATGACTGAAGTGGAATTTGCCGCCTGGATGAAAGACAAAAACTATGTCTATTTGTTTGATGAAAATGATAAAGAAATTGAGTTTAGTGACTTGCCGGACTCAATTCTTAAAATGAAAAATGATGTCTATCGTAGTCTCGCAGGCGTGGTTGAGGATAACGGCGGTTTTGAGAAGACCGGGGTGCCTTTTATGGAGTTTACTTGGGCCCGTTTTTTTCGAAAGTATTTTACGGTCGACCAAATTAATAATAGCTTTGATGAGACTTTGAAGGCAGCAATCAAGGTAGCTCACTCTCGAAGAGCTAAAGATATGCCCGGCTTTATTGGGGTGGCCAGTTGTATGCGGCAGTTTCAGGACTTTTGATAGAATCTTTAATAGAGTCTGATTAATGCCGATTTTTGGCTCTGGTGTCTAAATAAAAACAGGTTTTTTTAAATGCTCCGAGATGTATTATAAAAGCAGGAAAGGGAACTTCCATACTTTCAATTTTTAAATGAAAGGTACTTTGTGTTTAGGTTTCATGTTTTGATTCAGTTTAGGTTAGTGATGATGTCTCCCATCGTTCACGCAATTACAGCCTCCAAAACAGCGGTCTGTCGGCAGGGCCTTGTGTCGACACGGGATACATCTCAGCAAATTTCGAAAGAGTTTAAAAAAGCAAAAGAAATCAGTAAAATTAAGAATGGTGAGGAAGACTTGCCTATCGAAGAGATCGAAAAGTATTGGAGTCAAATTCCTGAATTTTTGAATCAAGAGAATCCTCCTTCTAAAGAAGATCTGCGTGCAATCCGAGAGGCCATTGATAATCCCGAGGAATTCATTCGAGGTCCTTCGGTGTCGAATAAAGAAATAGTGCAAAAAGTTAAGGAATTCATTAAAGGTAGTCGCAAACAAACACTAGAATTTATGAAGTTCAACTTTCAATTCGAAGGGCACTATTATTTTTTCGGAAATGGAATGGAAGCCTTTCGCGAAATAGCCAAAAATGTTTTAGCGGGAACTGAGGCTGAAAGCCATATTCATGAATTTCGCATTTCAAAACAGCTCTTTAGGCATCGTAACTTTGAAACTGAAATCAAGCGCTATTTTGAAGCACTTCAATGGGGTCCTGCATTTCCTGGCCATATCGTGCTGATTGACTCCGTTACCACTCAGGGGAACAATAGTACTCTGTTGAGAATTGCCGATAAGCTAGTTTCGTTTCTAGAATCGAAGGGTATGTCAAAGTTAGAGGCCACGCAAAAAGTAATACCGATCGCTGTCACAGAGGATGGAACTCTCATTGGTGATTTTCAGGTTTCATCGGAGTCAAATAATCTAGTGTCCGACTTTTATCAGCAGTCTCAAAAGTTTGTGCAGTTGCATAAGAGTGACAGTGAACTGGTTCGGCCATTTGTGTTTGATAACTCGCTGTCGTCTGGAGGAATTACGATTACATTTCGAAACTTTCCTAAGTGGCATATAGAATACAAATTTGAGGATTTTAACGATGACGGAATTCCAGTCACTAACCGTAATCCCTTCCAATCGCTTTGGGATGAAAAGTTATATAGTATGAGTGGCTATCGGGCCACTATTCGTGAGCGATTGTCTTATCTGGCTGTCTATAAAATGGTTTATGATTACTATGAATCTGCTAAAAAGTCGGATGAGTACCAAACTCTGATCCGTGAAATCAACAAGAAAGTTAACTCAAGAAAAAGCGGCTGAGAACCCTCATCTGCCCTCGCAATTTCTGGCCTTTTCTTTGCATCGTAAGGAGTCGCTGAATTTTAATCTATCAAAAGGCTGGACCCAGTTCATGAAAAAGACATTTTCCGTTTCCATAGGACAAAAACTTGCAGTTTCAATGATTCTCGTTATTTTCCATGTGATGACGGCTAAGGCAGAAACGTCGCTATTCACCGCTGAAGAAAAAGAAGTTTATCAGGCTTACAAAAAGACTTTCGTTGATGTTGCCGCTCAGTGTTTAGATGACACCTATGCTGAACATGAGAAATTTTATAACGAGTACAAGGTTAGCAAGTTCTATGGCAATCGTCGAAAAGACTATGCAACCCGTCAAGGCAGAATAGAAGCTCTTAAGCGTTATGGTGCTCCCGTGAGCTTAGTGGACCAGTTAGAGCCAATGTCTTGTATTGGATTGACCATGCGTTGTTTATCTCAGGGATTCAATAAAATAGGTTTAGATAAAGCGTGGGAAAAAATTTACGCCAAACTTGCCGTGGGCAACCAGTTTTTGGGAACAGATCTGATCACTTATTTGCACGATCTCGGATGGACTACAGTATATTGGAATCCAAATCCTGATCAGAACCAGGCGTGGGATGAAGAAGATCGCCGTTTAAGCCCGCTCAAAGAAGGAAAAAGTTGGAATCCAGTCTGGGGCGGTCATCAGTATCACTATAATAGTGTGAAAAAGAAGAATTTTTACTATGGGATCAAAGTGGACGACGGAAATTCGCTAGTGGGCTTTGGTTCCACCCCACCTGCTTCATTTAGAGAGGTTGGCTTTTTTGTGGGTGTGGCCCACGCGGGATATCACGTGTTTCCTGGGCGCTTGGGCGAAGTTATAGAAGCTCACAGTATGCGTGATCTCAACTCAAAAGCAAATTTAGAGTTTAGTGCATTTAACCCGCTTGCTCTGAACGGAGGTCCACGCTGGACTCCCAAAGAACGTTATCGTTCTGGTTTGATGGCCATTCCGTGAACGAAGTATCGCTGTCAAAAAGATAGACAGCAGTTGCTTCTTTGAAAACTGGGTGACAACTTTCGCGGAAGGCGTCTCAATGTAGATTTCTTTAGATCTGAGCCGCCACGGACTTTGCACAACTCAATGGTATGGCAAGAACCGTATTTCTTTACACCTTATTAATTAGCATGGTAGTGAGCTCTTTAGCTGGAGCCGCCACACCGAAGATTATTAATATTGAAGACGAGTATGGCAAGATTCACTGCCCTTCTGGAATTGATCTCAATATACCGCCCGGAACCAGCTTGGAACTGGCCGACCATAAGGTGGGTTCAAAATTAGTTGTTAAAGTTCCTCAGGAATTAAGTTCAATGTGTGAGTATGGTTTATTAAAATACTCAAAAGCTCGTAAGCTAGTTGGAACCACTAAAACGAAAAAAGCGGCGACCATGAAGAGTGCTGCTAAAAAATCGAAAAAACCAAAAGCCAAAGTAAAACTAATTGCTCAAGTGGCCAAGAAAATGAAGTACGCCACAAAGTGCAAAGAAGAATTTGTCAGCACTGATGGATTAGGTGACTGGGGAAAATTCGTGAAAAAGGAGCTGTCATCAGGGCAATACCCTGAGCTACTTAAAAACTCCAAGCCTTTCAAAAATGTCTGTCCTGGATTTAAATTTATGAGTTCCGAGGAACGTAAAAATCTATGGGTTTTTATTTTAATGTCCATGAGCCACTATGAAAGCAGCTGTCGCCCTCAAGTTGAGGCCCAGGGTCCAAATGGGATTGCGAAAGGTCTTTTGCAACTTCACGAAGGATCTGAAAACAAATATGCTCATTGGGATCGCGATCGCATTTGTAGACGGGGCGACTCGAATCACCCGAAAGACAGTTTGCAGTGTACGCTTTCAATGCTCAATGGACAGGTTGAACGTTTTAGTTCGATCTTCTTCAATAAATCCTATTGGGATGT
>CAZYOE010000248.1:4901-5287 GCA_964648725.1 uncultured Pseudobdellovibrionaceae bacterium | reverse complement strand
CTAACTTTTGCACAATTTATGCATATTATTGTGATCAATATGAATTTTTTGAAGACGTATGGTCCTTGCTCGAAGAGGTCGTCCATATCGAGAATATTTCTTTCACACGCTTTTAAAAAAAAGATTTTAGTTTTTCAGTAATGAGATGTTTATTGAGTGTTATTATTTGATCTACTTTATGGGATAAGAAAGGACGATGTGTAATGATGATTTTAGTCATACTAGGAAGAAATTTTTCAATATTATTTTGAATAATAAAATCTGTATCTTTATCCAAAGATGAAGTACTTTCATCAAAGATACAAACTTTTGGTTTTTTAAGGAAAAGCCGAGCAAGAGAAAGTCGTTGCTTTTCTCCCCCAGACAATTTTAAACCACGGTCCCCC
>CAZYOE010000248.1:4166-4891 GCA_964648725.1 uncultured Pseudobdellovibrionaceae bacterium | reverse complement strand
GCCCGGTCTAAGGCCTCTTCAATATCTGAAGATGTGGCTTCAGGATATACAAAACAAAGATTGTTCTTAATTGTGTCATTTAATAAGTAGTTTTCTTGAGGAACCCAGCCTACTGTCTTATATAGAGACTCTAAAGAAAGCTGTTTAAGATTTATTTGATTAATAAAAATTTGCCCTTCTGTGGGATCATATAACCTCAGAAGTAACTTCGCTATAGTAGATTTTCCAATCCCTGTCGGCCCCATAATTAAGGCCGTTTCACCTGCCTCTATTTTAAAAGAAATATTTTCTAATATATTTCTATCATTATATTTAAAAGATACGTTTTCAAATTTAATTTGAAAGTGAGAGCCTGATAAGACGAGAGGGTGAGGAGCTTCAACGATTTCACTTGTTGTTAAAAGCAAATCGAGGATCCCTTTCATATCAATGATGGATCTTCTCATGTCTTGTGTAACTCTTCCTAAAATACCAACAGGAATAATAAATTGTAAAATATATCCATTAAATAAAATAAAATCTCCAATAGTTAGAGAGCCGTTCAAAACGTCTTGACCAAGGATATAGATAATAAAAGAAAATCCAAGTCCCAAAATTAAAGATTGTCCTAAATGATAAAGGCTATGATTCGTTATAAATGAAACTTCAGCGGCTTCTCGTTTTTTTAACTCTGTTTTGCATACATGAATTGCTAACCTACGTTTTCCAAATACCTTAATTGCCTC
>CAZYOE010000248.1:0-4152 GCA_964648725.1 uncultured Pseudobdellovibrionaceae bacterium | reverse complement strand
ATAATTTGAAATCCAATCTGTGATAACGCCGTCAACACTTTTATCAACTTCATTCGCTCTTTCACGATTTTTTAAACTTACTTTCATAAAGAGAAGGGAATAAATAAAGAATGTTCCCAACTGAGCCTAAGCACATAATGCAATGGATTAAGCCTCTATTTTAATCACATTATTTTAAGGACAAACACAAAACCCCCCAAAGATCTTGACTAAAGGTCCCTGGAGGGTCTCCTCTTTAATTGCAAAATAAAATGAGGAGCTGCAATGTCGCATAATTTCCTATTCAATGCCATCTTTCATAAATTGTTAAAAGCGATGGATTACGACCTTTCTCAAGAGGAACGTGCCAAGGGATGCCCTCACTGCGGAGGGAATTTACATCAGGCTAATTACCCTCGGAGCCCTGTTGGAATACCCAAAGAACACCGTGAACACTACGAAGATCGTTACAGTCATTGTTGTTATCAATGTCGCAAGCGAACCACCTCACCATCCTTGCGTTTTTTTGGTAGGCGCTGGTACCCAGGGCCTCTTTTTATATGGATTTCCACTCTATTGCATGGGGGTATCAACAAATGTTGTGAGCAGACGGAATACCTTTTTGGAATCATCCTCACTAAAAGAACCTGCAAGCGTTGGAAGGGGTGGTGGCAAGAAGTCTTTAAGAAAACGAATTTTTGGAAACGTGCCTCAGGGATTATCTCATGTGAATACTTGAGTGGCTCTTTTCCAGGGCAACTTTTTTCCATGTATGCTTCCCGTGAAGATAACGCTTCTCTGGAAAAAGAATCACCAGAGGGGAGACAGGCCTATTTTGAGCGACAATTGACCTGGGTGTTGCGATTTTTATCGCCATTAACGCGGTATTTAAGGGAGGGCGATCTTCGCGCAGAGTTTGCGTCTTTTTTTTAAGGGCCCCAAAAAATAGATTCAGGGAACGACCCAACCCCTAAAAAAAGAGGAGTTTTTATGAATCAAAAAATATCCGATGAAGGTACCCGCCAAGATCGGTGGGCTCGGTTTCGCTTCTGTGTTGTGGGACCGTTGCTATCTGCACCCCCTAAAAGCGGAGAATTACAAGAATCTTTGAAGGATTTGTCCAGAAAACAATGGAAACATCCCATAACCGGTGAAATAGTTACTTTTAGCTTTTCCACGATTGAACGTTGGTTCTATCAAGCCCAAAAGCAAAATAACCCCATGAACGCTTTGCGGACGAAACGTCGTGAGGATGCTGGAAAATCCCGGGAGTTCTCTCCTGCTTTAAAGCAAGCTCTCCAGAAACAATATAAGGAGCACCCTGGATGGAGTTGCCAACTCCATCTTGATAATTTGGCTGTTCTGGCTAAGAAATCACAGGACTTGGGACCCATTCCTTCCTACAGCACCGTATTACGCCACATGAAGTCACATAACTTAAACAAAAAGCGTCGTGTTCATACGCGAGATACAGTAGGTGCGACTTTGGCTGCAGAACGCTTGGAAAATCGTGAGGTAAGAGGATATGAGATGGATCATGTTCATGCCCTTTGGCATCTTGATTTCCATGAGGGTTCTAAACCCATTATTTGTCGTAACGGGGAATGGAAAAAACCATCGTTATTAGCCATTATGGACGATCGATCGAGGCTGGTTTGCCATGTCCAATGGTACTTGGATGAAACGGCAGAAACACTGGTCCATGGGTTCATGCAGGCCCTTCAAAAACGAGGACTTCCAAGAGCTTTGATGAGCGACAATGGTAGCGCGATGATAGCCGCTGAATTCGTTCAAGGCTTGGAACGCTTGGGTATCCTTCATCAGCCAACCCTCCCTTATTCACCTTACCAAAACGGAAAGCAAGAAGTGCTCTGGGGACAGGTAGAAGGACGACTCCTGGCCATGATGGAAAATGTAACTGAGTTAACATTAGAACAGATGAATCAAGCGACTCTCGCATGGGTAGAATATGAGTATCACTGTAAAATCCACTCTGAAATGAATGCTACTCCTTTAGAACGTTACCTTAAAGGCCCAAACGTGGGGCGAGAGTGCCCTGATAGTAATACCTTACGTCAGGCTTTTTGTTTCCAAGTCTCTCGTAAACAACGTAAGTCCGATGGAACCTTTACCCTTGATGGAACACGTTTTGAAGTTCCTTCTGCGTATAGGCATATCGAACACCTACAAATACGCTATGCCCGTTGGGACTTAAGCCGTGTCTTATTGATTGATCCTCATACAAATATGATGGTCTCTACGCTCTATCCTCAAGATAAATCAGCCAATGCCTCGGGAATACGTCGGAGTCTTAATAAACCCGAAGTATCTCCATCTGTCCCTCTTGACCCGAAGAAGCCCGAAATGGCTCCTCTCTTAAAGGACTTGATAGCTCAGCATGCAGCAACCGGCCTCCCTCCTGCTTATGTACCAAAAAAAGAAAAGGAATCTGATCATGAATAAAAAATTATTTGCCCTTTATGGGTTAAAGTACAATCCCTTCTCCTCCGAGGTCCCTATAGAGGCCATTTACTCTCATCCACCTCTTGAGAGCTTCTGCTGGCGCATTGAAAATGTGCTCCTGTCTGAAGGAGGTTTTGCCCTTGTCAGTGGTGATCCAGGGACGGGAAAAAGCGTTGCATTACGCTTGATTGCTGATCGGCTCAAAAACATACGCGATGTTCATCTCGGCATTATCACTCACCCAAGCGCCAAAGTCTCTGACTTTTATCGTGAGTTGGGTGATATCTTTGGCGTCTCCTTCAGTGCCAGTAATCGATGGAGTGGATTTAAAAACTTGCGTGATCGCTGGATCTCTCACCTACAAAGCACCTTGTTACGCCCTGTTCTTTTTATTGATGAGGCGCAAGAAATGCCCCTTGTTGTTCTAAGCGAATTGCGAACGCTTGTCAGTATGAACTTTGATTCACGCGTATTACTCAGCGTTATTCTCTCAGGAGACCAGAGATTAAATAATCAATTGCGGCGAGATGAATTGCTTCCCCTGGGAAGTCGTATAAAAATGCGCTTTAACACAGAATATGCCAGTGTTGAGCAACTCCGTGCCTGTCTTGAACACATGCTGATGAATGCTGGAAATCCAAATCTCATGACGCCTGAGCTCATGCAAATGCTCTGTGAGCATTCCATGGGCAATTATCGAGCTCTCTGCACCATGGCTGGCGAATTATTGGCAGCAGCCTTACAGCAAGAGCGTACTCAAATAGATGAAAAACTGTACTTTGAATGCTTTGCACCTCCTGCATCTAAGAATCCTCGAAAAAAGCCTTAAAAAAGGAGAACACTATGAATAAAATTATAGTAACTCTACCAAATCTAGACGATGAAACAGTCGTAAAGGTAAATGATTTTCTTTATGAAATATTGGACATATTTGAGAGGCACTATTGTTATCAAATATTACGGCATCAGAGAAATTTACGAGCTCAACGAAGAGAGAATAATGAATTCAGGGATTTATTCGAGGAGGAGGATGAACTTCCATTCTAACTGCTGACTTTTAAGTCCCCTCAATCGTTCCATCCCTTTTAATCCACGACCACTCAAGTAGTGGTCGTTTGGTTTTATGTCTCCCGTTTCAAAACCTCTTTTTAGCCTCAAAATAATCCCATTTCGAATTCATAATGGATAAAGGGCATACGACTCACCATTCTTGTTTATAAATATCCTAGCGATAGCTTAGGGGGGAGTCATGAGCTTGACCCTCAATTATTGTGACAAACCTTCCATCAGATTATGTGATCATGCTCAATGTAACCACTCAACACCCCACTTTTTTTCATGCCTAAGCGTTTAAATATATTTTCCAAAGAAGCATAAGGTTGATTAATAAGGCACAGTAAAATATCTTTATAAGTATCACTTCTTCTCAAAAATAGATCATGGAAGATTTGTCCAAATTCATTAAAAAGGAAGCCTTCTCTCATAAAGCACAGTCGTTTAATATTTTCTTCTGCCGTGTATTGAGGGGAGATAATTTCTAAATAGCGAGGTACCCCTCCTGTTACTCCCAAGATTTTAAATTTCTCATAAGAAGACCACTGGGTTTTATAAGCGCCCCAAAATTCATTGCACTCCTGCAAACTTAATTCATTTAAAGTAAGGATTAGATCAATGCGCCCAACAAATCCTGTGCTACTGAGAATGTTCTTC
>CAZYOE010000247.1:0-5333 GCA_964648725.1 uncultured Pseudobdellovibrionaceae bacterium | reverse complement strand
CAATTTCGCCACCTGCGCATGAGTGCCCACGCATTTTAGCGCATCTTGCGGAGAGCACAAGTTCTTTTGTATGATGAATCCATCCAGCGCTAGAAAATATGGTTGATCAACTTTACTTCCTCCAACACTTGGGGATTGCCCTTCTGCTTGGGAGTCTCATCGGTTTGGAGCGCGAGCGTGATCGCCATAAGGCTGATACGCATGAGTTTGGAGGCATTCGCACGCTTTCACTCATCAGTGTGCTTGGGTTTTTAGTTTTCAATCTCTTTGCGGATACTGTGCTTTTTCCAGTGGTGACAGGTGGATTTTTGCTCCTGCTCATTGCTTCGTACATCATGTCGGCGTATCTAGATAGAAAAACAGGTGCAACCACGGAACTCGCTGGCGTTTTTACCTACTTTATTGGAGTGCTCATGGGAATGGGGGACACACTCATTGCTACGGTGATAACCCTGGTGGTGGTGCTGCTCCTCTACTTTAAGGAGGCACTGCATGCGTTTGCCCACCGGGTAGAAAAGGAAGAACTCTACGACTCCATTAAGTTCATTGCCATTGTGTTTGTTGTTTTGCCGCTGCTGCCCGATCAAACTTTTGGCCCTTTGAACGTGCTCAACCCCTACGAGATTTGGCTCATGATTGTGCTGGTTTCTACTATTTCCTTTGCGAGTTACATCGCCATTAAACTGGTGGGGCCACGCAGAGGCATTGGGGTAGGAGGGTTCCTAGGGGGACTCATCTCTTCAACCGCGGTTTCGCTCAGTTTTTCAGGTTTGAGCAAGAAAAGCGCTAAAATCATCAATCCTTTCGTTTTTGGGATTCTAGTGGCCTCGTCCGCTATGTTTTTCCGCGTACTAGTGACGGTTTCGGTCATTCACTCGGATCTTTTACCCCTTATTTCGCTTCCCTTGGCTTTAATGGGCCTGACTGGACTTGCCTGCGCAGGGTACTACTGGTTCCAGCGCGACAATGAGGCTCTCAAGTTCACTGCCAAAGATTTAAACCTTAAAAGCCCTTTCCAACTCTGGCCTGCTATTCAATTTGGTCTAATCTTTGCAGCGCTCATTTTCATTTCAAAATTTGCGGCGGATTATTTCGGAGATGAAGGAGTTTATGTAACTGCTTTTTTCTCGGGTATTTTTGACGTTGATGCCATCACCATTTCTATGACCAATTTGCATCGAACGGGTCAAATTGAATCTATTTCCGCCGCCACGGCGATTGTAATTGCTACACTCACAAACACCCTTTCTAAGGGCTTTATTGTGCTCTTTTTTGGCGCACGAGCGGTGGGGTGGCGTGTTATGCTCGCTTTAGTGCTTATGATTACGGTAGGATTGGGATCCTTGTTCTTATTTATACCCGAATACTATGGTGTTGTTGCAATCTAGCATGGTTCCTCTGGGCAGCGCTCTGCCCTCCTTTAACTTGAAAGGAATCGATGAGGACATGCATTCACCTGAAAAATATGCTGATAAAGCGGCTCTAGTGGTGATTTTTATGTGTAACCACTGTCCCTATGTCCAAAAGATTTGGGATGACCTGGTGGCATTTGAAAAACGAATGCCCGACTCAGTTCAGTTTTTAGGTATCAATTCGAACGCTAATCCCAATTATCCTGAGGATTCTTTTGAGAAAATGAAGGAATACGCCGAAGCTAGGGGCCAGGAATTCCCTTATTTATACGATGCCGATCAAGCAGCTGCCAAGGCTTTTGATGCCCAGTGCACACCTGATATTTTTGTATATGGTAAAGGGCGAACTTTGGAGTACCGCGGGTCATTTGCTGAGCTTGAAAATGCAGTAAATGCCATTTTAGAAGGAAAAAAACCTGCTGAGCAGCAGGTTCATTCCATGGGATGTTCAATTAAGTGGGCGGCCTAAGCCTTCGTGAGCTTCGCGAGGGTGTATTTGTCGCGTCCAACACGTGAGAACTGGTTCTTGTTTTTCAAGTTGAGATAGATCGTGATGGTCTTCACGTGACGTTGATCGAGCACTGCCTTGGTGATTTCTTCACGGCTACGAGCGATTCCATCTGAAAGGATTTCACTAATCACATCAGCTACGGTTCCAGTCTTATACCCCCAATCTTTAAGGGCGTAGATTCCACGTCCAATGAGGATGAAATTGTCGTTTCGGATGAGTTCGTTGTGAACCGCTTGCACGTTCACACGCTTGGTGTCGAACTTACCGCTGCGAATGAGCTCAGCAATTTTCTCGAAGTGAAGAGGTTTCTTTTCTCGGTGGAAGATGACGAAGATTTTATCTCGAAGCGTGCGAGGATGAATGTGACGCCAGCTGTAGAGCCCAACGCCATTTTCAGTAAACTTGCAGTCCTTAGACGTGCGAAGAATGTTGGTGATGGTGTTTTCGGGGAGGGGTGATTTGAGCCCTTCGTTTACCTTTTCAGCAAGTTTGTCGATAGGGAGCACATGCTTAGCCTTTTGAAGCGTCTTGGTTGCGCTATTCGCTACTTTTTTGATGGTGTCTTCGTTGAAGGTCGCTAAGCGCCAATAAGGATGATACTTTAGTGTGTTTGATTCAAAGTGAATCTCTGAATCGAGGCTCAGAGCGAGGTGAAGGTCTTGGAGCTCTTGTTCAGTCACATTAGGGAGAATTCGCATGAGAAGTTCCTTGAAGTAACTGTCACGAGCAATACCTCCTTCCTTGTCTAAGAGAGCCTTTGCAAACTCGGTGAGAATTTTAATGTTGGTATTTTGTGCGTTTCTTTCAAGCTTTCGGAGGGCGGTCTTTTCAATTTGTCGTACACGTTCACGAGTGACTCCAAAATGTTCTCCAATTTCTTCCAAGGTCAACCGCTTCTTAGTGTCCAGGGCAAAGCGGTTCTTAATGATGTACTTTTCTTTGTCAGACAGAACAATGAGAAGGTTTTGTACAAGCTCATGCAACTTGATCTGTTGGGGTGTGAGCTTGCTGTCGAATGTGAAGTTAGTCGTGTTAACCATTTTGACAGTTGTTAGGGAATTGACGGCTTGAAAGGTGTTTTATTTGAAATTTGACACCAGGAGTATCAAATAAAAAGCTAAATATGTAAATAGCTGGCGGGCGTTTTTCTGTTGTCAATTTTATTGACAATTGGACAAAATTTGTTTTTGACCTCTTATTTTTTAAGGTACAAATGATCTTCTTTCGTGAGAGTTTTACTTTCAACTATTTGTGCGTACTCGAAAGCTAATTTAAAAATCGCTTTTTGTGTGTCGGCGATGGATTGATTCTGAATAATAACTCCTACTTTGTCAGCGTGAGAGATAATGGCTACTTTGTCATCATAGATGTTAATCTCATTTTCAAAAGGAAACTTTTCTTTAGGCACAAGGTAAACTTCACGCAGTTCCTCTTTTCCCATTTTTTTATGCCTTAGACCTGATTTGTTGTAGGTAAAAATCCCTCTTAACCAGATTTTCTTTTCAATTTTCTTTTTTAAGTAAGAAGGAAAGTAGTCAGAAAGTACTGTTCCTACAGCAATTTCAACATCACACCAACAGAGTAACTCCTCGGTGGTCGTCAAAGTGTCCTCCATGATTTCAATTAAACCTTTTTCACCATGAAAAACAGGGGCTCTATTCCAAATTTGTTCTTAATATTGATTAACTCTGGTAATACCGTTTCTAGTCTTTCTATCTTTGTTTTTTCTGTTTGTAGTAGGATTTTAGGATCAACCGCTTGATAATGGATGACTTTATTACGTGTAATAGTGGTAATAAGACCTTTTTTTATTAAATTCTCAAGCAGGACGTAGGTGGTTGGTCTTTTTACATTGGCTTTTCTTGATATGATCCCTGGGACTGATTCATTCAACTCTAATACCGCTAGGTAGATTTTAGCCTCCTTATCCGTTAGCCCTAGGTCAATTAAGATACGGCCTAAATCCATGTTTAGATTAAGATTAGAATTATTATATATTAAGGAGGACTTGGTTGACAATTGGAAAAAATATACTAATATTGCTCTATAAACCTGTATGCCAGAAAACGTAAATATAGTGCTCGGGAACGAGTTTGTGACTCATAAGGGAGTTCACTATGTTGCTAAAGTTGGATTTGGTTTCTTTTGACGACGATAGCTCAGTTCCTCCTGCTCAATGTGATCCTGCCCCTCCTAGAGTGGCGAAACGACCTGAAGAAATCGTATATATTAACAGGCAGACTTCGGCGGTAGAACTCGGACTTAAGGCTGCAGAACTAGAGGTAAGAAAAAGAGTACTGGCTCGATTTGCTGGAAGGCCTGAACTTGGCGTTATAGGGGTTATTACGGGAGATCAGTTTGCATTAGCAGATTTAGCTAAAGGTAGGCCTTTACATCAGCAGTTCAATGCGCGTTTCAAAAAAGCAAGTGGAGGGAAAAATATTGATGACTGTGGAGACTTGGTAGAAGACATTTCTCGAGTTGTAAAAGAGGTTCTGTCAGCAGTTCGCTTGTTTGTTCAATTGGACCACTCCGATAATGTTAAGAATTTCATCACCGAAGAGGCATATGCTGAAATCTTAAGTTCGTTTGCTGTAGCGCAGTCTCATACTGCTTTTAAGGAAGCATTAATAAGTCCTAACTTGCTGTCTGTTGGTATCAACCTATCCCAAGTTCTCCCTCAAGTTTCTAAACCTTTTGAGGAATCTTTATCTCATGGCTGTTTTGGTTTACAGAATGTAGGTGTACTTTTTGAAAGAATCATTAGGGATCATCTGACCCGAATGGCTATTGCATGTCAGTGGGATGATGCTGTTAATACTCGTACCGATGGTAAGCCTTTTTATCAGCCTGAACCAGGCGAACTGCCTAGAAATGCTGTCAATTTTGGACGTTTTGAAGAAAAACCAGTGGTGGCGTGTTTAGGTGTTGTTGCTGGAGTTCCCACTCTAATTGCTCATCAGTCTTCTGGATCTGTACAAATGTTTATGGAGGAAGATAAGAACAAAAAACGAGTGGATAGAAAGGTTATCTTAGGTGGACTGGATTTTTATGAACAAGTGATTGCTACTGAGCTAGAGATCCCCGCTACTAAAGGCTACGCTGCTATGAACATGCCTAAACCGGTAGTTCCTGAACTGATCATGACTTCGACCAGTGCTGAACATGTACTACAGCTTGGAAAGTAAGTTTTAACTACTAGTTACCTGAAAACAGAATTCGAAGATAGCTTTTTGTGTTTCTGCAACATTTCTATTTTGAATGATAACACCAATTTCATCTTGGTGTGAAATAATTGCTACTTTATCATCGTAGATATTGATTTCATTCTCGAAATTAAATTTACCCTTTGGAAGAAAATGTACTTCTCGAAGCTGTTCTTTGCTTCGGCTTTTCAATGCGATTCCGAT
>CAZYOE010000246.1:0-5336 GCA_964648725.1 uncultured Pseudobdellovibrionaceae bacterium | reverse complement strand
AAAGTTTTGCTAAATGTGCTTAAACACGAGTCCGTTTTTCTTAGATAAGATCAAAGTAACACTTTTTGCGTCACCCCACTCAAAGTTAGAGACCCTCAAAAGAAAGCTTCGGAGTCGATGAACCCTCATCTCTTTCTCAAGAGGCAATCGCGTTGATAAGCCAAAGCCGCGAGGAAGTCTTGAAAAGCATCCCAAATTCAAACCGTCCACCGGTAACTTGGAGGCCCGCTGAGTCAGAATTCGCAAATCTTCTTTCTCCATTTGGCCTCACTCCGAAAATAGACGATGCGAATGGCAAATAGGAAAATTCTCTACATTATCGGCAACGGCTTTGATCTTCATCACGGAATCCCATCGTCTTATTGGCAATTTGGCGAGTACTTGAACGAATATTACCACGGCATCTACAACAACATCGTTGAATATCTACACGCGGATGACGACAATTTTTGGTCCACGTTCGAGGAAAATCTAGCACACCTTGATTCAGACTCGCTGCTTGAGACAGCATCTCAATTCTTAGTCGGATATGGCGACGAGGATTGGTGCGACGCTTACCACCACGACTATCAATACGAAATTGAGCAAGGCGTTAGTAGCTTGCCTAGCGAGCTATTAAAACGCTTCACGGAATGGGTTCGACAGTTGCCGATTCCTAAACCTGCCGCGTACACAGGAAAACTCCTGAAAATTGATAACAAGGCACTCTTTCTGACGTTTAACTACACCCCAACTCTCGCCAACCTTTACGGTATTGCAGATATGAATATCGTCCATATTCACGGCAAGGCCTCGGATGAAAAACTGGTGTTAGGCCATGGATGGGAAGAGGAAGAGCCAGCGGATGAGCAGGAAGGCTATGATCCTGAAGATATAGACACGCGAGTTCGGGAGGGTGACGAAATTCAAAAACGCTACTTCACCAGAACTTTCAAGCCGATTGAGAAGATTATTACAGCGAACCAAAGTAATTTCGATGCTCTTAAAGATTTGGAGCAAATTTTTGTTCTCGGTCATTCGCTCGGAGACGTAGATGTTCCGTACTTCCTTGAAGTCATTAAACGTATTAATGCAGACAAGGTCGCATGGAAGATTAGTTACTATCAAGATCCTGAATCCGTGAGGAGCCAGTTCTTAAATCTTGGAATCAAAGATTCTCTCGTAGAGTATTTTGAGCTCGAAACCCTATCCGTAGAATAACTTGTTAGTTCGATCAGTCCGGCTCACCCTCCTGAGTGAAAGAGATCACGCAGTCCTGTCGAAATCTGGCGAAATTGCAAGAAATCATGTTAATCATTTCAAACACTTACAGACCAATCTGCCACCCCATCCACTTCCTAATCTTTTCAAACCACCGATTTTTTTATATAGACGCGAGCTTTTTTTTCACCTTTAGATTTTAATTTATTTTCTCTAACTAGAGTCTCAAGGTCTCTTTCAATAGTTCTTCGAGGCACTTCTGGTAAAAGCTCAATAATTTCTTGAATTCCAAATTCTTTTTTCTGTTTACTGAAGCTCAGTATTTTTTCTCTCCGAGATTCAGGCTTTCTATCTAAACTTTTTTGAACAAAAATCTTACTATCTTTTATTACTTTTTCTGCAGATATCGCAAAACACTCTGCTAAATATTCTATTATTGGATTGAGTGAACCTATTGTTTTACACTGCCGAATGCTTGAATAATATCGATCACGTGTCGACATAATGGCTGTCTCACTTGGTACAAATCGAGCAATCCTTTCACCTTTTTTTAAAAGAAGTAAATGCTGCATGAGACGCATTGTTCGCCCATTTCCATCAGCGAACGGATGAATTGCTACTGACATATAATGAAAGGCAAAAGCAGCTACAAAAGAATTAACCGCTTCTTGATCCTTTAACCATTTCCACAAATCTTCAAGTAACTCATTCAAAAAATGTGGTTCAGGCACAGAATCAATTATTTTATTAGTATTAGCATCTACAATTTTAACTTTAATTGTTCGAAAATTACCGCACTGTTTTTTATCCTTCAACAAGCCGTGTGTGATCATCTTTTGTAGATCACACATATCTCTTAAAGTCGGATTGTTCTTTTCTTTAGAAAGTAGTTCGACGTACTCCAGAGCATCGCAATAATTTTGTATTTCAAGAACATCCTTGTCAGAAGTGTCGCGATCGCCTTCTTCCAGAATTCGAGTTACCCCGCGCACCTCATGTTTGTTTCCTTCAATTTGATTGGAATAAGTTATAGCCAGAATTTTAGCCTGGCGAAGCAACTGAATTTCCAATGGTTTACCGATATATTGCTCTATATATGGTTTTGTTTGTGCAATTCGCATAAGTAAGGAAACAAGTCGTTCAGTGTATTCGAACCTATAAGGTATATTATGTCGCTCAAGAGCAGGATATTTTTGCATGCTTTTAGTATCCGCCACATTTCCGCCAAATTCAAGATGGCGGATATTTTTCCGCCATTTTTCCGCCAAAAGTACAGCGGCGGAAAGCAATTTTAGAAATCTTAATCACCACTTACCAATATTGTTAAAACCCAACGGCGTGGATAAGCCGCGTTAATTCAATAAAATTTTGCACCCTCATCGAAAAAATATTCTGGCCGGGCAAAAAGCGGAATTAAGGAAACATCTTTGTATCGAAAATTATCTTAATGACCCGAAAGTAACACCGGAAGATCAACTCCTAACGGAATTGCTGACTCCAATTCAATAAGTTGAATGACTTTCCATTTTTGTGTTTATTATTGCCATTTCAATGGAGACCAAACTAATTTAATAATATGTTTGCCGATACAGAACTTGCACTCAAAATTGAAACTGCTGAAGCCAATTTAATAAGAAATTTTATGCATTCAAATGCGAACGAGATTGATCGAGCCTTAATTTTCGCCGACGCGATTTGCGGTGGAGTTGCTTCATTTATTCGACCAGGATCGCCTTTAAATAAAATCATCGGACTTTGTTTAAAGGAATCCATAGATAAAAAACGACTAGAAGAAATCGAAAACCTTTATTTTCAACATAGTGAACCTGTTCGCATTGAACTCTGCACATTAGCCAACGCTGAGGTTGGAAGGCACTTAACTGAATCGGGATATCGATTGCATGGATTCGAGAATGTTTTGGGTCGATCATTGAGGATCGACCTCAAGCCAGCTCAAACCTCAATTGAAATTGTCCAAGTTACCAAAGATAATATTGAAAATTGGGCGCAAACAATGGTCAAGGGTTTTAGTCACTCAGATGAAACTGGAATCAATGTTGATACGTTTTCAATGACTGTCATTAATCAAGCGATTAGAGATTCAATATTGTCCAACGACAGCTGTCGATATCTCGCGATACGTAACGAAGGTGTCGCTGGAGGTGCCAGCATGTTTGTTGACGGTAAGATTGCACTTCTGACGGGCGCCACCACATTACCGGCCTATCGACGCCTTGGTGTCCAGAATGAACTGCTTGTTCATCGATTAAGTGTTGCTCGCGAACAAGGGGCAGAAATTGCGGTAATTACAACAGCTGGGGGTTCAAGGTCCCAAGCAAATGCAGTTAGACAGGGATTTAGTCTGTTATACAGCCGTGCAATCTTGGTCTCTGATGCTGGAATAGAATAGCCGTCTGCCCAAACCTTGATATTGACAGTTCTGCTTAACGATCATACATTGAGCACAGCAGTGGCGCTGCGGGTTTTGTGATCCATAAAACTTCAAAAATTTATGCTCCGATCTGGATGGAATTTCAGAATATGGAGTGTACTTATGAATATCAAATCAAAGAGAACAATGGAAAACAAAGCCGGATATGACCTTTGGGCACCGATTTACGACGCCTATCCCAATCCAACAGTAGCATTAGATGATCTTTGCTTTCCCTCGTATTGGCAGCATTTAAAATTCAAAAATATTCTAGAAATCGGCTGCGGCACCGGCCGCCATACCCATAGAATCCAGAATAATGGGAACAAGGTAACCGCTATAGATTTATCGAGCGAAATGTTGCGCATAGCTCGCACCAAGTTGAAGTCAGGAGCCGTTGAATTTATCGAAGGTGATTTTATGAAACTCAATCACCTAAGAGAAAATAATTTCGATGCCGTGATCAGCAGTTTGGTGATTGAGCATATTGCATGTTTGGATGAATTTTTTCTTAAGGTGAACAAAATTCTCAAGATAGGTGGTGAAGTGTATTTATCGGAAGTCCATCCAGCCCGTGCCGCTGATGGAAAAACAGCACATTTTAAAATGTCAAAAGATGAAATTTACCTCACGAGCTTTCGTCATGAAGAATCACAAATAGCTCACCATGCTGCCAATGCTGGATTCGAAAAAATAAAATGTACTGAAATTTTAGGTAACGAGGCCCTTGCCCAAGTTAATCAAAGCTGGCAACGCTACCTCAATGTACCCATGATCAAAATTTGGATTTTAAAAAAAATCATCGTTGCCACTGATATCTAATGTCAGGACTCAATGTAAGGGAAAGGGACATTTCTGAATTTCAGGTGCCTAAATCACTCATTAATAATCTATCTGGGACTCAATACCTGAGACATTTGAATCAACCTTCCTCCAACGAATGGGCGAATACATTGAGTCACGATAACAGCCAGTCAACGTTGTTATGGAGGCTCTTAAGAATATTTTGCATTCAAAATGCGTGGCTTCAAATGGCCCCCACAGTAAAATAAAGCGGAATTTGGAAATTACAGGCCTTCATCATCATTTTGGGGAAAATATTTTCTCCGCGTAGACTTTTCAAAAGTGGAAGCCTGAACCTGACCGTTTCTTGCACGCATGTCAAAAATGGAATCTCAACCTCCTGATTGCGTGGTGCTGGAGGACAGTGAATCAAGGATCCATGCGGCTCTCGCCGGTGGATTTAAGGTTCCCGCTTTTGGGGTTCAAACAATTCAAAACGAAAAGGTAATTTCTTTTCAAAATATGTCAGACCTCCCTAGCCTCATTAATAAGGTATTCATGGAAAATGACCATGGTTTTCAGGCTAAAACTCTGATGATCTTTTTGCGATGCAACGGCATCTCTACTTAATTTTAAAACGGTAGGAGTTAAACGACCGGCGGCCCAGAGGCCAACCGCAATTGTTAAGACCCCAACCAAAAATTTTGAAATTTCCATAAAAACTCCTCAATGAGTAAAGTCACGAACGACTTTCCGCCACACCAAAATCTAGCCCTAACTGGCCCGAACGGATTTCCGCAGCTCCTTAAAAACCGTGTGTTAACTTCCAATTTATCGAGGTCACTTAATGAGTGTTTTGGCTAGGATTATGACTAAGACAAATAAAGCGGAAAGTGGTCCCAGCAGCTCCCGCCAAAAGCCG
>CAZYOE010000245.1:0-5428 GCA_964648725.1 uncultured Pseudobdellovibrionaceae bacterium | reverse complement strand
GCCTGCACGGATCCGTGGAGGGGGTGCCCAGCAATGGGCATTCCTACTCCGACTTTTGTGTTCAAATTTCATTCCACCCCCTCTGTGAGAAAGCTTTTACCAAAAAGCCACTAGGAGAATCCATCTCTTTATAGTAAAATAGTAAATGAGTATATTTACCTTAGGTAAAATTGCTTGAAGGCGAGAGGATCTATGGCGAAAAGAGATGAAACGATTACGGCTGTTGTATTACTGGAGCATGAGGACTATCGAACTTATTTGAAAGCTCTTTTGGAAAGTCGCGGTCGTGGAAGCCTGGGAAGACTCGCCCGTGCGATGCAGGTTAGTCCCACCTTAGTCAGTCTCATTGTTCGCGGCGAGAAAAATCTTACTCCGGAACAAGCTTTTGCTCTCTGTGAATACCTTGGTTTCTCTGAATGGGAGACCGATTATTTCACTCAGTTGGTGGAGTTGTCACGAGCGGGAACACTGGGATTGCAGAATCGGCTCAAGAAAAAACTGCAAACGTTACGTCAACAAGGCAATAAACTCGTGAAACGAGTGAAAGTCGAAAAGGAACTTTCGGATGAAAGTGCGACGCTTTTTTACTCGAGTTGGCATTATGCTGCAATCAGAAATTATGCCGCTCTTGGGAATTTTAAAAGCCCCAATGAAATTGCCGAGCGATTTCATCTCCCTTTGGTACAAGTGAATGCGATTATCCATTTCCTACTTTCCCAAGGTCTCTTAAAGGAAGGTAAGCGTGGACTTGAATCCGGGCATAAGAGCACTCATCTCAGTGTCGATTCACCCTTTGCGAATCACCATCATCGAAATTGGCGGTTGCGGGCCATGGATCAGATGGACCTTAAAAGAGAATCAGACCTCTTTTACACTTGCACTATGAGCCTTTCTCATAAGGACGCCGAATATCTTCGGACGCTGTTACCCAAATTTATTCGGCAGGTTCTTGATATTGTCGGACCGTCTGAGAGTGAAAAAGTGATGTGCTGGAATATGGACTGGTTTGAATACTGAGGACGCTGAGATTCAAATAAGTAATGTTGACTCCCCATCGGATGACGGTTCGAAACTCCGCCTCTTTAGGCGAAAAGCTGTTGAATCGCTCTTTCAATCACTTTAAGCTAATAGTGTTGTGAAAAGAAAATGAGGGGACTGATGGGCACGAGGGTGGTCAATAGGACGAAGTTCAAGGGGTGGTCTAAATTAACTCAAGGGGCTCTTGTCGATGTGGTGGCTCCGGCCTCCAAATGCCCAAGGCATGAAATGGAAGCTGGCATTAAAGTCCTGGAGTCTTGGGGTTTGAGGGTTCGAATCTCCGACCATATTTTTGCTGAGAATCTCTTGCATTCAAATTCAGAACAAGAAAGATGGCAGCAATTAAAGACGGCTTTGTTGGCGAAGGATTCCTCGGCGGTGTGGTGTGTGCGAGGTGGGTATGGCTCGATGAAGCTGTTGCCACAATTATCGAAGCTAAGGCCGCCTCGCCATCCCAAAGCCTTCTTGGGGTTGAGTGATATAACTTCACTCAATGTATTTTTGAATCAAAAGTGGAAGTGGCCAGTTCTTCATGCACCAATCCTGTCGAGGGTTGGCCGCGGGGATTTGCCGACATCGAGTATTGATGAACTCAAGCAAGTTTTATTTGGCAATTTGGAAACTCTGAACTATGAAGTGCAACCCTTAAATGCTTCAGCAGAAAAGACCAGGCAACTACAGGGTTATATTATTGGGGGCAATTGGGCCACCTTGATGGCTGGGATAGGCACTCCGTTTCAGTTGCGCCCTAAAGGCTCTATTTTGTTTCTCGAAGATGTGGGAGAGCGTGGTTACCGGTTAGATCGTTTTTGGGAACAACTTAAACAAATAGGCTTTATGGACCAGTTAAGTGGGATTATCTTTGGTGATTTCACCGAGGGTGACGAGCCTGATGGCAAAAATTTGATTTGGCCAGTTTTAAGAGAGCGCGCCGCTGCTTTTAAAAAACCCGTCTACTTTGGAGTGCCTTCTGGTCATGGTAATATCCAGCGGGTATTGCCTCTGGGAGTCAAATGTAACATCCAGAGAAAAAATGGGGTTTTGCTGGCATCAGCCCCGGCAGGATGCCAACAATGAGTGAACACCTAAGAACCCAGTGGCAAAAGCATTTTGATCAATGGTTGCAGCCCTTCTGGGAGACGGCCACTCCTGGTTTGTGTTTTGAAGTGTTTCAGAATGGACAAAGTCTTTTTAAGTATCAAGGGGGAGAATCCTATCGTTTCTATGATTTAGCGAGTTTAACAAAGGTGCTCTTTACGGTTCCCGCCTTGATGTTGGCATTTCAGCAGGAGCGATGGAAGGCAGAATCGCGGATGTCTGATTTTTTGCATTGGTGGCCTCATCCTCAAACAAGAGTGGTTGATTTATTAACTCATTCTTCAGGTTTGGCTTGGTGGAAACCATTTTACCAGGATTTAATGAAAGAACCCAATGTTGCAAGGCGCTGGGATCTTTTGCAACAAGATATTCAACGAGTGCCTTTGGTTGTATCGCCGAAGGCAGTTTATTCAGACGTGGGTTTTCTAAGTTTAGCTTTTTTGCTGAAAGAACTTTTTAAGGATTCCTTAGAGGGAGTTTGGCAGGAAGTAAAAAGCGAATTTGCCAAAGACAGCAAGCTCCATTGGATCAAATCCGAAGAAGCCATGTCTTCAGTTTCCGATTACGCACCCACAGAGTTTTGTAGCTGGCGGGGTCGACTTATTCAAGGAGAAGTTCATGATGAAAATGCCTGGGCGCTCGGCGGAGTATCAACTCATGCGGGACTTTTTGGAGATACCTCAGATGTGAGCAAAATCTTTTTGAGTTACCGAGCGGCGTATTTCGATTTGAATCATCCTTTGCATAAAACGGTTAGGTATTTCACTCATCGGCAATTGCCAAGCGAACGGGGAGATTGGGCTCTGGGATTCGTTCTTCCTACGTCGGGCTCATCCACGAGCGGGCAATATTTTTCGCCAAACTCAATTGGTCATACGGGATTTACTGGAACTTCGGTTTGGTGGGATCCAGAGCGAGATCTTTTGATAGTCATCCTCTCTAATCGCGTGTTTTATGGGCGCGAAAAACGAGAGTTTGCAAAGCTACGCCCACTGTTGCATGATGAAATAGTCTCTTTGATACGCAGACAGGAAAGGACATAGAAATGGCTAATGAGTTAGGTCAAATTCGCCCAGGACAGACCGTGCATCTCATGGGGATTTGTGGAACAGCCATGGCGTCGCTCGCGGGTTTACTCAAGGATCGAGGACTCAATGTGACGGGGAGCGATCAAAATCCCTATCCTCCAATGTCTACTCAGTTAGAAAAGTTAGGTATTGAAATCATGAAGGGTTATCGGGCCGAAAATCTTGTCCATAAACCAGATTTGGTTATTGTTGGAAATGTGATTCCCAAATCTAACCCAGAAGCTCAGGAGTTATTGCGTCTGAACATTCCCTACACCTCCTTGCCGAAGGCATTGGGTGAATGGGTTATTGGCTCTCGAGAAAGCCTGGTTGTAAGTGGTACACACGGGAAAACCACAACGACTAGCCTCTTGTCCTGGGTGGCGGAGTGTATTGGAATTCAACCCGGTTTTTTGATTGGCGGTATTCCCAAAAATTTTTCTTTAAGCTTTCGTAATCCTTACGGCAATTATTTTGTGATTGAAGGTGATGAGTACGATACTGCTTTTTTTGATAAAGTGCCCAAGTTTATTCACTATAAACCAAAACATGTTATTTTGACGAGTATTGAATTTGATCATGCTGATATTTACGCTGATCTTAATGCTGTAAAAGCTGCCTTTCGTCGATTGATTGAGTTAATCCCAGAAGATGGAACGCTATTGTATTATGGCAAGGATCAGAATATAGCAGAGCTCTTGCAATTTGCCACGGTGAAGAAAAGATTCAGCTATAGTTCTTCCAAGAGTGACTATATGGCCAAAGTGGTTACAAAAAATATTGAAGGAACCACTTTTCAAGTTTTCCATGGAGCCATCTTTTTGGGTGAATTTTTTATCACGATGACAGGTGATTATAACGTGATGAATGCGACGGCTGTGATTGGTTTGGCTGACCAGTTGGGTTGGCCCATAGATCGTGTTCGCGAAGCACTGGCGACTTTTCAGGGAGTGCGTCGTCGGCAAGAGGTCATTGGCGCGCCTCGGGGGATTACTATCATTGAGGACTTCGCTCATCATCCAACGGCGGTGCGCGAAACAGTTAAAGCTATTCAATCGAAATATTCGGGGCAAAAAGTTTATTCGGTTTTTGAACCGCGCTCGGCCACTTCACGTCGAAAGATCTTTCAAAAAGACTATGTGGAAGCTTTTAAAAGTAGCCAAGAAGTCATTATTGCAGAAGCCTTTGATCAGGGTAAGATCGAAGCTTCTGATCGCTTCTCAGCTCAGGAACTCGTGCTGGATTTAACAAAGTCGGGAATTGTGGCTCATTGCTTTAATGGGGCCGACGCCATTGTCGACTACCTGGGAAAAACAGCAAGCCCTAAGGATGTTATTTTGATCATGAGTAATGGTGGCTTTGACGGTATTTATCAAAAGCTGTTGCAACGGCTAGCATAGGTAGAGGGCGTGCATTGATCAGTGATATGTATCACTAAAGTGGTTACGGCAGTGCTCTTCCATCGCCGGATATTTATATATATAAGTGGGGGTGACATTTGAACTATAGTGACAACGGCACGCTGAATCCATTGAAATCGAATTGAGGGTTGGCAACACTGTGCCAGGATCTGGAATAGCACCCGAGGTATCAGCGGCATCGGAGTCTACTTTATAAATGGTAGGATCATTGATCTGACTTATTTCAATGCTTGAGAGGTTTTGTGTGGATGCAATACACGCGTTTCCACCTCTTGCAGTAAGAATGTCTTGGGCTCGAAAAGCCTGAGCACAAGTATAATCTGAAGATTTTGTCACAATATTTATCTGAGTCGTCCAACAAAGTTCTGGCACATCAAAACAAAGATTATTTTCAATAGGGCTGATGAAGGCTGTCATTGCGCAGCTATTGTTATCAGCTTGAGGATTAACAAGAATTTCGCTTTGTTCATAGAGCGTCGGCATGTTCGTAATTTTAGCATAACTGGGATACATAACCGAGACAGATGCTGGTAGTGTTGTTGCAGACGGAGTGCTGATAGGATTGGGTGGTAGTGAGTAACTGGAAAAATCGCTGTTCTTCTTTTGTAAGAAATCTACTTGGGAGCACCCGATCCCAAAGATAGATGCAAAGACCATATACAAAATAAGAGAGTTTTTACTGACTGCCATAGGTCTATCCACCTTCCGCTATAATGTACAATAGCAAAGAGTATGCCGTATGTAGATTGTGCTGAAAAAGGCCAACTTCTGCGTTGGCTACGCTTCATCTCTCACTCAACGTGG
>CAZYOE010000244.1:0-5434 GCA_964648725.1 uncultured Pseudobdellovibrionaceae bacterium | reverse complement strand
AACTAGTGGATTTTAGCTTTTTTTTAGAGAAATTTACCGAACAGACCCTAATTAGGTAAGAGCTGCTCTCGCTATTACGTTTTCCATTTCCATTTTTGGAGCTTGAGAGAGCACTCAGAATGGCCGACCGAACCTTCTTGTAGTGCTCTATATTGCGAAAGACCCTTTCGGGCGGGCTAGCGAAGCTAATTTTTTCGAGCTTATCCATAGTTGGTTCCTACCGTTAATAACGATACTTATAGCATCACCGTTTATTTACATCAATATGTATTTACCGTTTAAAACGGTAAATAGGCGGTTTCCATAGACTAAAACGGCGTCGAATGTTAAAGATAGGCAAATAGCAAGGTTTATACATGAGCCAAAGGCCACTGAGTTCTAAAGAATGGGAAGATCTTGTTCGTAGTTTCTGCAAGGAAATTACGAGATCCGTTACGCGCAAACGCGGCGACGTGGGCCGTATTGCGAAGCTATTGGGCCTCAAACAGCAATCTATTTCGGACATGCGATCTGGCCGAATTACTGGAAGTGTCGTTGTAAATAGTCGCCTATTTTTTCATAAAGCGGGCATCCCAGATCAAGAGGCCAAGAGATTTCTAGAGCATCCACAATTGATGATCCAAAACCTAGAGTCCCCATCAGCACTAGATAAATTGGTGTTCGAGTTAAAGAATCTTTATTCCGAAAATGAACTGGCTGCGTGGTTTAAGCTGCTTATCTCTAAACGAGTGGTCGAAAAAGACCTCGGTATCGAAGTCAAAGCGCGAATGAAAAGGGGTAAGTCTACTTAGATTTATCAACCTTGGAATAGTCTACCAACCACTGCATCTGTCCTCGAAAAAAGTCTGTCTGATTAAAGCCCATCTTCTTGAGAGCCTTTTCAAAATCCACCTTCAATTTAGAGGGAACGCGCAAGCTCATAGGCACCAGTTCATCACCTGGGGATTGCTTTTCGGGGAGATAGTCTTCCGGCTTTACGCTTTTCATGGGAGTTCCTCGTTCAAATGTATTGGCCTTCATCTTTACACCAATCCTTACAATTGTAATTCCTTTTTTTAGTCCTCAAACTTAATCATGTATTTGTTCAGAATGGCTGCAATTTCTTTATTCGTGGGGTAGTTCACCTTAACCGCACTAATTTCATCTCCGGCCCATCTGCCCAATTTTGAGTCCATGAATTCAAACGTCTTCTGAACATCCCACCTTTTCTTATTTGCAAGCTGAACTACAGTTTCGTCTATTAGCTTAACGACATCATACGGATCTGCACTAGTTGTCCAGAATGATGGGCGTCGGACTTCGTGACCAAAGAGGCCGTATCCATTGGAGTTGCCTTCAGATTGTAGAACCTCTCCCAGAGTTATTTTCTTGCTCTTTTTCATGTGAATTCGCTCCTTATTTAAGTGCCCGCAATATTTCTTTTTGAATTTGGTCGTTGGAAATGCCTTGGTCCATTTTGCTAAATAGAACCGCGATTCGATTTCTCAGGAAGTCGTGAACACAATATTCAAAGGCTTCCATCTGCTTGGCATTTATGGCCGCCCCTGAAGCCTCACACCGGATTTCAATGTTTCGTTTCATTTCGGTGATAGTGTTCGCAGTGCCGTAGTTCGCCGTGGCTTGAGCTTTAATTTGTGCGCTCACAAATGACCTCCTTACTAGGTTAATCCCACCTGTAATTTTCATCTAAATATTTGCGGAGCTTGTCGTGGCAGCTTTCGAGGTTGGTAACTAAGACCTTGAAATTTTCATCCGAGGTGAACTCCTCTTGTTCTTTCAGGCGAGCGAGGTGGTCGCCCGTACTGTAAAATGCGCTTCGAATCTCGCTATTGCTGGTGGCGGGCTTTTCTTTTGGAGCGGCCCGAAGCTCTTCCAACTTTTGATTTACATATTCGATGAATTCATCGGCATTGCAGTTTCCACTCACGCTCCAGCTAATGGCCTTAGTATGGTTGATCCGAAAATCTTCAAGCGAAGGCAGGTCGGAAGCGTAGCGCGAGGTTTCTTTGTAGTCGTAAATGGAATACAGGTTATTGTTGCTTGAGAAATACCATTCGGTCGTGACCTTGTGATCGCTACTCTGGCCCGCAACGTCGGTGTATTTTCCGAAAAGCGTTACTAATTCCTTAATGGATGCCTTGATAGTGCCGCGATGTCCTCCGGCGACTTTCTTTTGGATTCGTTTTAGGTTTCTCATGCCCGATGCGGCTTTTCGGGCGACAACATTTCCGGTGTAGTATGTATCGGCTCCGTGGTTTACGAAGACCGTGAGCCCCTCTAAAACCGCATCTGCATTGTCGGGATAATCCTTTGCGATTTTCTCTGCAACCTTGAGCCAACCGTCAGTCTTTATCAGAGCTGCGTAGTCCTCTATCCGACCGCCTATAGTTGCCCATTTTCTTTGATCTAACCGTTTCACCGTGTCCTCCTATTCGTTACCCCTACACACACAGGATCGCTCTTTGACGCGCAACAGTAAAGCCAAATGTAATGCTATTTGTAATGCTAAATGAAATGCTACAGCAATCAAAGGGTTAGGGCTTAGTCCAAGTTTGGGACCGTCTAAGACTGGGACCAAAATCTTAGGCTTAGAGCGGTGGCTTGGGCTTAGCTTTGGCCCTAAGATCCGTGAAGTCTTCGTCGTACTAACGAGGAGAAATTCAAAAACGCTCTTCCGATATTCCATTGAAAATGGTGCTCCACTGTTTTTCTATTTACACTCAATTAAATAGTGATACAATGTAACACGGGCGTTGGCACTCCACTCTATGAAGGAGTGAAGAGAGTGCTTCAAGATCTCTATTTCAGTTTGGTTATTGTCGTGGTCCTTCTCGCATGGACCACTATGCATTCTTGCGATCCGAGAATAGGATCTGCGAGAGAGGCGGACTCTCACTCCAGTGCAATCAAGAAAATAGAAACCACGGCTCGATGAGGACGTTCCTCGTTGGGCCTTTGTCATTAGGACAATTTGGGAGGTGCAGTGAAAATTGATCGAGAGGAAGCAATCTTAAAATCTCAAAGAGAGTTCGTTTCATACGTTCTCACGGTGGCTGAAAGCTCCCTTCATCCGTCGCAATTTGAAGCCTTTAAGAGATTAGTGCTCGATCATTTTCACACTACGCTGAAGCCAACGGTGCTTCAGTCGCTCAGTAAGGAGCAGACCAGGCCAGGGCGCGATGCCACAACAGTGCAAACACGGTAAGAGAGGAGATGTCCATGAAGGTTGAATAAAAAATTAACTTCAAACGCCACACTTCAAGAAGCAAAGGACTGGTTACGCGCAAGATTGGGCAAGGGCGAGAGGTGCCCGTGTTGCAATCAACTGGCGAAAATGTACGAGCGCAAGCTCTACTCATCGATGGCTGCGGCCCTCATTTATTTTTACCGCAGTTTTGATCAAACTAAATTTCATCATAAAAGTGATCTACTAAAGAACAAAACTCTCGCTACTACGCTCGGTGGTGGGGATTTTGCCAAGCTCTCTTATTGGGGGCTCATAGAGGAAAAGCCAAAGGGTCAGGCTGAAGACAAACGCACCTCCGGCTATTGGAAGATCACCCAAAAAGGCATCGATTTTGTTTTAGGTAAAGTCAGCCTCCCGTCGCACGTTCGCATATACGACGGAAAAGTTTTCGGTTTTACAGGCGACAAAGTGCTGATCACCGACTGTTTAGGGAAGAAATTTAGCTATGACGAGCTGATAGGACGTGCCCCTTGAGCACATCCCATGAAGAGAAAAACTCAAGGCGAATTTGTGAAATCTGTAAAACTGAAAAATCCGACGAGGACTTTTATAGAATTGCGGACAAACAGAGGGGAACAATTCGTGTCGAGAAGTGTTGTAAGGCATGCAAAGTTCAAATTTCATTGCAAAGAAAGGCAAAAAAACGAGCTTATGAAAACCCAAATTCCTTTGTCACTCCAAATGTGGACGAAGGCCAGCTGATCCAGCAATCGCCACCCTCGTCGGATTCTAAACAGGAAGACCCGAAAGACTCGCAGAGGCATCTCCCTAAGAAATACACCCACCCAGCATACGAGGATTGGGAGGTAGCTCAGGCCATTGAGGTATTTCAAATACTGCAAAAAAAACGAGATGAGGCGCGCAGGAAGGGATTAATCAATTGGTAGTCAGAGGCAACCACTGGGGAGAACGAGATACTCTCGAACCGCCTATCTCTTTGAGATGTCTACGACATTCCGACGTGACAAAAGATTTGTCACTGACGGAGAAGGATACGCTTTCGAACCATCTGAACTGATAGCATTTCTTACTACAATGTAGTAAGATAGGGGTAGTAATATGGATGTAAAACTGTGGCTTGGTAGCAATAATAAGGCAATTGGCCCGTTAAGGGTTAGTGGGTATGGGCAGGAGCACAATACTTCTCGTGTTACTCAGAGCAAAGACATCGAGAAGTATTGCAAGGAGAACGGCTTAGAGTTGTCAGAGATTCTACCCATTGTCGAAACAGCGCGACGATCTGATTTAAGAAAAAAATATCAGGCGATTATTAAAAAGGCCCTGAAAGAAAAAGTCCGGCACATCATCTTTCATAAATACGACCGGGAAGCGAGAAACCTTACCGACAATGAGACAAATGAGTTCCTTGTTCGAGAAAACAAAATAGTACTTCACTACGTTTCGGATGGAATTGTCCTTCATAAAGAAAGTCCTGACTCAGAGTTTTTAAACCGAGATATTCACGCAGCAATCAACAAGCATTATAGTCGGGATCTCAGCACCAAGGTAAGGAAGGCAACTCGGACAAAAGCTGAGATGGGGTGGTATCCAGGCACCCATACGCCGCTCGGATATATCCATCAAAAACAGAAGAACGACATGGGTCTTGAAAAGCGAAGAGGCACAACTATCGTATTTGACCCTGATCCACGCATTGTTCAACAGGTGAAGAGAGAATTCGAACTCCGTGCACAGCGAGACGAGCTTGGGAATCCCATGCCTCTTTATAAAATTCGGCGCGAGATCATTGCTGAAGAATTTATTAAACCTTCAGAAATTAAACACTACCATGTTGCAACAATAGAACGACGTCTTAAGAATATCTTTTATGATGCCCGATTTAGTTGGCAAGGCATTGAGTACAAGGGCAATCACGAGAGGATCGTTTCAGATCAGCTTTTTTGGGATGTGCAGGAAACATTCGGGCTTAAGAACCCATACAAGAAAAGAAGTGATGCGCTATTTAGCGGTGGCTGGCTTAAGTGTTCATGTGGCTGCAGTGTTATCTTCGATCCGAAGACCAAGGTTATTTTAGGAACGGGTGAAACTAAGACCTACAAGTATTACCACTGCTCAAATGGCAAAAAGGAACATCCAAGTCTTAAGGGTCTACAGGTGACTGAAGAAAATTTAGGCTCTACATCAATAACGGGGGCAGTCAGGACTTTTGTTATACTTGGTTAACTA
>CAZYOE010000243.1:0-5451 GCA_964648725.1 uncultured Pseudobdellovibrionaceae bacterium | reverse complement strand
AAATTGGTCGGACCGAGCGGATTTGAACCGCCGACCTCTTGCACCCCAAGCAAGCGCTCTACCAAGCTGAGCCACGGTCCGACACTTTCAAAAAATTTTTAATGTGAAATCGTTCTAAGTCAGCTTTTTTTAAAAGTCTACAAAGCATCTAACTATAAACGTTTCAGGTTTATTCGTCGTCGTCGTCTTCCTTAACTCCGGCGAGATCTTCACCATTCAACATAGCTTTTAAAACTTGGCTAGGTCGGAAAGTAAGAACATGACGTGCACTAATAGTGATCTGGTCACCCGTCTGTGGATTACGACCAATTCTTGATTTTTTCGAACGCACCACGAAGTTTCCGAAGCCAGAGATCTTTACCTTTTCTCCGGTCGTGATACTGTCTTTCAGCATATCAAAAACCAGTTCGACCAAATCTGCGGCCTCTTTTTTAGAGAAGCCTAATCGTTCATAAACCTTTTCAACCAGATCGGCCTTAGTCACAGTGTTATGACTCGTGTTCTGACCACCCATAGTCTCTCCCCCTTACAGACAATCCTATTGTCTCCCCTTTTTAAAAAAAGGGTCGCATTCCCTAACAGTATGAACTAACGAACCTGAATTTCCCAACGTTTTTTTACACTGGCAAGAATTGCGTCCACTGATTCCTGAACCTGAGCGTCAGTCAATGTGGACTCCAAATTCTGATAGCGTAAACGATAGGCTACTGATTTTTGACCTTCAGGTAATTTGTCGCCCTCATATACGTCAAAAACACTGACTGCCTGTAAATTAGTGCCACCGGTTTTTTGAATCTCTTGCTGAACCTGACCGGCCCCTAACGATTTCGGCATCACCAACGCTAAATCTCGATCCACTGCCTGGAATTTTGAAATTGCTCTAACGTTCTGAGTTCGCCCTAAACCTTTGATTAAACCTTCGGCTTCAAATTCGAACAGAGCGGCGTCGGTTCGGATTTTCAATTCCTCACGCAATAAAGGATGAAGTGTACCAACAAAGCCAATCCTTTTACCTTCCAACTGCAAAATCACTGATTGCCCTGGGTGTAGAAAATGCGGAACGCCACCCACGTCTGATGGCTTCACCCACTGCCAACTACGAAAACTAAGCGCGCCCAAAACTTCTTCGATCGCACTCTTGATATCCATTACGACAGGAGCATTAACTGCGTTTGTCCACAAATTAGATTGCCAGCCCCAAGCAATGCCCGCCCAGCGCAGGCGCTCTTGAAAACCAGATGATCCGGTATCAAAAACTGACCCTAATTCAAATAATCGACCCGATTCCACTCCATGGTGGAAATTATGATGAAGATTGTCTATCAAGCCCATGCTCAACGTCGCTCGCATCACATCGATCTGTTCGTTTAATGGGTTCACTAAGCGCACCGGTTTTTGCGCCACATGCAAACCTGTTTTGGTCAATAAATCCTGTTCACCAATAAACTTAGTTTGTTTTTGCGTGCCCACAAAAGCAAAGTTCATTGCCTGGCTGTAACCCAAACCAGTCATTAGCTCCACCAGATAAGATTGAAACCGATATGGCACATCATGACCGGCGGGAGGGTTTCCCAACGCCGGCAGAGTTTCTGGAATATGCTCATAACCGTTAAGTCGGGCGTATTCCTCTACTAAATCCATGTCGATATCAAGATCAAAGCGCCAAGTCGGTGGCTGAACCTTATAAGCTTCTCCAATCTTTTCTAACTGACAACCTAAGCGAATCATCCACGACTCAAACTTCGTAACATCAACCTTGTATCCCAAGCGTTGGGTCACTGTGTTTGGATGAATATCAATAACGACACGATGAACGTCTTTGCTCTTCACCTCATAAACTTTTGAGGCCACTTGGCCCCCTGCCACTTCTAACAATAGACCCGTCGCACGATTCAAGGCATCGATGGTGTGAGTTGGATCCACACCGCGCGAAAAGCGATATCCCGAGTCAGTATTAAGTCCATGGCCACGTGCCCCTCGGCGAATAAATTGCGGTGCAAAGTAAGCGGACTCTAAAAAGATATCTTGTGTGTCATCTTGAACGCCCGAGTTCTTTCCACCAATTACACCACCCATACACAAAGACCGGGTGGAATCCTGAATCATTAATTCATCTCCGCGAAGAGTGAGTTCAGTGCCATCAAGAGTAATAAATTTTTCTTTTGGTTGCGCCTTTCCAATGCGAAGTTTTCCACCTTGAATTTGACGCAAATCAAAAGCGTGCAAAGGCTGACCCCACTCCATCATTACATAGTTCGTCACATCGACCACATTGTTGATAGAATTAAGGCCAACCGCTTCTAGGCGTTTTTTCAACCAATCAGGGCTAGCGCCCACTTTCACGCCACGAATGATTCGCCCGGTGTAGCGAGGACACATTTCAGGATCAAGAACTTCAACGGAAAAATCCATACCCGCACCAGTGAGAGTATGATCTTTCAATTGTGTCTTTTTAAACGAACGATTGAGCAAACAAGAAATCTCACGCGCTAAACCAATATGACTGAGGCAATCCGCCCGATTTGGAGTAACCTTTAATTCAAAGGTCACATCATTAAAATTCGCATAGTCGGAAAACTTCATTCCGAGCGGCGCTTCCTCAGGAAGAATAGCGATTCCATCACTGGTATCGGCCATACCCAATTCTTTGTAAGAGCACAACATACCGCCCGAAGCCACCCCGCGAATAACGGAATTTTTAATCGCAAAATTACCGGGTAAGATCGCGCCCGGCAAAGCCACGACCACTCGATCTTGGGCTTTATGGTTTTTAGCTCCACAAACGATTTGATGAACAACTCCCTCTCCAGTAGTTACTTTACAAACTGAAAGTTTGTCTGCATCTGGGTGTTTGTCTTTCTCGAGGATCATTCCAATTTGAACAAACTTATATTGTTGAGCCAAATCGTGAATCTCTTCAACTTCTAAACCTGCTGCAGTTAAGAGATTCGCAAGCTGAACTGGACGCTCAAAGTACTCATTCACATCAACAAATTCACTGAGCCAACGTAGCGATATTTTCATTACAAACTACCTTATTTTGTAAATTGCCCTAAAAAGCGCAAATCATTTTCTGGAAAGAGACGAATATCTGGAATTCCATATTTAATGATGGCCATTCTCTCAACCCCAAATCCAAAGGCAAAGCCTTGCCAATCTGGATATTTCACTCCTGCTGCTTGAAACACTCGAGGATTAATCAAACCCGCTCCACCAATTTCAATCCAGCCAGAGTTCTTACAGAGCGAGCAGCCATTGCCTTTGCAAATGGGGCATGAGCAATCCACTTCGGCTGAAGGTTCGGTGAATGGGAAAAAACTCGGTCGAAAACGCGTTTTTAAACCGGAACCAAAAAACTCTTGTACAAAAAAACTGATGGTCCCCTTAAGATCAGCCATAGAAACATTCCGATCCACACACATTCCTTCAATCTGATGAAAGTGTGGCAAATGGGAAATATCGCTATCGCAGCGAAACACCGCGCCCGTACCGATAATGCGCAAGGGGGGGGCTTCCCCTTCCAAAGAGTGAATCTGAATCGGCGAGGTGTGCGTTCTCAACACATGCGTTCCATCCACGAAGAAGGTGTCTTGCATATCACGCGCAGGGTGATCCGCTGGGATATTTAACGCCTCAAAATTGTAACGGTCCTTTTCGATCAACGGCCCCGTTCGTAAACTATAACCGAGTCTTGCAAGAATCTGGAAAATCTCTTGTGTCACCTTATGAACCGGATGTGGGTGACCAAGCTCTCGCGGCCAAGATGGAAGTGTTAAATCCATTTCCTCCGAAAGTAAGCGATGTTCAATCTCAGCCTTCTTAAGAGTCACTTCGCATTGGTTGTAATATTCCTCTAGAAAGCTCTTCACCTCGTTCACGGCCTTACCAAAAAGAGGTTTTTCCTCTTTAGATAAAGTCGCCATTTTTTTCATGATGTCGGTGAGGAGACCATTTTTGCCAAGATAACGAACCTTTTGCTCGTAAAGAGCGGAAGATGAATTAGCTTCAGCAAAAGAGGACTGGGCTTCTTTTTTGATTTGTTCTAATTGTTCTAAAGACATAGGGGGCCAGCTTATCGAATCCCGAGGCGAAGATCACGAAGTCAGTTCAAGCGTGACATTCTGCAAAAAATCCGGCACTGATACATCTTATGGCTCACAAGAATAAGACAAATTATAGCCCCTATAAAGCGCGGCAAGCTGAACGATCTCAAGCACCGGCACGCTCGAAAATGGGGAGACACCGCACTCCCGACAAAATTTATCCCCTCGAAGAGGCTAATGATCGGCTCTACGATTTGTTTCGAAATCATGGATTTGCCGATTACCCCCATACTAAACGCCGCCAATTAGCTCTGTTTTACACCTTGCTTATGGAAGTTCAGCAGAAAGAAAACTTCACTCGACTGACAAACTTACGTGATGTTGGACTGAAACATTTTATAGATTGTCTTATGGTAGGGCAACTCACCAAACTTCAATTCCCGTTGATGGATGTCGGCACTGGCCCAGGCTTTCCTGGAATTCCTTTGAAAATTGATTTTCCAGAGGAGACCCTTGTCTTGGCAGAAGGGGTGCAACGCCGAGTGGAGTTTTTAAAACAGGTTCGCGAAACCATGCACCTACAACACCTGCCTATTTTAGGGCGTAATATAAATCCTGAATGCTTCTACCCCGTGAATGGCGTAATCACCCGTGCTGTTGAAGATCTGCGCAATACGCTTGGAAATATAATCCATTGTTTGCAATTAGGGGGCCGCGCCTATTTTATGAAAGGCCCTGGCGTTGAACCTGAAATTCCAATGGCTCAAGAAGCTTGGGATGAATACTATAAATTGGTGGAAAACCATCAATATGTACTTCCTAATACGGATCAAGAACGCCGATTGATTGTCTTTGAAAAAATAAAATCACCGACCATCACTGATGAATTTGTTGAGAGCCTTGGCCTCCCTGATGAAGATGAAGAAGGTTGACCCGATGAAGGAAATCTCCAGCCCCCAAAACGAACAATTTAAATATTGGAAGAGTCTTACCAAAAGCAAAGGCCTCAAGGAAGGGAAACATTTTTTATTGAGCGGCCAAAAGCTCGTCGCTGAAACTCTCATTGACTCTCATTGGAAAACTCAGGTTGACGGAATCATTCTTCACAAGGGCCATGACCACTCAACAATAAATGGATTTACTACGATTCCTTTGTTTCTTTTAACGCCAACCCTATACCAAGAGCTAGATGTCCTGGGAACGGGATCACCGATTCTCCTCTTGAAACAGCCCCTGCTAATACCCTGGCAAAAAGACCTCGCCCCTGTAGGTTTAGAACTTCTCTGCCCATTTGGTGATCCTCAAAATGTGGGAGCATTAATTAGAACTGCCTATGCCTTCGGTGCAACAAAGGTTATCTTGTTAAAAGAGGCCGCCCACCCGTTTTTGCCAAAATCAATCAAGGCCT
>CAZYOE010000242.1:0-5453 GCA_964648725.1 uncultured Pseudobdellovibrionaceae bacterium | reverse complement strand
TCAAAACAATTTCAGATAAACCTAAGTTGAACAAGTGTGACCCCCAGGCATTGTTCTTTGAAAAGACGAATTGATCATTAATATAAGCTAATCATCGGTCAAGTGCAAGGAAGCCACAGTTGAATTACCTAGTGACCAGTCACTTTCTTAAGGCTAGTGCTCCAGGCGGTAAACACTCCAAGAGTTTCGAGCTTTTCCTTTGCCAAGGAGGAGCCTGTTCGCAAGTAAGTTTCGTAGAGCCGAAGGATACCTTGGTCCGTTTTGACAAAGGCATCATGGCTAATAACATTAAAGACTTCCACAAATTCAATAAAGCGCTCTGAAATCTCGCCAAAAATCCCCTTTACAGAAGGCTCACAGGTGTAGGCTAAAGTCTTGTAGGCCGAAGTTCCCATGGCATAATAGTAATCAACGTCGACGAGACTTCGATTTAAGGACTCCGAAAAAAAACCCGAAATGTAAAGTGTGCGATCTCCCAATTTTTTAAGAAGTTCTTTTTGAATTATGGGTTCCGATGTTTGAGCAAGTAGCCACAGTTCTGCCAAGGTTTTTGGGTTTTTTTTGCCAGCTTCATCAAATTCAGGTTCATGGAGATTGCGGGCGTCGACATAGAAGGTGAGCATGTTAGCCAAGTATTTCACCACAGGGGCACTGACTGCTATACCGCGGGCTTCAATACCAGTTTGCACCAAGCTATCAAAGTATTCGCTTCCAGACTGGATGATCGTTGATCTACTCGACATCATTTTATGATCCTATCTTTAGTGCCTCATTCGTAGAATAAGGTTCCCCATTATTCTTTCGGTTATTTTATCAAGTACTTAAGACAAAAGGAGGTAAAAAAAATTACTCCAATACATAAATATGATTTATGGACACCAAGAGTTCGAAGGCAGTCTCAAAATAAAACGCCGAAAACGAGACAATCTCAGGAATCTTGAATATTCAATGAATAGATTTCCTGCATTTTTGACTCTTGTCGACGTTAGAAATTCCGAATAGAAGGCATGCGATTTGGGTTTTGTATAATTCTTACAATTGGCTTACTTATCTCATGTACTAAAAAAGGCGATTTTAGTTCATCGGCTTGTACTCAGGGCAACTCCAATTGTGAACTCCCGTCAATGCAGGTAGAGATCGTAGGATCGGACAACTCCAGTCAAACAAACGTTGGAAACAATGGTGCTATTGGCGCCATCGAAATTAAATCAGTTCGATTTGGTGAAAAAATTTTGATTGAGTTTGTATTACAGAATCCGAAGCTTGTGCCCTTGAAGGCCATGACTTTCACAATGACTCCTGGCGACTCAGCCTTCACTGTGGTTAATTCCACGGGTAAAACTGACTGCGGCACTAGTGATATGTTGTTGTTGTATGGTCAGAAATGTTCAGTGACTATTGATTATAAGCCGGGGCGTATTCCGCCAGCCATACAAACCCTAAGCTTTCAATTTAAAACATTGGGAGGGGAGGACTTTGTCTTTTCAGCCCTGTTTGATCCGGCGAAACTTCTTCCTGATTTTTATATTGGCGATGAGTACCTGACTATCCCTGAAACTCTCACTTATATATCGAGCAGCCTGACTGGAGCCGAAGTCGAAATTCCCCTTGAAAACACTGGAACGGAAAATGATCTCTCGAATATACAAATTCTATTGAATGGATCTTCAGAGTGGAGTCTTGGCACGGCAAGTGCGAATGCTTGCACCCAAGGGCAAACTCTCGTTAAACGTGGTGGTACCTGCAAAATAAAAGTTAAGTTTACACCGACGTCACCGGGAACCAAATATGCTTCGCTGGTCCTGGTTAGCGGCGGCAATGCGAGCCGGGAGTACGTAATCTCAGGGTCAGGTAAATCGGTTACGTCTGATGTTGAAACGCTTGATTTCGGGGCCGCATTGCTTGGGGGCAGTACCGCTTCAAAGAGCATGACCTTAAGTTTTCCGAGCACCACTGAAAATGCATCATCAAGTTCATGCAGCTATTCCATATCTGGTGACTCCGCAATTGCTTTAACGAGCAATGCTTGTGTTACAACTCAAGCTTCAGGGAGTAGCTGTGCTGTCAATTTTACGTGGACTCCGGCTGCGCAAGTTACCGATCATGTGGCGAGATTTTCTTGGGCCTGTGACAGTCGGGGTGGATCGGGAAGCGTTGTCCTTGGGGCTAAGACGGTTAACTCACCCTTACTCACAGACTTGACTCAAGTAGCCTTCGGCGATTTACTTGTCGGAAGTTCGACAACTAAAACGATTAAATTTAAAAACCTTGGGTCACTCGGTACCCTCTTTAACTTTGGTCAAGCCACTGTGGGTGCGGGCTACTCGATGGCCTCAACGACATGTTCAGACACTTTAAATGCCAGTGCGGAATGTAGTTATGTGATTCATTTTTCGCCCACAAACTCTGGCCCCTTAACAGGAAGCGTGCAGGGAACTAGCATTCAATCTGATATGGATTACAATGTGGTGCTTCAGGGCTCAGGGATCTCGGTGACCTCATCAATGGCTCTCGTTGATTTTGGGCTTGTGGGAATAGACAATGATAGGCCAGGCTCAACGGTTATTATTTCAAATCCATCGACTACTGAAATTGCCACGGGTTGTACTCTTGATTACACTTCGGTTCTCAGTCAAAATTTCAGTGTCGACTCAGATTCAACCTGCCTCAACAAATCAAGTTTAACCGCAGGAGAAACTTGCACAATTAAACCTCGATTCAGCCCGGCTCTTCCAGAAGGAGCGCGAACCGCGAACATTACTTATCAATGTACGGTGGGCGGCACCGCGCTTATTGAGCTTCAAGGATATTCTGCCATTGAAACACGACTCGTTGTTGCCCCACCCAGTCATCTAACTGCGAATGATCATCTCGTCGGGATTTCAAACGAAGTCGAGTTTCTATTGATGAATGAACATCCGACCGAGACGACTAACAATATTTCAGTGACCACGCCTGATATTGGCTTTGGCTGGTCTGTGATTGCGGCGTCAGCCAATGACTGCTCAGGGATCACTAATTTGGCCCCAGGTGAAAGCTGTCGCTATCGATTGCGTTCAAGTCCCACTGCTGCTCCTGGAGCTGAACAGACGGGAAGCTTTACGGGAACTCTCGTGGTCACGGCAGATAATGGAAACATAAACCCACCAGATGGCTACTACAGCTCGAATAACAAAAAAATTATTTCTGATTACAATAGTTACAATTTTGGTTCGAGAAATGTGAACACCATAGCGATCTCGCAACCAATTACAATTTCTAACCCTTCGTCTTTAGATGCCGCATCCGGTTGTGTTCTGTCCTCGAGTAACGCAAGCTTTGAGATTTTTACCACCACGTGTGGTACCTCAGGGCTTCAACCACTTTCGAGCTGTTATGTGAACGTCAAGGTCCCTGCCGTAGGAACTCCAACATCGCTATCAGGCTATCTGGATTACACCTGCACAGTTGGTGGTAGGGCCAGAACACCCCTAGCCATTTCCATTGATCCTCTCCCTAGTTTTGTGTGGAGTGGTGACGGCAATTTTGACTATCTCGATACTTCAGCGACCGCCGCTCAGCGCACTTATACTCTCACTAATAACGATTCCCAGTCGATAACCTTAACGAGTGTGTTACTCACCGGTGGAGACACCAGTTACACTGTGGTTTCAAAGACGTGTAATGTGGGGACCCTTCTCGCTCCAGGCGCAACATGTAATATGGTTGTGAGCTTTGACACCAGTGATGAAAATTCTCATTATGCGACCATCGAAGCATACGGGAGAAGATCAAACTCTTCGGATACTCCACAACTTTCGTCATTCAGTTTGTACGGTGCGGGTGCCCACATGAGTTTGGCCCTTTCAATATCCTCGATTTCTTTTAGCGATAGAGAACTCGGAAGTGCCAGTACCGAAAACAAAACAATTACTGTGACCAACAATGGCACACGTCCTGCGAATTTGTCTTATTCGACTTTGAACGCGCCATTTTCGAATACCAGCAGTGGCACGTGTTCCACCACCCTTAATCCAAGCTCTAGTTGTACGGTTATTTTGCAAATGACTGCGGCAGGTTCTCCGGGGATAGGTTCACAAAATTTTACGATAACAGAAACCTCAAACGGAGTTGGCACCAACAGTACCGTAAGCCTGTCGGGCACTACTTATGCACCAGCAAATCTTGCGATTAAAGATAATATAGCAAACACGTCTTATGTTGCCACTATCGTACAAACCGACATCACTGGAGCGATAGGAAGTGATTTAAATATCACGGACAGAAGTCCATCGAGTAAAACTGTAACGTATACGATTACTAACAATGTCAGTGGAGCGACCTCAGTATTGTTAGGAAATGCCCAGCTCACCTATAAGTCAGGCACGAACAGCACAATGATTCTTTCGGCAAACACCTGTGATGGCACCACCTTGGTTGCCCAGGCTACTTGTATAATCACGTTAACCTACACCCCGTCAGCGGACCACGATACATCGACCTTTGGTTTAAGTGTTTCTGGCGTCAGTGGTCTTGGCGCGTCCCTCTCTGTAGCTGTAACAGACATCATTGGCTCATCTTTTAAATCAGCCACGATTGTTCTGTCATCGAGCGCCTTAAGCTTTGGAACTAAAGAAAAAGGATCTACAAATTTAAGCGAAATCTCCCTCCAAAACACGGGTGATTATACTGCCACCTTAGTTTCCTTCCCCTTGACGGGAACAGGAAACTCTTATTTTTCCAAACAAAACGGGACGAGCAATCCGAATTGTGGTGCTACATTAGATGCCGGATCAACTTGTTATATAAATATCCAGTTTTTGCCAACAGAAGTGGACGCAGTTTCAGTCACTGCAACCGTTAACTATAGCTATACAGTAGGAGTAAACACGATTTCAAAGGGAACGCCGGCAGTCATTACGGCGGCGTCCTATGTGCAGCTAACCAGTACCGGATTTGGTTTAGGCGATTCGGGAAAGGAACCAGAGATTGCTGTTGATAGCACGCGGGCCTATGTTTCTTCTGTAAACACGGACGGAACCTCTTTCGCTCAGGCGGTTGTCACAATATGTGATCTCACTGCGAAGGGATATGTTGATTCAGACACGAGTAAGTGTACGCAAAATATTTTAAAGGATGGGGCAACTAACAATTTTCTCGCTGGTACGTTTGGTGGTGCAAGCCCCAAAATTGCGGTCACCACGAATCACATTTTCCTTGCCGTCAATAATCAGGACCCGCTCTATAATGGAGACGCGACTAATGGAAGTTCAACGTTGATAATTTGTAACAAACCCGGCGCAGGAACCAGAACCATTTCATTGGCAACAGATTGTTACGTCAATGCAATTCACACCTCAGGAAGTCGTTCTGGTAGCGGGACTTTTCCGTCAATGGTGGTAGTTGGAAACAAGATTGCATTAAGTAGGGTCTGTTCGGTAAATTTCTCTAAAAAAAAGCTAAAATCCACTAGT
>CAZYOE010000241.1:0-5503 GCA_964648725.1 uncultured Pseudobdellovibrionaceae bacterium | reverse complement strand
TCAGGCGGAGGGACTCGAACCCCCGACCAAGCGGTTAACAGCCGCTTGCTCTACCGACTGAGCTACGCCTGAACTCGACAGTAAGCTTTATAACTAAATGTGTTTCACAAAACTGTCAACCATGTTTCTTAAGAGTTTCTGCTGTCAAATCAATTTGATTTCGGGTAAGAAACCATTCATTTGGAAGGAAATGCTATGATATTAAACAGACTCCAAAAGAATTGGAACAAGTTAGCGCCATGGGCGAAGCGTCAGAACATAGAAGCCTTCCGACTTTACGATAAAGACATCCCCGAGTTTCCATTTCTGGTTGATGTCTATGCTAACTTTGTGGTGGTTTATGATAAAACTGACCCCATCAAAGACAAAGATAAAAATCAACTTCCCCAAGTCATTCAGGCTCTCGGAAAAGGCTTAAAGTTTGCCTCTGATAAGATTGTTATCAAAAGGCGCCAGCGACAGGGTGGCAAAGCACAATACGAGAAACTAGAAGAACGGAATCAGTTTTTAGTGGTTCAAGAACATGAGGCCAAGCTCGAGGTGAATCTTTTTGATTATCTCGATACGGGATTGTTTCTTGACCACCGTCCAATGCGCCAAAGGCTATTTAAAGAGGTTAAACAATTAAAAGCTGACTCCGGTGTCCCGCCAAAAGTATTGAATTTGTTTTGCTATACCGGTTCGATAAGTGTCCTGTCAGCAATGGGTGGTGCCCATGTAACTAGTGTAGATATGTCAGCAACTTATTTAGATTGGGCTAAAAGAAATTTTAGACTAAATAATATCTGTTTACGTGATCAGGTGTTCATTCAAGAGGACGCTCTAGCTTATTTAGCAAAGCCAGCTCCGGAGCATTTTGATTTTATTTTCTTGGATCCACCGACTTTTTCAAATTCCAAAAGAATGGAAGATAGCTTTGAAGTGGAGCGCGATCAGGAGTTTATTGTAAAGCAATCGATGGTTCGCTTAAATCCTAATGGGGTTTTATATTTTTCGAATAACAAACGGGAATTTCGATTGATACCGGAGCTTCAAAGTCAGTTTTTTATTCGAAACATAACTGAATTTTCGATTCCGCAAGATTGCCACGATAAGAAAATTCATCACTGTTTTGAAATCCGCCATAAAAAGGCCTAATCGGTAGTTTATGTGAAGTAGTCTTAGGGTCGATATGCCATACAGAAAATTCGCAACTCTTATTCTGAAGAATGTTCACGACGAATATTCTACCAGTTTCAGTTAGAAAGTAGACCAAGGAGCCTAACCAATGACAAGGATGAATATTTCAAATGGCCCGAGGACGGTGCTGGCTCTCAATAGGCAGCTCAATCTCTGGCGCCACTCCCAGTGAATTCAGTCTTTCATTTTTCCGAGGAAGATTGAATTAGTCACCACGCTCACTGATGAAAATGCCATGGCAGCCGCTGCTACCATTGGATTCAGCAAGCCAAAGCAGGCCAAGGGTATTCCGATGGCATTGTAAACAAAAGCCCAAAATAAATTCTGTTTGAGTTTTGCGTAAGTGGCCCTAGCTACTCTTATGGATTGGACGACTTGAGTAGGACTGCTTTTCATCAGAGTGATAGCTGCAGCACCAATGGCCACATCAGTTCCTTGACCCATGGCAATTCCTAAATCGGCTGCTGCTAGGGCGGGAGCATCATTGATGCCATCGCCAACCATGGCGACCGCCCCGAACTGCTTGCGCAATTCCAAAAGGTGGGCGAGCTTCTCTTTGGGTTGGACTTCTGCAATAACTCTATCAATCTTTAATTCTTGCCCAACCAGTTCTGCGACTTCTTTTTTATCGCCACTCAATAAAATTGTTTGCAGATCCATGGCTCGAAGCTCTTGAATCGCTTGAAATGCATCGGGTTTTATTTTGTCAGCAAACGATTGATACCCTAAAATCGTTTTAGATGTGGAATTGGCTATCCAAGCGGAACTAAAACCACTCTTTAATGTTTGTGCATAGAAAGGTTCTAAGGGTTGGATGTTATAACCAAGCTCTATCATCCAGGCGCGGCTTCCAATTTGAATTAAATCTCCTGAGCTGAGTACAGCCTCACTTCCTTTTCCAGGAACTATTTTAGCACCAGTGATTTCCATGGGGGAAAGACGCTCATCGATCGCTTTATTTACCACTGCGGCTGCGAAAGGATGAGTATTGTTTTTTTGAATGCTATAAGCGATTTTTAGGACATCCATTTCATTCAATTTACTATCGGGAGCAAGCACAGTTTCGGTTAATTGAGGCTGACCTTCTGTTAGGGTGCCGGTCTTATCAAAAATAATTCCTTTGATCGCATTGGCTTTTTCAAGGGCCTCTGCATCTTTAATCAGAATACCTTGGTGGGCCGCGAGGCCGCGGCCCACCATTAGCGCCGTAGGAGTGGCAAGGCCTAAAGCACAGGGACAAGCAATAACGAGAACTGAAATTGAATTAATCATCGCGGTTTCCCAGTCAGAGCCATAAAGTTTCCACCCTAGCAGTGTGATGAAGGCAACGCCAATAACCACAGGGACAAAAATTTCGCTCACTTGATCTACCATTTTTTGAATCGGTGCCTTCTTGCTGCTGGCATCTTCCATCAAGCGAATAATTTGCGCTAGCATGGATTCCGCTTCAATACTTTGCGCTTCAACTTTTAGAAGACCTTCAATGTTGAGTGACCCCGAAACCACTTTGTGTTGGGGACCTCTGGTTACGGGTAGACTTTCACCGTTGATAAGCGACTCATCAAGTGTTGTATTCCCTTCAAGGATTAAGCCGTCCACAGGAACGCGATCTCCAGGCTTTATTATCACAATATCACCCTTGAGAACTTTAAGGACTGGGATTACTTTTTCTTGGCCTTGCCGAAGAACAGTGGCAGTCTCGGGGCGCAGTGAATCGAGAGCGCGGAGTGCTTCGGTGGTTTTTTGTTTGGCGTGTTTTTCAAGGTATTTGCCAAGTAAAACCAAGGTTACGATAACGGCTCCACTTTCAAAATAAAGATGCTCGTGGGTGTGCGGGGCCAAAAAACCACCATAGACGCTCAATCCAAAGGCGGCACTCGTTCCCACTGCAACGAGTACATCCATGTTGGGTGAGCGATTTAAAAGTGCACGCCAACTGTGCTTATAAAAGCGAAAGCCAATCACAAATTGAACCGGTGAAGCGAGGATTAACTGCATGAGTGGCGAGAGTTGCAGCTCTTGGCCCCATAAACTAACGATCATAGGAAGTACTAGAGGTAAACTTAACAGAGCAGAAACAGTCAAAGAAATGAGATCAAGGTGTTGAGTCCAAAAGGTTTCTTTAGGGGAACTGAGATCTTTAGGTTTCATTTTGTAACCAATACTGGCCACACTGTTTTGTAATTGCTCTGTTTGAACCAAGTCGGTATCAAAACTCACGCTGGCGGTCTCTGAAGCTAAATTAACAGAGACTGATTGAACGCCTGGTTGGTGATCAATTGCTGACTCCACTTTTTTTACACAAGAGGCGCAACTCATGCCCTCTATACGAAAGACTTTGGTTTCAATTTTCACATTCGGTACCCTACTTTAAGTGCATAATAAGGAATTTTAAATCGGTCAACTTCCGCTGCCCAAAAGAAATTCGCTATTGGCCATTCTAATCCGATGAGTTGATGTGCTAGTGTCGAAGTTTCCACTTCTGTAAGTTGAGTGTCTGTTAGGCCACCCGCGCCCCCGATAAATCTTCCGTTAGCGAAGGATGTACCGAGACCAAGATACAGTGAAACTCGATCAATCGTAGTTGTTCCGACCAAGTCAAATCCATAGCATTGCATGTTGAGTTGATTATTCAAAGTTGTAGTGCCGGCATAAAGGATACCGGAAATACGAAATACCTGACTAAGTGACTCCCAAAACTGGTAACGGATCTGAGAGGAAAAGTGGTTGATCGATTCACTTTGAGCCATCGGAACAATACTTAAAAACAAATCAAGGTTATAATATAGGCCTTTTCCCAGAGTGAGAAGTGGATACTCAAAATCACTAGCATTGGCGGGCTTATTTCCTAGCTCACTCAGATAGGTCGTAGGAACATAATGCCTTGAAATTCCTATTTCAAAGCCATCCCACCCACCCAGAGGATATGGAGAAGACAGCAGTCGAGAGCTCGTTGCTGGTGCCATGATTTGCAAAGCGGATCTTCGATCGGCTTGATGGAGTTGGTTGGGTAAGGTGAATTTAGCAAAAGCAAATAAACTGAAAAATAAATTGAAGAATATTAAAATTCGAATGGGTGTTTGCATAGTCGGAGTCTATTTAAACACACTCATCTGGTCCATTACTTTTTTACTCACGTCGGCTTGCAGTAGGGGGCTGATAATTGAGCTCATTCAGGGTGTCCCGGGCGGCTTGTGATATAAAACGATCGGGGGAATTTTCGAGATGGTTGAGAGTTTCGATAATATCAGCAATCCCATTTTTAGGAATACGGTTAGTAGGACCTCTTCTATCGCGACCACCTTCGGCCTGGCTGCTATAATCGGCGGTAAACATTGTGATGCGGCTACCAATTTTTACAATGAGGGGCATTGATCCCAGGATCATAGATGGATTTTCACTTTTGAGTGCTAAATCTAAAATCTTTAGCTTTTCTGGCTTAGTGTAACCGTCGAGTGCTACTCTGAGCATGCCACTGGTCTCAGTCGACAAGTGGTCTTTATTGGTTAATAAGGCACTGAGGCTATCAAAGCTTGGAGTTGCCGCCAAGGCATAGACGGCTAGATTCTGGATATCAGGGCTTTGATCTTTCATTAAGTCCTCTAGGACTTGGTAAAAGACAGCCTTACTTATTCTTCCAGTCTGAAATTCAAACACAAAATCATTCATGGTTTGCTTGGAAGGGCTTCGATAGATTTTCATCTTCCATTCGCCTACTTGGGAATCGGCGGTCGGTGTTTCGGTTGGTATGGGCCCCGATAGATTAGCTCCACCAGTATAAGGATTGAACTCTGCAGGATCACTGTTCGGTTGAGGAGTATCTGCGGGAGCATGAGTCGAAACTGCATTCGGATCAGCCACAGGACTTGGTGTTGCTGAGGCGGCAGCTTGAGCTGTAGGTTTGGGAGTTGCAATGGGCGTCGCAGTTGGAACGGCGGTACTTTGAGCTTTTGCCAACGGAGTAGCAGCGGCCGTTGGCAACTTTGGCGCGAGCTTACGACGATCAATAAACTTTCTGTCCCATAATGAGAACTTCGGAATAAACTTTTTTAATTTAGGAATAACGTAGTTCAGAAAACTTTCTGATTCGAGTGGGCTCTGCATAGGCTGCCGAGCGAGTTGGGCTCCTCCCCAAAAGACAACGAAGGCAAGGGCAGCAATGGCGCCGATACTTAATTTCTGAGTATCCATACTTACCTCCTCAATTAAGGTATGAGGCACAATTCGTGCCAAGTTTGATTAAAAATAGCGCCCTGAAAGCTGTTTCATTTGTAGACTTCACAAAGATGCGCCTAAGACTGTCCGTTCTTTTGACAACTTTAAG
>CAZYOE010000240.1:0-5519 GCA_964648725.1 uncultured Pseudobdellovibrionaceae bacterium | reverse complement strand
CTCCCAGCTGAGCTATATCCCCATATGAAATCTAATTTTTAAAGATCAAGAGGAAAAAATAAAAGAAGGCGCAGGGTAAATCAAGTTTTATTTTATTGAAAAGCCAGGGTTATTTGGGCTTTAATGTGTTCCGATGAAATTAAAAAAAGGGGAATCCACATGAAACAACTGATATTTTTCGCATTCGCGCTCTTGATGGCAGCTCAGGGAGTTCAGGCCAAGGAAATGAATCATCGTTTAGGAGTTGGTCCAAAGCTGCCATTCTCAACGGATTTACCTGGTGTTGCCATTCATTACTTTCCTAATGCTGATTATGCAGTGACAGGGGCTCTTGGCATCAATACGCTTCAAGGTTATTCTCAATTTGGCATACAAGGGGGAGTTCGACGCATTTTGTTTGAAGAGAAAAATTTGAATTTCTTTGTTGGTGGCGCTTTGGGGATTATTTCTCAAGAAAATGCTGGTAGCAACCAATCAGGTTTTGAGCTAATGGCGCTTTCCGGCGGAGAGTTTTTCTTTCAAGGTTTGGAAAACCTAGGTTTCAATTTTGAGATGGGTATAGGAGTTGCCAGTTTGAAGAGTTCGAATCGTTTTTATACGGTCGCAAATACTCCAATGCGTGCCGGTTTGATTTTTTACTTCTAACTAGTTTCGTTTAAACAAGGAGGCTTTATGAAAAAAATTATTAGAACAGATGCAGCACCAGCTCCAGTAGGTCCCTATTCTCAAGCGGTTCGCGCCGGGAACTATTTATTTTGTTCAGGTCAAATTGCTATTGATCCTAAAACCAATCAAGTGGTTTTAGGATCAGTGCAAGAGCAGACTGAACTCGTGATGAAGAACATTGAAGGGGTGCTCAAAGCTGCGGATGCGACCTGGAGTCAAATCGTTAAGACAACGATCTTTTTGACTGATATGACGGACTTCCCGAAAGTGAACGAAATCTATGGGCGTTACTTTCCCGAAAATCCTCCGGCTCGTTCAACCATTGCCGTGGCGGCATTGCCAAAGGGTGTAAATGTTGAAGTCGAAATCACGGTTTATCTCCCTTAAAATTTGGGCCCTGATAGGGCTCCCGGTTCTAATCGGATTTATATACTTTTATACTCAAGAAATTGAGGCCATCATGAAAACACCACGGGAAGCCTGGGAGCAAGATATCATTGCTGACTGTGCAGTGGTGTTAACAGGAGGACCAGGTCGAGTCAAAGAAGGCCTGGATATGCTCGTACGCAAACAAGTTCAGCGTGTGATCATTGCCGGCGTTAATCCACAGGTGAGTTTGCGTGATCTCTACCCTCAATTGGCACTTTATCCTCAGGTGAATGAAGAAGAAATTGTTTTAGAACGTCACTCTGAAACAACGTTTGGAAATGCCCAGCAAGCCCTTCCTATTGTTGAAGCTCTGCAATGCCGTGATATTTTATTAGTGACCTCTTACCTTCATATGCGAAGGGCACAAAGAACTTTTTTGGCGGCCTTTCCAGAAGATATCAAAGTGATTCCCTACGGGATTGCGGGCAGTGATTTCCCACCGCATTTTTGGGATCTGTTCATAGAAGCGACTAAAAATTGGTTCTATTCGCTGTGGGCCTACTAAATGGAATTGGTATAATCAGTTTAGGTTAAGGCGTTTAGCTCGACGATATCTAAATCAAAAGCCTTTGATAGAATGGGAAAGCGGCACCAAGTTTTAGGGTCCAGGCTTTCTGCATCTAAATGAAAAGAGGGCGCAAATCGTTCTCGCTTCCACTGATTTTGAGTCCATAATATTAAAAAGCGCACCAACCAGTCACGCAATTTTAGCCTATGATATTGCGGAAATTCTTTTGTGAGCACACTGAGAATGTCCATGGGTTTAAGCCGATCAATGAGCAGATGACGTTCGATAAAATCAAGAACAGCATAAGGCATGAGGTCAGCTTCATCTGTTTGCTGAAATTGTTTTGGGCGTAGTTCTGCCGTTGGTGGAATTCGATACACTTTTTGTAACTCAGGAATAGCACCCAAAGTGCATGAGGTGTCTTCGGCCTTCCAGCGAATCCATTGGTCTAAAAAGGCCTTGTCAACGCCAGCGATGGGACTCAATCCTCCGGCAGTATCTCCGTCCATGGTGGCATAACCTACTGCCGCCTCCGAGCGGTTGCTTGTGGCTAAGAGTAAAAAACCTTTTACGTTAGCTAAGAGCCAAATGCCAGGAGCACGCACGCGGGCTTGAATATTTTGAAGTGCTAAATCATCCTCCGTCCAGGTCAGTGGCCTGCCAAGAGTTTGTGAAATGGCGTTCTCATAAAGCGATTTCATGGATTCCACTGACCACTCGGAATAAGTCACCCCTAGGGCCTGAGCAAGGTCGGTGGCCGCCTCACGAGTTTGTTCGGAGCTATTTTGTGTTGACTGATAAACACAATGGATAAGTACTTTTTGGATATCTTCAATAAATTGAAGAGATTGAATGTCTTTAATATGAAACAATTTTTGTTTAAGACCATCGAGCCCCAGTTCCTGGGCAGCGAATTGAAGGGCATTGCTCGCTAAAACACTAACGACCGAGGAGTCTATGCCACCGCTGAGAGAAATCGCAAAGCCCTTGCTGTAGCTTTTTCGCAAGTAATCGAAGAGGCCAAGGCTTACAGCACGGAGGAACTCTTCATTCTTCGTCATTTTTACAGTGCTGCTCAGAGGGCGGTCGGGCAGTGCCTCGGAATTGCATGAGGGAATTGATGTTGAATTGAGGACTTCTCCTAGCAAAGCTCCCACTTCAAGAGCCGGTTTGAAGCTGGCTGGCTGCGCCCGGCGGGTGCGATTGACATTAAGATCAACGATGGCGGTGATCAGTTGAACGTCATTAAAACCAAAACGACGGGATTCAGCGATCATTTCGCCTTGGCTGGCCACCATTAAACTGCCGTCAAAAATAATTCGTCCCGATTCATTACCAACCAGATTGGCGTAAACATAAACGCATGAAAAAGCCCGAGAGCCCTCTAGGACAAATCGTTTACGGATTTCATTTTTAGCAAAGGAGAAGTGGCTGGCGCTCGGGTTAAAGATAATATCAATCGATTGCTCGGCGAGGCGGGCGCCTGGTCGTCGTGCCACCCAGGCCTCTTCACAAATTTCATAGCCAAACCGAATATTCTTCCACTGAAAATAAAGATCACCCATGGGAACGACTTGGGTGATTGAACCGTCATCAAAGGAATAGGGTTCAGTGTGGCCCTCTGGCCATGCTTTGAACCAGCGATGTTCGTAATGAACACCGTCTCCCGCAAGAATTTTTTTAGCCAATAAGCCAACGAGTTTGCCATCACAAAGTATCGCGATGCAGTTAAAAAGGGCCCCTTGATGGCGAATGGGCATGCCGATGTTAACAATGAGTCCTTTTGATTGAGGAATCAACTCTCGCAGTGACTGCAGGGCTTGATCCGTGGTGTCTGGTGCAAAAAAAGCATCCTCACAACCATAACCGCTTAGGGCAAGTTCAGGAAGAGTGAGTATTTGAACTTTTTGCGAACGTGCTTTTTCGATGGCCTCAATAATGCGGTTGCTATTACCGCGCCAGTCCAGAGGAGTTTGATTGAGAGCCGCCACGCCAAGTTTTATTAAGTGCATATCTTCTAAAATTAGATGAGTTCGGTCAGAGTTTCAATAACTTTAAATTCATCTGCTCGAACGGGCATAATTGATAATCGTTGGCCTTTTTTGAGGACCTCTAGTGTATTTAAGCGAGGCTCCTGGCGGAGTTCATCGAGCGAAATTACTTTTTTAAACTGCGCTGCAAATTCCACTTGGACGCAGAACCAACGAGGGTTTTCTTTTGAGGACTTTTCGTCATAATATTGGCTTTTTTTATCTAAACTAGTGGCATCGGGTTTGGCTTCGCGAGAAATTCGACCCAAACCAGCAATGCCAGACGGGGTGGCGTTGGAATGATAGAAGAGAACCACGTCTCCTACTTTCATGTCTTTTATCATAAAATTCCGAGCCTGATAGTTGCGGACGCCTTCCCACTCAGTAAATTGATCTCTTTTTAAATTCTCGATCGAATAGACATCAGGTTCTGATTTCATAAGCCAATAAGCCAAGAGTCACCTCTAATCTACAATTGCATCTTTAGTTGCATCCAAAATAAACACCTGTTAGTCCTTCGCCCATTTTTTTTGAAAAAACAAATAGAAAATAACTTGTAAATCCAGCAAAGTCTCTAAAACTATCAATTCAGTTTTTAAGCCTTTGATTCGTGAATTTGTCTATCGAGGCGGTGGCCATGTGGGCTTTTGCGACGGAGGGTTCAGTTATGAGAAGATTTTTTAAGAGTTCCTTTTTTGCATTTGGAGTATTTGGTCCAGTTTTCCCAAAAAATTTGAGCGTGCCTTTTTATCCATGGGTGCAGGGCCACCTGCATTTTCACCCATGTGCCTGAGGTTTTGCATCAATTCTCTGTTAGCCACCGACATCCCAATATTATCTTCTGTGTATTCAACGCCCTTGTGACCCAAGACGCGGCTGCCTTTTTTGATACAGCGATCGGCTAAAAGAATATCCGCCGTGACTACGACATCTCGGGGAGTCACTTGCTCAACAATCCAATCATCAGCAGCATCAAATCCTCTAGAAACAATTTCCAATCGAAAAAGTTTGCTGTTCGGTAATTTCATGTACTTATTGGCAACCAAGACTACTTCGACTTGGAGGCGTTCTGCAACTTTATAAATTTCATCCTTCACAGGGCAGCCATCGGCATCAACATAAATCATTGTTTAATAATCGCTTACTCGCGCAGTGAAAGCAACAGTCTCCACCGGATCAGGGGAAAATGCTGGATTGAGCGATAAAACAAATCAAGATTATAAGTGAAGCAAAACTTAAAACAAGTACCGCACCCGCGGCACAATCCTTGACCGTCTTAATGGATTCATGGAGTTCAGGATGAATTCGATCAATGAGGTGCTCTAGGGCGGTATTCATTAACTCACCGGCTAGCACGCCCCCGATGGTGAGTGTAAAGATTGCCCACCAGAAAGGAGCGGCTTTTAGGAGAGATAAAAGAAGAATGGCTCCCAGGCCGGCCACCAATTGCAAACGAAAACTAGATTCCGATTTAAAAGCCGCACGTATCCCATTCCAGGCAAATTGAAAACGCTGTTGAAAAGGTTTATTCTTCATGGCTTTGAAGTCTCCACTTTAATGCAAAAGGAAACAAGGAGAAAACTCACTGACCATCATCATTGAGATAAATGAGGTAGTCAGATTCAAGGTCAAATACTTGAAGGAGAGCTTTATGAAAAACTCGGTAAACGCGTTTTTTTGCAGTAACCTTTTTGCTCAATGCCTCGACCTAGATTCTTGGGGCGGAACCTGACATTACCTTATTAAAAAAGAGTCAAGAAATCTCTGTTCAAAAGCAGGCTAGATTACATAGCCTCTAATTTTGCAATTATAGCGAAGATACGACCCCGTATTTTGGATTCTCCATCAAAAAAGTGAATGAGTGTCTAGATTTTCGTCGAGTTTAA
>CAZYOE010000239.1:0-5521 GCA_964648725.1 uncultured Pseudobdellovibrionaceae bacterium | reverse complement strand
TGATTGAGGCGGTGGCGTAGCAGCTTTGCTGTATAAGCACACGTTTTAGAACAGTATTTTTGGTTTCTCCAGTAACTGGGACAAACTTGAACTACCGTGCCACATGTCCCACAGCAAAACTCAACTGCGGGCACTGAATCTTTATGACTGACTTGGTCTTCCATTTATAAATGTTACAAACAATAAACAGGTCCCTCAAACTCCGTTTTTCAGACTAGACCATAGGCCCGTTGCGCCGGTGGAAAATATCCCTTTGAAAAGCGTTGCTTCCAGTGTACTGGATTGAAAAAATGCATTCCTGCAAAATAAGCCGGATTTGGATGGCCTTTACTCATTTCAGTGACACTCAAACTCGAAGTATTTGTGGCAATGATGGCATCCGACCGCATGTGCTTCGCGGTTTCTGCGATCACTTTTTTCTTGATCTCCATATCTTCAACAATGGCTTCGATGACGACATCCATTTGACCAAAACCCGCAAAATCTAGACCCCCGGTCACTAAATCAATTTTTTGCTGGAATTCGAATTTATTGATACTTCGACGTTTTAATAGTTTGGCCCATAGATCATAAGCATGCTTAAAGCCCCGAGCTAAAGCGTCATTGTTTATATCTTTCATTCGCACATGAACGCCTTTATCAGCCGCCACATAAGCGATACCGCCACCCATTGTTCCAGCACCAAGGATTCCTAAATGCTGAACTGGTTTTGCTGTCGCTGATGAGCCTTCAGCGAGACCGGTTTGTTTTTTAACCATTTCAGTCAGAAAGAACACATGAATCAAACTTCGACTCACTTCGGTGATGGCCATGTCACAGAATGCTTCTCGCTCGACTCGTAATGCTTCTGAGCGATCCGCCATACCATAGGTTTTGCTAATCACATCAACGGCACGTAAAGGAGCCGGATAATGACCATAGGTTGTTTTAATGACTGATTCCCGAGCTTTAATAAACACAACGGGTCTACCAACAAAACTCTCGAGGACTTTATTCAACATATTTTTAGGTTGATAAAAGGCTTTTCGTTTATGAGCTCCACCGCTGACGATTTCATTGGCCCATTTCATCGTTTCTTTTTCAAGAATTCCAGGATGAACACATTTATCGACCAAGCCCAACTTAAGAGCTTTTGGTCCTGCGACCGCTTTTCCTTGAAGGATAATTTCCAGCGTTGCCTGAACACCAATCACTCTTGGCAATCGTACACAACCGCCAAAACCAGGAATAATTCCTAATTTGGTCTCAGGAAGTCCAATCCGAGTGGCTGGGTCATCGGAAGCAATTCGGTAGTCACAAGCGAGAATGAGTTCGCAGCCTCCGCCCATGCAGGCACCGTGAACTGATGCGATCGTTGGCATCGGCAAATCTTCAATCATATTTATGATGGACTGTCCGTTTTCAACCGCTTTTTCAAATTCCTCACGCTTACTCATCGACTTAATTTCATCGATATCAGCTCCAGCAAAGAAATTCTTGGGTTTTTTTGAACGAATAATCAATACTCGAGCTTTCGACGTTCTTACTTCTTCAAGGAGTTCCTTAAAAAGAATCATTATTGGCGTATTAAGTTTGTTAACTTTTTCGCCATAGAGATCAAATTCAACGAGCGCAAGTTCGCCCTGATACGATAAATGAATGCTTTCTTGCACACTCATGACTATGCCTCCCTCTCAAGAATCATGGCTCCACCTTGGCCACCACAAATACATAAAGTCGTGAGTCCAAACTGAACATTTCTACGACGCATTTCTTTCATTAAAGCAATTACCAAACGAGTTCCTGTTGCTCCCACTGGATGCCCGAGTGCTATTGCTCCACCGTTAACGTTCACGATATCAGGAGACACAGCTCCAATTTTATTCGAAAGGCCTAACCGTTTTTGTGCAAATTCGTTGCTATCGAACGCTTTCAAGCACGAGAGCACTTGGGCAGCAAAGGCCTCATTAAGCTCCATTAGGCCCATATCATTCATCGTTAAACCGGCACGCTTAGGTCTAAGTAAAACAAAACGGAAAGTGGTCCCAGCAGCTCCAGCCAAAAGCCAGTCACAATGAGCTTTCGAGTGAATTGAATGGGGCGTTTTCAACAATTTGCTGCTAAACAGGGATTATGTTTCAGCGGACTGGCGTGAAAATGGAATATTCAACTTTATGCGAATTGGAAAAATAAAATGGAAAGTATGTTTTCCGGGAGGCCCCAAAAACCTGTCACAAAGAGCTCTTTAGAGCTTAAAAAGGAAGATTTTCTTAATACTGTTCTCTATCAATCATTATGTATCAATGGATTAGGGTGAAGACAGGCTATTCAAAATCTCCTAGATTTTCGGCTTCCAAATCCCAGAGAAACAAATTAGTAACATCAGTTCCCGAGGGGATATAAATCCAAAATGAAAAATTGATTGTGTCGCCTTTTTTGAATGAAAACTGTGACCAAACCAAGTGGGCTTTGGACGCAGTCGTGCCATCATACTTGTTTGCAAAGAACTTCATTGCAGAGTTTCCAGAATGTACAAAATCCCGGCTCAAAGCTGCATAGTTCTGGCCTAATAAAGAAGCTATAGAACAAGTTCCGGCGAAGAGGCACTTTCGATCACCACTATTGGGGGAAAGTGTGAGGTTATGCCAACGCGAGAGATCAGATGGAAACAAATCAGAAAATACCGCCGCATTCTCAAAGTCATCGGTAAAAGAAAAATTAGATGCCTCAACAGGACCGCTACCGTCCGATGCACCGTAAGCATTTTCTATTTTTATGTAAGTCCCGCCAATAAACATCAGGAATGCTGTAATAGGCAAACACATTTGTCGATTAGTTATTTTAACCCCCTTAATACTGTACCCCGGTTTTTAATACACCTATCTTCAAAAACACGTGATATTTTTTTAGGCATATTGACTCTAAATGGGGCACGGCAAAGAGTTGTGCATCACCAAATCTTCCATTTGTCTCTACAAATTTATTGATGATGTGTTTTTTCAAGTTACCCGCTACTCAGCAGGGATTATAAGATCTTTAAAAAGATTCCCAAACTTTAATATTATTGATTCCCATTCCTAAGAAACCGTTTCCTTTCGACCATGCAATTTCATTTTGGATGGTTACTAACAGTAATTTATAGTTCCAAACATTAAGTGATAATCCAGAATTAAATCGACTATTGATATCGATAATGGCAGCCAGCAATTGAGATCGGTTAATTGAGAATTGCCAAAGCACCCAGTTACTCCAAAGTGCTCCTCGCGATTGTGAGGAGTAAGGTGCCTTGGACATATACCGACCAATCCCGAAGTCAGAGTATTTAAAAAAGGTATTCGCATATGCTGAATTCGTTCCCGCATCCCATCCAACAAATTCTCTATTTGGAGCGCCTCGCGTATCAAACATTTGGGGCTGAATCCACAACTTTTTACCATTTTCATCTTGTATCAAAATGGAAGCGTAAACATAGCCTACAGCACCGCCCGACATGTAGGCATTAGGCACTTTCGCTGTATAGGACATTTCTAACTGGGAATTTGCAGATCCATCCCAGGGTCTCTTGTTATCCTTTACCTCCCAACGGTACTTCACTTGGCAATTTGCTAAATTATGATTTAGCCCCATTGGAATGGACCAAGTGTGGTTTTGACAGCCGCTTGATTTTTTATTCATAATAACGGCTGATGAACCATTCCATCCTGGGCTGACCCCCCTCTGCCATTTTTCTAAGGGGGCAGGAATACTTATGCCAGTAAAATCACCTAGATTCCAATTTGCAATGGTATTATTCTTGTTCCATGCTCCCCAACCAAAAGTAGACATCACCCACTTTCTAGGAGGCGCATTGGCGTCAATATAAACTGACTCATTGTCAAACGATTTTATATTCTCCTGGATAGTGAAGTATTCTGTGCCGGCACGACTGACAGAAGAAAAGGTAAGTAGAAAAACTAAGACATATTTGATGTGGCAAATAAATTTGGTCATAAAAACTCCTGAATTTTAGTTTAAGGATTAGCTCAAGCAACCTTAAGCACATTCGGCGAAGCAAAGGTTTCAAATTTTGCAATGTAATCTAACCAATATTGATCATTCGTTTAGATATGAAGGCCGGTATCCTTAGCATCGAACGAATAATCCGATTACGGAGCCACCGAGGTAGGACGAGTAGTGATTTTTTGAGAAGCATTCAAACAAGACGTTTGATTGTATCAGGGTTTAAAATGGACATGCATGTTCTCCTTTTTGATGGTCAATTCGAGTCGGTTGTGTCAGTGACTAAGAAATAAATATTTTCTATTTATGTTTAATAAGCAACTGAATCTAAGTATGGCTTAAATTATTGATCATAAATATCGAAATAGTTTGGCCACGAAGGTTAAAATTCTTCATAATATTAAATAGTTGCGGATAATGTTTTATTTCGAGAATAGTCCTTTAGCGATTATTCACTAAAGGCGGTTACCCGGATTTTTCACAAAAAATTTATTTTCAGTGACTTTCAATATTTACAAAAGGCATAAATATCATTTGATTTTCGCTTAAATAAAACCTATTGAGAATCTTTCAATTGCAATTGGCACCCGTCTATTAATCGTCGGAGTTGGCATAGTTTTAGCGTACTACTTTTTCAAGCATATACCTAAATAGGAGAAAGCGAACGTATGAATCCAAAGAAAACGTCGGTTCTTAGACTGTACTATATTTTGTCGCTTAGTTTATTGCTATTCAAAGTGAACGCGATGGGCGTTGAAATAGGAGATGATTTGTCGGCTTATGGATGCTTGCAGCCTTCAGAAGTGGCCATATCTAGCCAAGTGGCGCTTAATGATGACAGCAACTCCACGAGCTTGCTCAAGTATGCCCTGGCTTTCGAAAAGGGGTCCTATTCGCTTGTGTTATCACCCGAGAATATCAGGGCAGGCTTTCAAAAAGCACTTCCTTCAGAGGAAGTGCTTTATGAGATGTCGACAGAGGATTTAAAAATTGAAAGTGAACTTCGCGGACTTGCCAATGCTTCATCTGAACAATGGAAAAACCTCGAAGGTGTTTTTGAAAAGAGCACTGAAGTCACCGTTATTGAAAGAACTTATAAAACCATTTTAAATAAAAGAGCGAAATATAAATTAAAAGCCGAGGTCAATGATAGCGATAAAGAGATAATCATCACAGCCCCTTATACCACTGATCGTCTATTGCCAGGTTGCCATTACTCTTTGGACTTTGAAGTCTCTGTCGTAGCAGATAAATTTATTTCCCATATGCCCTATGAGCGTCAGACGCAAGAGATGCACTCTTTGGAGCTTCGTAATATGAAAACAAAAACGCTTTGTAACTTTGCAACCGTAGTGGCCGGTTACTTAGAGCCAGTCACAGAAATGATCCGCCGGGAGCTTTTAGGATCTGATCGATGTCTTCATCTTGATGAAACCTCTTGGCCGATTCAAATCAAAGAACAAGATGATGGCTATATCTGGGCGGCTCCCAATGCTGATGCTGTTTACTTCCGCTTTGAGCCAACCCGTTCTGGGTCGATTGT
>CAZYOE010000238.1:0-5558 GCA_964648725.1 uncultured Pseudobdellovibrionaceae bacterium | reverse complement strand
GTAACATTACATTAACAACCAATCTGCCGGTTTATCCCGGCGCACGGAGGCTCAATGAAAAAAACACTAGGAATATTCCTAAGTATCGGATTGTTAACAACGGGAGTTGTTAATGCTAAGAAATCCATCAACAAAGACAATTTAGAAAAGGTCCACGAAGACTTAGATGTTCGCCCTTTTGAGGCCACCTGGTCCAAAGCGGAGACAAAGACAGGCTCCGAACGCCGCCGTCCCGCCAGAGACGCTGGTGATCTTGACGTCGAAGAATCTGATATGTCGCAAACATTAAAGGATTTCCGCGACGAACTGATTGGTGAGAAAGCATTTGAGGGTAAAGGCGTCAAAACCGGTGTTCAGCTAGTAAGCCTCCTTGAAAAGTATCTCAAGCGTGAGTCCTCCAAACCCGACGAAATGACCTTCGCAAAGCTCCACAATGACACCAAATTCTTTCTAGCTCCCATGTACGCGGTGGCTCCTCTTCGGGGAATCGTATGGCGTACTCGTAAGCTGTTTGAAGTCAAAAAATTGGGTTCTATTTTAGCAAACAAAGCCACTCATGGTCAGGCCGTGCAATTCGTTCGCAATGTGATTGGGGCCATTGATATTTACCTCCCAACCGACCAATGGGATGCTGCCGTGGAATACCTAACAGAATCTGTCGTTGCACCAAAAGGTGAAAAGGCTCAGTTCGAAACCGTCGATGACTTCCAGAGTTTTATTGCCAAATATTATATCCCTGGATTGCATCAAGCCATCCAAGAAATTAAGGCATTACCGGATTTGGAGCCCGAAAAGGTTTATGTCTTCGACAACAAAATCGCTTTTGGGCCTGGTGTATTCAAAGGAAATATTAAGCGATTTGTGGGCCATGGTAAAGCTGAGAAAGAGATTGTCCTTTCCAGTCTATATAGACTCCTTTTTGATGCCTATGTGTTTTGCGCCTATGATCAAAGCGAGATGATTGCGTTTGTTGGCGAAGTCGGCCGAAAATTCGGGATTGATATGCTGAAATCCGATCGAGATTCCAATGAATTTGGGATGACGGATCTTGAACGTAAAACCATCGTCAAGAAATTGGTTGATAAGGGCCATTGGCTGAAGCGTAAAACTCAGCCGGTTTCCATCGGAGATAATAAGACCGAAGAATATGGGCGGTATTATCTCAGAATGGGTTTCAAGGCTTTGAAATTCTCAATTGACTACCTTAATGATGCGTACAAAGATCTTCAGAACCCAACCAATTCTAAGATGCTACTCAATTCAAAATATTTTGATGGCACCGCCAACACGGACATCAAATCGGCCATTGATAATATGATGAGCGCCATTGCTGGTGAAGAGACCTACATTAGCCGAATCACCGGTGACCCTGTGACAGTCAATTTACCGAATTTCTATTTAAAGGCTCCTCCCGATAGTCTTTTCAGCCTTTATGCGATTGACTTCGAACCCGAGGATGTAAAACTCAAAGAAAGATGTGCGTCCTGTCGCGATTACAAAGCAGGCCGTGCTCGCGCCTGGAATAACGACGAGTGGTCCCGATTGGTTGTTTCCGCAAAAGGTCAAAATCCTGATTATATGAAAACCGCAAAAAGGGTATTAAACACCACCAAAGGCCTTGGAAATATGTTTGGCGTTATTGATCTCTACATTCGATAGACTCATCACGGTCCTTTTGAAATAGGATCGAGGGTCTGAGGCTAACTTCGCTTCAGGCCCTTTTTAATGATTCTCTACACCGACCTGCTATATTTTGGAAAGTGATCGCCATGAACTCGAAACTTCTCCGTCTTAAAATCGCGCTCTGGATTCAAGACACACTCCAAGGTTTTATCAAATGGACTATGAATCACAGTCGATTGATTTTACTGACCTCCTTGATCACTTTTGGTCTCGCGATCTATACTCTCCCCGAATTAAAAATGGAACTGGATATTTACGACATCTTAGATCCGACTCTGAAAAGTAGTGCCCACCAAGCGACCATGCGCGAAGAATTCGAAGACATTAACTCTATTTTTGTCACACTCTACTCTCAATCGGATCTCACGCATCGGGACGCCTGCCTCCTAAAAGAATTCGGTCGCACTTATTACAATCAGTCGAGTGATATTAAATCTATCACTGGCCCTTGGACACTTCGAACTCCCAAGCTTGAAGAGGGAAAATTGTGGTATTTTAATATCCTCGAAAATCCCTGTATAGCCCCACCCGAGTTGAGTTTTTCCCGCTCTATGGATCGCTTCAAATCAACTCCTTGGGAATTCTTTTATATTGGTAAAAAAACCAACCAAATCTCGCTCGAAGTCGCCTTCGCCAGCCAACAGAAATCGGATGGTCAGAAGAAATTTGATGTGATGGCCATTGAACGATTTGTCAAATCCCTCGACCAATTTGTCCGAGAACAAATACCAAAGGCCAACTATCATATTTTTGGGCAGGTCAGCTTTCGCTGGCATATTCTCAAAATCATGCAGAAGGATTTTATTTGGAACTTTGCCATCATCGTCTTTTTTATTGTGTTCTTTTATTTCTTCCTCGGAACTTGGCGATCTGGTTTCTATTACGCCCTTACCCTCATCTTTACGGAGGTGATGATTTTTGGCTCCATGGCCGTCCTTGGTTTTCCCATCGATATGATGAGCAATTGTCTTATTTTGATGACATCGGTGGCAGGTGTCTCCGATTTTCTCTTCGTTTCCTCCGCCCAAAACCCCAATGAGAATTGGGAAGCCAGCTTTTTCACTGTCGCCACACCATCGTGTTTTACCTCACTCACGACGGTCTTCGGCTTTTTATCGCTGGGACTTTCCGAAATTCCCGCCATTTCTCGTTTTGGCTATGCCGCCGCACTGGGGGCCTGTTTTCAGTGGATGGGAACGTTCATTGTACTACCAGCCTTTTTGAAAACTTTTGGCATGCACAAAGGCTGGATGGGCGATGTTGCAAAAATCCAAATAAAGGCCCCATGGTTTCTAAAAATGAATGAGTTTGTTCCAAGTCGTTGGCTAACAGCCCTCCTGGTGATCATTGGTCTCAGTGGAGCCATTGGCTTTTACTATCTCAATGTTGGAGAAAATGTTTTACGCAACTTTCCCAGCGACCATGTCGTCAACAAAGCTTATCGCTGGTTGCAAGAGGACAAAGACTGGCAGGGCCAAATCTTTCTGGTCTTCAATCCTTCTGCCCAAGATTCCTCCGTTCGAAATATCGTCGCAAAAATTAATGCTCTCCCCAACGTGGCGACCATTGAGAATCCCCTCGACGTCGAAAACTTTTTGACCCGAGATCTTAAACCTCAATCCCTCAAGAACCGAGTTTTGACCGATCTGGCCATTGGTCCTCTCAAACGCTATCGAAGTTCGGCTCACTATCTGCGGATGCCGATCTACACTCGCTCCTTCGAACTGAATGATTTGAGAGCCCTGGTGAAGGCGGCCGAAGAACTCTGTGGCCCCCATTGCTGGCTTGCCGGTCAAACAGTGGTTTACCTCGAATACTCGGATCGAATTAGCCAGAGCCTGGTCGATAGCATGGGCGCCAGTCTCATCACAGTAGTACTGCTGTTACTGGGTCTCGCCCTTCTGCAAGGAAATTCAAATTATTTCGCGCTGATGATCTCATCCATTTGGGGACCGCTCACCATGTTAGGCCTCTTTGCCCTATTTCAAGTGCCAGTGAGTTCGGTGACTTCGATCTTTTTTGCTTTAATCGTCGGGTGGACCGGTGACAATGCCATTCAGTTTCTTTTTGCAGGAGAAGACCTCGTCGCTGGGGCTGCCGAAAGAGCGTCAGCCAGCCTGATGCAAACCTTGCTTTTTTGTGGCAGCAGTCTATTTTTGGTTTTTCACACCTTCATACCTATGAAACTACTGGGAGCCATGTTCGTGGTGGGATTTTTCATCACTTATATTGGTGATCTGTGGATACTCAAAGGGCTTTTGGAGTTTCGAAAACCGACGTTCAAATAGATTCCCTCGGTTGAATTTCCAAACTGGTTTCTGGGGGATATAGCTATCGGGCAATGCTTGGTCTCATCGAACTCAATGTCCCCCGGTACCGTCGAATTTTTCTTACTCTAATTCAGCGGCGAGATCTCGAAGGCTTCCTGAACAATTCTTTGCCTGGATATGGGCATGAGTCTGAACTCCACTCAGAATCAATGCAATCGAGAACCTTAGATTTAGTTTAGAAGTAAAGCTTCTTATAATCGGTAAATTTACGATACAATACTGGGAGTTCAACCCATCCTCAAAACGTTGCGCACGAATCTCCACGCTCCCTTTCAGCATTGCGAAATGAATGCCAGAGCCCCTTACCTCAGAGCCTTCTGGCATCTCTGAGTCTCAGTTAATGACAAATACTGCATCTCTTCTAGGGTTTCGCTTGCCGCCACCTCAAAATCAACTTCCGAGGAAAAATCTACTTTCTCCAGAAAAAAGCTTAGGAACTCCGGTGAATTTTCCCTCATAAGGCGTTTGTCGTTTATGAGTATTTGATAAATACCGTTTATTGCATCCTTATAATCCATTGACGATTTTTTTAGATCTCTGATGCGAAGAAGAGTGTCATTGGTAAATTTCATTCTTGGCTGAACTGAAGCGAACTGGGAACTAGAAAGTCCCATTTCTGGATTTGCCATTCGGTACTCATGCCAATCAACAACATTGCCTTGATAGTTGCGTCCTCGAATCTTTTCTATAAGTTTAAAACCAATCTTTTCTGTGACCCTCATGGAAATTCGATTCAATGGCGAAATCAGAGATATAAGGCCTGGAACTCGTGAACTTCGGAAAATAAACTTGTTTATTTCCAAACGCGCTTCAGTACCGAAACCTTGATTCCAATTTGCTGGCTCAAGAATAGTAGTGGTGTAAAAGTAATTAACAAACCAAGCTCGATCAAAGGTCGCAAAACCAATTACGGCACCAGATGTTTTGTCCAGAATGGCAAAACCAAATGCTTTGACTTCATTAAAATCATGGCCCTGCTCTAAGCCGGCCATACTTTGCAGAAGTTGTTTAAAGCGGTCACGAATTTGTAATTCACCTACTGGCTCAATGTCTTCATTGGTTTGTACTGCTTTATTAGTTTGGAGTTCAACAAATCGCTCCTCATCACTCGAATTGATTTGTCGAATTATGAGTCTCTGAGTTTCAATTTGTTTTAAATTATAAATAGCGAATGTGCCTAACACCATAGAGTTTACCGATACTGGTGAAAGGAAACAAAATACAATCAAGAAAACGATTGGTTTTAGGCAAGCGCGAACTTGTAATCCCAAGCTAGGTAATTCGCCCGGCATACTTTTTTCTCCTGAAACAAAGTGGTAACGATTTATATTGCGACAACTATGCCAAGATCTGACGTCAAAGCCGTCTAGCGTAGCAAGTCAAGATGGCGAGACAAAAACCATCCTCAGTGTGAACATTTCGCAGAGTATGGTTTCAATTGAGAGTTGCCCTAAAGTGTCATTCCACTATCCAACCCTTTGACAACACAACGGGTCTCCATCAAAAAAGTGTAACCTATTGATAATTGGGCTTGATGTATCTTGA
>CAZYOE010000237.1:5348-5607 GCA_964648725.1 uncultured Pseudobdellovibrionaceae bacterium | reverse complement strand
GTATAGTGGTAATCGGGCCGTTCATCTTTAATAAGTTTAGCAATTTGTTTTGCTTTTTGGGCAATGGGCTTACGTTTTACTTTTCCTTCAATCATCCTAGACAGCCTTTATTTTTCGTGGTTTTGAGATTTTAAAATCCAAACGTGTTGCCATATTTAAAGACACAACTCCATGGGGATTAAGGTGTCCATAGAACATTGCATTGAGGGCGCGCTTATCAGGACCGGTGTTAGGGTTCCAACGATTTGAAGCCACATGC
>CAZYOE010000237.1:0-5338 GCA_964648725.1 uncultured Pseudobdellovibrionaceae bacterium | reverse complement strand
GTTCCTAAGAGTATTGTTGCTGTCCGGAGAAATTTTTTATTCATGATAGTTTTCCTTTCTTAAAGTTGTTAAGCCCATAAGACTCATCATAGTTGGCCCTGAGTGAGGCGTCCAACGATTTGGGGCCACATGCGTAAAACTCACATTTGAATTCAGAACTTATTATTGACCTCCTTTTGGTCATATTTTTTTACTTTTAGATTTCCGATTTTTAAAGTGAGAGATTTTTTTGTTGTGTTTTTCGTTTTTTATGGTCTATGATGGGGTCGAATATCGCTATTGTTAGGCTTTTGAGTTCCGATTTACATGATTCTCGGAACTCTTTTAAAAGACCATTTTAATGCAGAAGTATGTGTGAACTTTATGGAAAATTATTTTTTGAGGCCCAAGACTGATCTTATTTCTTTTCAGAATCAGCCATTGGATTTTTTTGTGTTAAGTGAGGCAGAAAAAAATCACATTCTCACAAAGAAAGGATTTCACAACCAGGTAACGTATGCGATTCTATTCAAGTATTTTGAAAGTGAGAAACACTTTCCTGATAGAGCAATAGAGCTCTTACCATACGCTTATGAAAGGCTCGTGGATCAGCTTGATATTTATGTTTCCTTTGAGGAATTGAAATGGCCGACAGAGAGGACGCTTATCAGGTTTCGGGAAAGTATTCGGGGTTTTTTAGGATATAGGGAAATGACACAAAACGACAAAACAGATTTGTCTTCTTGGCTTTCAAAAAATATTCTACCGCAGGTGCCGGATGAAGAAGAGCTTTTTGAGGCTGCAGAATTTTTTTGCCGTCATCACAAAATAGAGTTGTTTTCTAAGAATGAGATGAAGAGATTGTTGGTAAAAACCTCCAATGTTTTTGAACAAAATATACTGAATGGAATTGCGCAGTCTCTCTCAAATGAAACAAAAAAAATATTGGACGGGATTTTAAAAGAGCCTCCAGATAATGATAATAATGCCGGAGATACGTCAGACTGTTTACCAAAAAAGAAGTTCATTTTAAATGACTTCAAAAAAGACACGAGTCACCTTAAGAAGGAATCAATTCTCTATGAAATCTCTAAGTATGATTTTTTAAAGTCCATCAAATTGCCAAAAACTCTGGCCGACACACACCCAAGAAAACTCCTCATTAAGTACGCGACCTACGTCAAAATAAGAGCTCCGAGTGATTTGAACGCCCAGGCGGATGTGTTACGATACGGTCAACTGGCTCTCTTTTGCACAGTTAAAACTCAACAATCTGCTGACACGCTGACAGAGCTTTTACTTAAAATTTTACATCGCATTCAAAAGAGGGCTGAACAACATGTTGATCGGTATGTTTTGTCAGAAATCAAGAAGGTCAAAGGAAAATTTGATACCCTTTTGACATTAGCTGAAACGCTCCAAAGTAACCCAAAAGGTATTATAGAACAAACGGTCTATCCAAAAGTATCAACAACGGAACTTGAAGCCATCATTAAGGAATTGCATCATCGTCAAAAATGGTATCAGAATCAGGTGCGGGTGAAGGCACTGTCTCTTTACAATCACGGCTATAGGAAACTCCTTAAGGATCTTTTAAAGACACTAGCGTTTGAGACAGATCGTAAAGACCTTCGTGAACTTCTTCTAGCCATAGAGTGGATCAAAAAGGATGAGTCCGAACGAGAGATCAGTGGGCTTCCTTATCAGGAAAGTATTCTTAAATCTTGGGGGTCTATGGTTCAAAAAGGAACCCAGGATAAAGCGAATATAGTTATAGAGGAAAAGGCCTATGAACTAGCTGTATTGGAGCATTTTTCTAAAGAATTGTCGGTTAAAAATATATGGGTTAAGGGCGCTCATCAGTATCAGAATCCAGCTAAAGACATGCCTTCTGATTTTGAAGAAAAGAAGGATTTTTATTTTGACTTGCTGGATTTGCCGAAAGAGGCTGATGAATTTATTGCTTCCTTAAAGAATGAGCTTGAAGAGAGTCTTCTTTTGTTGAACAAAACAATACCAAGCAATGAGAAAGTGAGCTTGATCAAACGTAAAAAGGGAGCCATTAAGCTTTCTCCATCAGCTCCCCAAGAACCTCCTATTAATCTCGGACTTCTACATCAAGAAATAAGTCGGATTTGGCCAAATGTGCCCTTAATTGATATTTTGAAAGAGGCCGATTTCCGTATTGGGTTTACCAAGAACTTTGAGGGATTAGGGGCTCGCAGTGTCATCCCAAAAGATAGTCTTCAAAAACGTTTGCTTTTTTGCCTTTACGGATTAGGAAGCAATATTGGCCTAAAACGTTTAGCCACATCCCACACAGGAGAATCTTACGCCGATTTACGCTACGTTAAAAATCGTTATCTCTCCGCTCAGCATATACGCGCAGCTATCCAAGACATCATCAATGCCATTTTAGAAATACGTGATCCGAAGATCTGGGGAGAGAATATCGTTGGGTGTGCTTGTGATTCAAAACGGTTTAATGTTTGGGTGCAAAACATGGTGGGGGGATGGCATGGAAGATACAGATCCCATGGTGTCATGGTCTATACCCATATAGATACAAAATCAGCACCGATTTACATGCAAATTACACGTCCTGGAGACTCAGAGGTAGGATCCATGTTAACCGGTTGTCTGCGTCACGACACTGAAATGGACATGAGTGAAATCTATACAGACACCCACGGCCAAAGCAGTATAGGTTTTGCCTTTAGCCATCTCTTACACTTTGACCTGTTGCCAAGAATCAAAGGGATTCATAAACAAAAGTTATTCTCTCCTTCACGAAGTTTCAAAGAAAAGCTTCCTCACTTAAAGTTGGCTCTTGCGAGTGACCCCATTAATTGGGGAAAGATCGAGGGCCACTATGAAGAAGTTGTCAAATACACCGTGGCTCTTAAAACAAGAACCGTAGAAGCCAGTGTATTGCTTAAACGATTGAGTGCTGACAACGCCACACATCCAGCCTATCAAGCTCTTTTGGAGATTGGAAAAGCCGTTCGCACTATATTCTTATGCCGCTATCTCCAAGACGAGAATTTTCGGATTCAAATAAACGAAACCCTCAATGTTGTTGAACGCTTTAATGGTATGATGGGGTTTATCTTCCATGGAAAACAAGGGGAGATCTCTACCAACGATAAAGAGGACCAAGAACTTTCCATTCTTTGTCTACATCTTATTCAGGTGTGCATTAACTACATGAACACTCTGATGGTTCAAGAGGTCCTCAAAAACCCTCTAAAACCATATTCTCTTACCGTACATGATAAGCGAGCCCTCAATCCAATGTTCTATGGACACCTTAATCCCCATGGGGTTGTGTCTTTAAATATGACAAAACGTTTGAATTTTAAAATCCAAAAACCACAAAAAATAAAGGCTGTCTAAGATGATTGAAGAAAAAATCAAACGTAAGCCAATTGCTCAAAAAGCCAAACAAATAGCTAAACTTATCCGAGACGAACGCCCTGATTACCACTACATGCGTACCCTCTTTCAATTGGTTAGAAAAGAGCTTGATGTAGTCGTACTACGCAAAGGGAAAAAACTTCCCTACGTCCCAACAGAAGAAGAACTAAATCGCTTCTACACAACCGTATGGCAGTCTCGGAACATGCAGCACGTCCTTATGGTGAAAATACTAGTATACACCGGTGTTCGTGTGAGTGAATTTATTAAGATTAAAATTAGCGACGTTGATTTTGAAGCTTGTCAAATTCGCATTACTCAAGGAAAGGGCAAAAAAGACAGAATAGTTCCGTTTTCATCTAAATTTAAGGAAGTCTTAGCCGTTCATGTTGAGGCTATGACCAAAAAAGGAGCCATTTATCTTTTTGAGTCGATTCAAAAGAAACCCTACACAGATCGAGGTATCCGAAAAATCATGGAACATTATGCCAAAGAGGCAGAACTTTCCAAACCAATCTCTCCTCATAAATTACGTCACTTCCTGTTTACGTGGCTCAAGAAACAAGGCATCGACGATGCTCTTATTCAGCCCTACTCAGGTCATGAAAGCCGCCAATCCCTTGAGATTTATTCAAAACTATCCATCACTGATGCTCAATCCGCATACGAAAGCGTTATTAATAAGTTCCCAATTTAATGTGAGTTTTACGCACGTGGCTTCAAATCGTTGGAACCCTAACACCGGGCCTTTTTTGGTCATAGCCTCAACATGAACGGCTAAGACTTCCTTAAATTTAGATGAAAACGGAACTATTCTGTCTTTTTTGCCCTTTCCTTGAGTAATGCGAATTTGACAAGCTTCAAAATCAACGTCGCTAATTTTAATCTTAATAAATTCACTCACACGAACACCGGTGTATACTAGTATTTTCACCATAAGGACGTGCTGCATGTTCCGAGACTGCCATACGGTTGTGTAGAAGCGATTTAGTTCTTCTTCTGTTGGGACGTAGGGAAGTTTTTTCCCTTTGCGTAGTACGAGGGGTTTGAAGTCCAATGGTACGAAAACGTACGCTAAGGGTTTAAGACGTCATCTGGGAGATGGTTTAATGATCTGACGGTTGTTTTTAAGATTGATACAAAAATCTCTAAAGGTATGCAGAAAAACTCATAATCAATTGATTTATACACATATTATGGAAATCAAATAGTTATTATTCATATTTTTAGTTGCTATGCCTTCTTATTCTCTTACCTGAATCCAAGACCCTGAGCTATTGCTTTTTAGCAATAGCTCTTTTTCAAGAAAAAATCAACCGGCTTCTCAGGTTTTCTTAATAGAAAATTCGAAGTTAGCAATAATTTCATCAAGATTTACAACATTGTCCATAGTTTCAGAAAGTTGATTTAGTGGCCTGAGAGTTCCTTTCATAACCTGCTCTGTGAGATTAAAAGAATAATGTCCAAGGATATTAATATGTCCGATTTGCAATGGTGAAAGTCTGGCTTCATCTTCTTCTCTTATAACAATGGATTGCTGCTCTAAATAATTACGTCCCTCATTCATGTAAATTGTGTTCCAGAGAACTACAGCATTAGTCACTAAACCTAAAGAGCCAAGCTGATTTTCTTGCCCCTCTCGATATCGTTTGTGGATTTCTCCACGTTGACCATGACAAATAATTCTAGCAACACTATGTCTTCCTTCACCACGATTTAACTGAGTTAATATGCGACGACGATAGTCTTCATCATTAAAATAATTTAGAAGATACAACGTCTTATTAATGCGCCCAAGTTCAATAATTGCTTTTGCCAAACTAGAGGGCCTATCACTTTTTAATAATGTACGAATGAGTTCAGATGCTGATACGGTACCAAGTTTCAACGAACCCGCAATTCTCATCATGTCATCCCAATGCTGTTCAATAAGTCGAGGATT
>CAZYOE010000236.1:0-5611 GCA_964648725.1 uncultured Pseudobdellovibrionaceae bacterium | reverse complement strand
AGTGGACACGATAAAAATCCTGAGCTCGTTCGAAAGTTTGGTGAACTCTGTGCCTCCAAAAGTAAAGCCGATTACCGAAAGGCTATTCCAGTGAGGACACTAATGGGCCTGGCACGCTACGTTTCACAACATGAAGCCCTCCCACCAGACTTAGAAGAGTATGTTGAAAGATACTTGGATGAGAGAGCGAAGAAAGATGTTGAACACATGGTAAAGATCTTTAAAAACCATAAGGACGATCTAGAAAATCTTGATATGATTTTAGCCCGCTATGGGATTGATGGTTGGGAAGACACTCTTTTAAGAGTACTTCATAGGCACGAGAGTGAATCTTTTGCTTATGTCCCTAACTACTTGGGGTGTGTGGTGGCTCGTCATCACAACTATCCCCTCACACAGCGCACACTCGGGACCACCAAAGGTTATGTACCTTCTCCAGATGCCCTGCTGTACACCTCACTTACTTTGAGTGACATCATAGTGGCGCTGGCTGAATATAGACCCTACTTCCGTAACGGTAAACCGAAGCCAATAAACATTATTAGAAATATTCTCATCGATGAAGCAACGACGAACGGAATTCCAAGAGAAACCATAAACTTGGTAATAGACAAATTACTTGGCGGCTCTGAGGAGGAGCGCCCCCTCCAGGTGATTCTAGAACGAAGCTCGGAAGTATTGCAAGCTGCTTAACAGGTTTAAGTGGAGTAATATAATTTAAAAAACACATCTCATTGAGGTCTTTTCAATTCTTGGGGCTCCACTATAGATGCTTTAGAACCTTTTTGGATGAGCTTTCTGGTAACGCAAGATGGCTTCTTTTGTTGTAACCCAATTGCGCCCTTCATTGAAAACCTCCAATTTTCCTTGGTTGACAAGTTTTCTCAAATAGGTGGCGGAGTAAGGGCTGGATTTCTTAAGACAAGACAGGTAGTCGAGTGCTTCCTTCTCTATTTTGCTCTATTGAATTTCGAACAAGCTGCGCTAATCTGTCAGGCATTTCGCTTGTTGTATTTGCACTGCTAATTTGAAAATCTAAATCATCTTTCAGTGTAACTGCCGCAACTTGAAATCCTGATTTTCGCTGAAAAAGATCTGGATATTGATGGTCGCTTCCAGCGTAGAGGCCATTTACAGGCCCTGCATGTGCACAGATGAGGGGGAATGCATCTCTATCCCGGAGATACGTACCTAGCCCCCGAATAGGCTGTATTTTACGGCCAAATAATCGACCTATCATTTGTAGCCAAAAATTAGTTTGAATCTTTATTGGCAAAGCGCCTGGAATGAGCATAGGTCCTACAAAGTCAGATGGATCACCACGTTTATTCATTGGTTCTGTTTCACAAAACCGCACAGATGATGTTGTGCCTCCGAGGTCGCGCATTGTTTCAATCCACCTAAAGTGATCATTTTGATCTTCAGTGAGACCGGTCCTTGCCATCTGAGCTTTCACACATAAGTAATCCGTTAAGCCGAGGCTTATGAGTTGATTCCAAGTATCAGCTTCTCTCGCATTCATTCCATCAAAAAAAATTCGTTCGACACCTTCGCCAACTACTAATTGTTGCATTACTGCTCTAGCTACATCAAGTTGCCTTGTGGTGACTGCATAGCCATCATCACCTTCTTTTGATTCAGGAACATGATGTCTTGAGCGGACAATAAAAATTTTCTTTTCTGGGTTCATTAAATCAGCTTCAAGGAAGGATGTAGTCTAATGGAATAAAATTGATTAGACAAACATATCCGCTAGGACCCATAACAAACAACTGCATCTCCAGCTCAAAAAACCCTTCAAAGCTGTTCGGGATGGTGTCTCACGGACTGAAATGGTTTTAGGGTCGCTCAAACCTCTCAAAACCCGCTTAGAAAAGATGAAAAAGCTGATTTTAATATCGGCAATTCCCATATGGAGCTGCACTATAGACGCTATTAGAACTTATATTGAAGAGAAGGGGAGTTTTAAGATTTGGCAAAGCATCTGAGTTGATGGATTGTGAAAAACTAAAAAAACTATAGAATAAAAGCATGAAACACACCATTTATCTTTTGGCCATCCTTTTTACGCTCACTGCCTGTAACAATGGCTTAGAAGAGCAGGAGACAGCGGTTATCACCGAAAGTATAAATGAATCAGAATGGATAAAGTACGAAAGCGGGCAATATGACTTTAGTTTTACTTACCCTCCAGATTGGATTCTTGAAGAAGATGGTAATACGGTCCGTATCCATAGTCTCGAGAAAGACCTATATTTGTACAGCGAATACTTGGACATAGAAATTGTCTCCTCAACTTTCGATGACCTGAAGTCAGAGATTGAAAATTCAGATCGATTAGAGGATGGAACTTCTTTGGCACAGTTTAGCGAAGCAACAGAAGTTAATATTAATGGAGCAACATCGTTGAAGGGAGAACATGCTACGGCCATCGGGACTCCTGTAGTCTTCTACTACATTCCGTTGGAGGGAAATGGCCTTTGGATAACGAGATATAGTGGATTTGACGCCTCGGAAGAAAGAATTATCAGCACATTTACCCTTGAAAATGACAATGAAGAAACACCTGCTGATGGGAGCAAGCCCCCTAGTGAATCAAACGAAATCCTAGAAGACCAAACAAGTGGAGTAGAGGATTGGGAAAGTTATAGAAATGAGAAGTATGGTTTCACCTTCAAATACCCAACAGAATTTACTCTTAAAGATGGAGAGGACCTTTCAGATAAGAACTATCAAAGCCACATCCTATTCAGCGGCTTAGACTTAAGAAGCAAAAACGATGCAAATAAGGTCATCTTCATACAGATTTTTCAGAACAATCAAAGTCTTGATCTAGAGGCATATATACGAGATGACATGTATAACCCCGAAATGAACGATCATTTTAATGATCCGAAATATAAAGATCTGATAACCATTGGCTGGTCTCAAAATGAAAGTGACATAATGAAAACGTGGTATCAAGGGTTAGCGCAAAATCGGGGCGGCTGGGAAAGTATCACGTACTTACAAAATAAAACTAAACCTGAAGAAATTTTCCGAATACTTTTTAACTCTTCCGATGGGATTAGTGAAGAAGCTGCAATGAAGGAATATCAAGCATTCATAGAGGTGATCTCCACTCTTCAATTTACCGAATAAAAACGCTCTAAAAGTTCGAACCACTCTTCAGGGGGGCCTTCTTTTGATCTGAAAAATTTCTTGGAGCGGGTGAGGGGAATCGAACCCCTCTCAACAGCTTGGAAGGCTGTGGTAATAGCCACTATACGACACCCGCAAAGGTGATTGGCCTGCCTATCTTAGTGGCCCCCGCCCGCTTTTTCAAGTGGAATTTGTTAGCTGTCATTCAGGCACTGCACTTTTAAAAGGAGCACTACCCAGCAGTGGAGCTCATCGAAGTCTTTAGTGATTCTTCTTGGGTGGTCAACACCATCAATGACCATTGGAAGCACAAAAAGAATCTGGATTTATCGGAGCCTTTTTGAGGGATGCTTTGTTTATGCTCTTACCCCTCATATTACTCCCGAGCCTCATTATTCAGAATGACAGGTGCCCCATATCGCCAAATCAGTACGAATCCTCCTCATCCGCAGCATCCCAATCATAAAACTCATCATCCTCATCATCATCACCATCCTCATCATCATCCTCATCAACATCATCCTCCTCATCATCATCATCATCCTCATCATCATATGGAGCTGCCTCACCCCCTTCTTCCATGGCCTTCTGTACTCCCATTTGCATCCCACGCAATAGAGCATTCACGTCAGCTCCTCCTTGCAGAAGTGGAACTAGTTTTGGGGTTTCCCCGTCTGGGGTATAGGTTTCTAGCATAAAATAAAGAAAAATTAGAGGTTAATGGTGATCCAAACTTCACGAACTGTCAACTTTACTTTACACTGAGGCCATGAAGATTCAGGTTTATACCGATGGAAGCTGCCTGGGGAACCCGGGTCCGGGAGCTTGGGCCTACCCTATTAGGGTGGAGGGCAAGGAAATTCGCAATCAAGGCGGCGAACCCTACACCACTAATAATAGAATGGAGCTCACAGCGGTGATTGAGGCGCTCAAGTACCTACAGGAGCACCATCCCTCTGAAATAGAACTGGATATCTACAGTGATTCCACCTGGGTGATCAGTACACTCACTAAGAATTGGAAGCGGAAGAAAAACTTAGATCTGTGGGACGCACTTATGCCCTACTTGTTTGAGAAGAAAATCAGCTGGAATTGGGTGCGCGGACACAACGGCCACAAGGAAAATGAAGATTGCGATAAGCGGGCGCAAGCGGAAGCGCAGCGCCAACAAAAGATTTACGAAAAAATGGACGCTCGCCTGTTGCAATTGCCCGGCGAGTCGCCCACTTTATTTGAGAAAGAAGACTAAAGAAGAGCGCTCAATTTTTCCACCATCATTTCTTTTGGCATTGCTCCAACAATGCGGTCCACTTCTTGACCATTTTTGAAGAAGATCAAAGTAGGAATGCTGCTCACTCCGAAGTTTTGGGTGGTATCCATTGCCTCTTCGGTGTTGAGTTTAAGCACCTTGGCTTTTCCTTCGAATTCACCCGCCATCTCTTCCACAAGAGGAGCGATCATTTTGCAGGGTCCGCACCAGTCTGCGTAAAAATCTACAAGCACGGGGAGCTTAGAATTAAGCACCTCGTCAGCAAAATTTTGGTCTGTAACAACAGTGGCCATAGTTGAGTTGTAATTAATGACAAAGTATGAGAAGTTTAGCATGCTTTTGCCGCTTCCGAAAAGCCATAATATATGTTATAATTATAAGATGAATTTTTATAAGAAAACCTGGTTTTCCACGCTCCTCGCCCTGCCCATGCTTGCTCTGCTCCTTAAAGGCACTCCAAGCAGCAGCACTCGCATCGTTGGAGACCAAAGCCTCACCCTTCCGCTCGAGCCCACCGCCTCTATCATTGAAGTGGGGCCGCACTACCAAACCGATCGCCGTTTTGTGTCGGATGTGTACACGGCTGACAAGAGCTTTGAATTATTGGGACTGAACTGGGAAGAAGCACTTCCCGAGGGAACGTCTGCCGCTATAGAAATTCGTTTCAGAACCACAGAAGGAGACTGGACCGACTGGCAATCGCTAGAACAAGACAACGACCACCCAGATGGAGACGATGAACTCTGGACTTATGTGATCACGGAAGAAAGCGAGGCTTTTCAATACCGCGTGTTCTTAGCTACTCAAGATACTTCGGTAACGCCCAAACTAAGCAACGTGACTTTTGATGCCGTAGATGGAGGAAAGAGCTCCGTTTTCAACTCGCTTCAAAAGCTCGTCTTCAATGACGACAACACGGTGAAGTCTCGAAAATCTTGGGGGGCGGATGAAGAACTTTTGCTCACCCGTTACTACGATAGCGATTTGAGCAGCAGCGGAGGCGACGACGAAGACGACTATGTAGAAACCGATCCAGATCTTGAAATTGTGAAGACCATCACAACGGACAAGGAAGGAAATCCTTACCTCTGGCCACAAGAATATCCAAAGGACATCAAGAAGATCATTGTGCACCACACAGCCACCAGTGGAGACATCAGCGACCCAGAAGAATCCATTCGTGCCATTTACTACTACCAT
>CAZYOE010000235.1:0-5697 GCA_964648725.1 uncultured Pseudobdellovibrionaceae bacterium | reverse complement strand
GCATTATACACCATCCAGTTATATTTTAGGAGTCCGTTCTTTTAGAAAGGATCAGATAGATCCCAATGAGATTACGATTGCGCGCGCTGAATCGTCCATTGTCACGCCCATTTTACTGCAATAGGTGTATTCCTGTAGTACTTATGTTGAAGTGGGAGGTTTTCGAGGCTCAAATTTTCAAATTTGACATTGAAGCAGCGATTTCATCAATGGCGGCCCGCCATCTTTCATGCATTTGTTTTTTCGCTCTGAGCGTGGGGAGATCAAGATGACTGACAACTATCATTGTTATATGTTTAGGCTTAGGATAGAGCATAATTTGCAACACGGATTGCCGGGGCCAGTCTGAGTCAATCCATAACAAACGTAATTTTTTATTCTTTGTTACTCCTCTAAATACTCCAAAAATTTCGCCTTCGGCTTCGAAAGTTGAATTTTCTGACACCTTGGTTTTATAGAGTGGTTTCAACCAAATAGATTGACCACTTTCAGAAATAATGAAATCAAAAACAACCTTCGCCGAGACAGACATCGATTTCGTTACCGTGGTTGTATAAGTGCCCTTCAGCGTTTGCTGGGGAACACGTATGCCAATCGCTATATGATAACCTCTTGCAACTTCTTGCTGCCACCACGGGGTTAACTTAAATTTTACTTTGAGCAACTCAACCAATTTCTGGTGAGTCAGATTTTGTGCCTTTTGCTGATTTAGAATCTGAATCCACTCGTCCCAATCTTTTTTCGTGCACTTCTTAACAGAATGGGCACTAACGGAACCAACTTTATCGATTTTATTCATATTAAGTTACCAAAAAAAGTTAATCGTCATCTGCAAATGGTAAACACTTTCAAAAGGCATGGCAATTCAGAACAGTTTAACCCATTTATTACCGCGCTGCTTATGATTTCAAGTTTTTCATTCGCCAGACGCTTCACAAGCATCCACATTACCTCGTTCACCTTCGGTGGTTATGATTACGTCTAAAAGTTGATAAAGCTTTGCATCATGTGAACGTTAATGTTTTCAAAGCGGAAATTAGGAAAATGAGGCTCACTTCTACAATTGCAGCCATCAAGTAAACCATTGTTTTTGAGTAGAGGCCCGTGTGCCCTTTCTAGATGAAAACTTCGCCAATCTATGTATGCAAAAACCTCCAGAATTAAAGTTACGCAACGAGGGCAAACACCCTCTTAAGGCGGTAGCTCGTGGTTTGATACCCGATGCAATAATCGACCAGGTTTTGAAGGTCCCTTTTCCTTTGTTCGATCGGATTTTTTATATCGCTCTGAGGAGCAACCAAACTCTTTATTCCCCAATTCATCGATTTGTTCTTCAATAAAGAAACACCACGATACGTACTAATTTTCTTCTTTAATACCTCTAAATCCATAACCACACCTCCATGTGTTTGTAGCCCTAGTATTATCAGTATTTCTCAAATTGGGAATGTGTGGAACCTTGATGACTTACAAAATTTTGAAGGGATTTGGTATCCAACTAGTGGTTTTCATGAAGATGGCTCCAAAGAAAATCTTGAAAATAATGTCTCCAATGAAGACTTCAATGAAATTGTCGGGGACATAAAGGAATTTGCAAAGGACGTAAATGCCATTCGCTATTTTAAAAACCTAAGGCAATTTTGGCAAGACATTTCTAAATTGTATCACTCTGGAGACAGAATTGGAATATTAGAAAGATTTAAAACTCTAATTGAATCTGACAAACATCAAAATCTATATGTAGCCATGGCTAGGGATTTTATTGAGTTTACACAATTAAATAAACGCAATAGATTAGTATTTTCGCTCGCTGACTTCGGATTTTCCCCTGTCTCAAGACTTGACTTTAAATTAAAATATTATTTAGAAAATGCACCTCTTGCAGATTTATTTTTTAAACCAGAAACGATAAGTAAGGCTTTTGCAAATGGGCAAGATCAACTATTAACTCAATTGATAGCCTGGTTAATGGAGCCTCCAATTAAATTTTTGAAACAAACTGTCTTAACTAGAATGAAGTTTCTAGAAATTTTGGGTTCTAATGCTAACCTACCATTTGCGACCCAGCTATTTTTGTATTGGAAAAATCACATTCAAAATCCGCAAGATTTAATTGATCTTCTTAAAGTTTTTAATTTTCCTCAATCAGAAGTATGGAGGCCTTATTTTATAGATATTATCAGAGCTGCCAACCAAAGAGCATTACCTTCGGTTGCGCAAGTATTTAGAAGATCTCATACTGAACATTGGAACGATCAATACCAAATGTTTATTGAATTTTCCGATCAATATTCCGCAGGACTAGCAAAAAAATACCGAAATGAAATGATAAAGGAAAAAAGTGAATCATCTACTTCAGTCGGTGACTGTGGTAGCGTACTTTAAATGCGGAAATAAAGAATCCACGGCCAACTTAATTTGATCTTGGCTGCTAGAAGGTGAAAAAAACGTCGCCATAAAACGCGTAGCGGGCACAGCATCTTTTGGCTCGAGGTCGTGAACTGTGAGAAATCGATAAATAGCCTCATGCAAAATAATGCCGCCCTGACCAAATTATGATTAGGAATTCCAAAGTGGAAAGTGACTCTCTCAGCTCCCGCCAAAAGCCGGTCACAAAGAGCTTTCGAGTGACTTGAATGGGGCGTTTTCAACAATTTGCTGCTAAACAAGGACTATGTTTCAGCGGACGGGCGTGAAAATGGACTATTCAGTGACAATTCTTGTTCAGTTAGTTGTTCAACGCAAAAAAAATACATTTCCTGCTTTAAAAGCCAAATTTCAGACCAAAATAGAATGTATAAACACTATTTTTGTTTACATCTGGCAACACCTTTGATAATTCAGTCTCCGAAGTTATATTTCGGCTTTTTATGAGGTATTTCGTATGCTAAATTTTAAACTTTTATTTTTGCCTTTTGTGGTTATTGTAACGTGTACAATATTTTCGACCATATCTGTTTTTGCAAATGAAGTGGCTCTCATAACGACAGGATTGGTTCACAAATCGGGAGAAGATTACATGCTGGTAGAACCAAATGGAAATGTGATTAAGTTGTATCCAGCCTGCAATGCTAAATCTTGGTTCAATCAAATGAAATGGGGTGTTATCGAATCTTCACTTAATGCCTCAATTGAGTTCGGCAAGTCGGTGAAAATTCTGGGCAGTAAAAGTGAGAGCAGCAAAGCTTCATGCATTGCTGATGTACAGATCGTTTATTAATTTCACCATTTGCACCGATCCCAAGAGCGCCTACCCTATCGCAATAGAAACATTTTTATTGAATAAGAGGAACTCTCTTGTAGCTAATGCCTGCAAACGCAATGACGGAAACCTACGCAAATATTCTGAAAACCTGCTAGAAGACCTATTGAAAGATCTAAAACCCAATTAAACAATAAAAGTCTGGGTACTTCAAAATGGGAGGCTGGAACCGAAATTTTGGTGCGTTGATTTGCTGAATAGTCCATTTTCACGCCCGTCCGTTGAAACATAATCCTTGTTTAGCAGCAAATTGTTGAAAACGCCCCATTCAAGTCACTCGAAAGCTCTTTGTAACCGGCTTTTGGCGGGAGCTGAGAGAGTCACTTTCCGCTTTATTTGTCTTAGTCATAGTCATGAACGAATGATTTTCTCAGCCTCGCTTGGGTTCGTAACCTCTTCAAAACAGACTTTGCGTTCTTCAAATTTTTTGTAGTAGCTTTCCACAATGTTCATAAGGCGTTGGGTGCTGACCGAGCGATTGAGAAAAAGAAACGATTCTGCTTTCAAATTTTTTTCAAAGGCTTCGTCTGAATCGTCCCCAGAAATCGTGATAACTTGCAAATCTCGATCGATGCTTTGAAAAAGCATTGTAGCTTCATCACCCTTCATTTCGGGCATGTGGTAATCCACTAGGGCCAAGGAATAACGACCCAGGTTTTTCGCAATGAGGGATGCTGCGAATTGTGCATTAGGGGCTTGATGAACAGAGTAGCCACTAGATTCCAGAAGGCTTTTCTGAAATTTCAGATTCTCCTTGTTGTCATCAACGACCAAGATTGTATGTCGCATCTGGCACCCCCTGAATGCTTCTCCAATCGGTAGAGGCAAGTTGTATGTCAAGAAATGAGAAATTAGCCATTTCAATAACTTGGGTTTATTTAGATCGTCTTAGAGGAAGAAAAGCGTTCGGAGTTCTGAACACCCTACTCGCGGAGTAAACAACGATTATTCTATCAAATTAAATAGTTGTGGAATTGGTAGCCAGAAAAAGTTCGTCCAGAATGGCGAACAAGCTGCTGTTACTTTTTTGAATAACTGAATAGGGGTACTGACTTTAATGAGAAAATTCAGTTTCTGAGACGTTCGGAGAAATGTACGTCAGCATTTTTCCATGAAAAATATATAGAGTAAAATGGACTATAATTGCCTTGTGGTGTTGCTTTGTCACCGCCGGAAAGGGACGCCCCTTTCCCGTTTCAGTGATACGATCAGGAATGACCATTCTAGTGATGGGTGGCTTTTTCTGGGTAGCGGCTGCGGTATTTTAGTCTTTTAAGATGGTCCGCCAACCGGAGCTCCGAAAAGCTTCGTTCGGCCACAAACAAGTGTTTACTGCCCGCTGAGTTTTTGCCAGATTAACTCATTATCATTGAGCGGTATGAATTCGTAATCAGCCAGCTTACTTTTTGCAATTAACTACACAAGAGGAGGTATAATGGTCAAAAATATTTCTAAAGCATTTATTTGTATGGTCTTTGTCCAATTGACTGCCGTTTTTTGTTCTAATGCCTATGGGACTGAGATATCCTGCAGAAATAGCTTGAGTGGTTTACCTAACCATGATTCCGTCGAACAACAGTCACAGTTGAATTACTTAGGCAATTCAACCCTTTTAGCTCGTATAAAAAAAAGTGGAACACCAATTGAATCTATCAAAATAGTTCAAAATATAATCGACGAGGTGCCAGATGCTTTAGCATACAGACTGTTCTACCTTAACAAACAAATAGGTATTGTTACAGGTGTTCCCGTGGCTGTTCTAAAAGAAGGTACTAAAGAAATCGATTTTGATTTTGTTGAATCTCACATTTTTTTAACCGATGAAAATTATTACGGCAAAGGCTTCGGATCCTTGCTTTACTATATATTAGCAAGAGCTGCGCACAATAGAGGAATACGAGTTATTTCAAGCAATTCACCTTCGACTGATGCATTAAACGCATGGCTACGTTTAGAGGAAAAAGGGTATGCACATAAAATAATGATCAGACAGCCACTCACAGATGTTGAAACTCGATTTATATTGGATATAGAAAAAATTGAAGACTTCGAGCCCGGCCTTCCTACATTTTTTAATCAAAGCATGGAACATTAACCAATCTTTGTGTGGTGCCGAAGGTTAGCTAAATGTGAACCTTTTGGGGGGCTGAGAAGGGCCTCCAACTACCTTGCTTCCGACGCATAGTTGGTGCACCAAAGCGACCGTATTCCTGATACAGGCCCCTTGATGAGCATTTGCCGCCCGAAAGCGATACCCATAAACAAATTTTAAAATATGGGCTCGGGTAGCGATAAGGTCAAAAAAGCTCAGGAGCCACCCCAAAAGAGTTATAGTTGGGTTTACGCTTCTTCGACAGATCCATTACATTAGTTGTCACTTTGGCCTCTCTACCAATTAGTGGGGTGTAGTCACGTGCCAATACCAACTATTTGTA